>CADCWG010000110.1 GCA_902806335.1 uncultured Thermomicrobiales bacterium | reverse complement strand
CACCTTACCGAAGGGTGCCGGCAGGGTACCCGGAACGGATCAGAGGGAGAGCAGCGAATGAACCGGGCAGCCTTCGAGCAATTGTTGAAACGACGAGCATCGCGCCGCACAGCGCTCGGCATGGGCGGGGTCGGCAGTGGTCACTTTCGGTTGGCTGCGCCATCGGTCGGCCGACGCGGGCGGCCGGAGACCGTCCGGCGGCAGCCGTGCGTCCGTGCCAGCGAGTGGCGGCTGCCCCTGGACCGTCGCGCGACTCGCGTCGAGGGGCCGAGTCTACCGCCGGCGGGACCGACGTGCCGGTCCCACTCGTCGGGCACCGGGACGCCGCCCGACTATCTCGTGCCGCAAGGGCTGAGTCAGCCTCGACGGTGTCCGGGTGATCGGGAGGGGGATGGGGGGCGCGACGGCGGCCGGCTCGCCCGGGGCAAGCCCTGGGCTCAGGAACGAAGCCGACTCAAGCCGGCTGGGGTAGGAAGCCTCGGAGGCCACAGCAGCCATCCCGAGCCCGTGCTGGGCGGAGTCCGGCTGATCGGCTGGTCTTCGCCTGGCGGGTCAGACGTCGGCTCGAGCTGGCTTCGCGGCTGGGTCCCTGACCGCGGAGCTGTCTCTGGGCGGTCCCGGTCGTCGGCGCGCCCGGGAACCACCAGCCTACGGCCGGAATTCGAATCACCGCTCGGCTCCACGGACCGCCCCAGGGTTCGGTGCGCCGAACGGGGCGTCGATTGGGCCGCCGACCGGGCCGTCAAGGAGGGCGAAGCCGGACACGGCGAGAACGGCCAGGTCCGGCATGGCGAGGCGACGCCAGAAGGCGAGGGGGTCGACGCCGTTGTGCTGGGCCACGAAGAGGGCCAGCACCGTGCCGTGGGTGACCACCACGAGGTCGCCCTCGGCGTGGTCGGCGAGCGCGGCATCGACGGCCAGCCCGAAGCGCGCCCGGGCTTCCGTCGCCGTCTCGCGCCCGAGGACGAGCGCATCGGGGTTGGTGAACAACGCGACCAGGGCGCGTTCCCAGGCCGCCTCCGTCAGGAAGGGGACACCTGTCCGGTCGTGCTCGCGCAGCCCGTCGACGAGCTCGGCGCGGAGCCCGAGGCGTTCCCCGAGCAGGGCCGCCGTCCCGGTTGCCTTGGGCTCGGGGCTCGTCACGATCGTCGTCGGTCGGTAGGTAGCGATCCTCTCGGCCAGACGGTCGACCTCCGCTCGGGCGACAGGCGAGAGCCGCCACTCGTCCGCCCGGCGCGCCGGGTCGACGCCTGGCGTCGCGTGCCGCACGAGGAGGATCCGCCGCTCGGGACGGTCGGTCATTGGGGCATCATATGGGGCGGGCCAGGGCCGCCGGCACGGGAGCGATCCCCTGCCGGCCGCGGGTGGTGTGGAGGCGGCTCAGCGCCCAACCCAGACCGTGCTGCTCCGGAGTCGCGCGGTTGACGACCCTCCGGGTGCCGGAAGCGGGGCAGGCGGATCCGTCCCTGGGAGCTCCGTGCACTCCCCTTCAGCGATCACGAGGAGACCGATGCGAGACGATCAGACGACGGACTCCGGCGACCCAGCACCCGGGGCATCGGGGCTGACCCACTTCGACGCGGCCGGGCGGGCCCGGATGGTCGACGTCGGCGAGAAGGCGGCCACGCACCGGATCGCGGTCGCCACCGGGCTCGTCCGGATGGAGCCGGCCACGCTGGCGCTGATCCGGGAGGGTCGGGCGGCGAAGGGAGACGTCCTGGCCGTGGCCCAGGTCGCCGCGATCATGGCCGCCAAGCGGACCCACGAGCTGATCCCGATGTGCCACCCGCTGCTGCTGACCCGGATCGAGGTCGACTTCGCGCTGGTCGACCGGGTCGACGCCGGCGCCGGCGCCGGTGGCGGGGAACCTTCGGCTGGCGAAGAGGACGGCGCGGCGGGGGTGGCGATCGCCGCCCGGGTCGAGACCCGCGGCCAGACCGGCGTCGAGATGGAGGCCCTCACCGCGGTCAGCGCGGCGGCGCTCACGATCTACGACATGGTCAAGGCGGCGGACCGGGGCATGACCATCGAGGCCGTCCGTCTCGAGCGCAAGTCGGGTGGCCGCTCGGGCGACTGGGCGCGGCCCGGCGGCGACGCGACGACGCCCGAGCGGCCGGCGTCGGAGCGGGCGGAGGCCCAGAGCGACCGGTAAGTCTGGGACGCGCCCTCCCTCCCCCGGCTGATCGCCAGGCCGATCCCGGTCCCCGGGACCCGGCCCCCCTCGGCATCGCCGCGGGAGAACGTCTCGAACAGGCACGTCCGTACCTAGGGCGGGATGCCCCACCCCCGATCGCTGACCGCCAGGCCCACGGCGCAGGCCGCCGGGCGCGCCGCGATCGTGATCGGCGCCCCGGCCGGGGTGTACGCGAGCGCGTTCTCGAGCAGATCGGTGAGCACCGGGGCGATCTCGACGTCGTCGGGCCAGACCAGCGGCAGGCCCTCGGCGACCCGGACGCTGACCTCCCGCGCCCCCGCGCGGGACGAGAACCGACCGGCGACGCCGTCGACGAGCTCGGCCGCGTCGTACCACACGCGGTCCGGCCGCAGCGCGCCGCCCTCGATCCGCGACAGGTCGAGCAGGTTGTCGACCATCGAGGTCAGGCGGTCGGTCTCCTCGTCGACGGCCCGTAGGAACTCGGTGCGCTCCTCCTCCCGCCACGCGACCCCGCGGTCCAGGAGCGACGTCGCCGAGGCCTTGATCGCGGCCAGTGGCGTCCGCGGGTCGTGCGAGACGGCGGCCAGCAGGGCCGACTTCAGGTCGTCGGACTGGGCGAGGATCGCCGCCCGCGCCGCTTCCTCGGTCAGGCGCGCCCGCTCCAGGGCCAGCGCTGCCTGGGCCGCGAAGGTGCCGAGGAGGCGTTCGTCCTCCTCGCCGAACCGGCCGCCCCCGGGTCGGCCGGTCACCTCCAGCACGCCGATGGTGCGCTCGGCCGTCGTGATGGGAACGTAGAGCACGTCCGGTCCCGGGTGCGGGAGCAACGTTGTCGGGAGCGGCGGCTTGGCCGCGGGCGCGGTGCCGTGGGGCAGCCGGACCCGTCGCCCGGCCGTCCGTCTCCCCGCGGGCCGGCGATGCTCCATCGCCCAGGTCGCCATCGGCAGGGCCTGCCGATCCGGCGGCGCGTCGACGGGCGCCGGGTGGTCGCCGGCCGCCAGGTGGTCGCCGGCCACCGGGTAAGCGGCGCGGACGGCGAGCCCGGTGTCGCCGCCGGGCAGCAGGATCCGGCAGCGGGTCGCGCCATAGACATCGACCAGCCGCGCCGCGATGGTGACGAGGATCGCGTCGAGGGTCACTCCGCCAACGAGCGCCGCGTTGGGTTCGTAGAGGATCGCGGTGCGTCGCTGCCCCCGCTCGGCGACCTCGGTTCGAACCCGGACGCGTCCAACGAGTCGCCCGGTGCCGATGGCGATGCCGAGGTAGACGGAGAGCGCCAGGACGTGGTCGGGGGCGGCGATGGTGACTGTGAGGTAGGGCGGGCTGAAGAAGACGTCGAACGCCAGGAAGCCGAGCACCGCGGCGACCGGGGCGGGCCGCTCCCCGGCCGTCAGGGCGACCGCGATCGTCAGGAGCAGGTAGACCAGCAGGACGTTGAGGACGCCCAGCGCATTCCGGACGGGGAGCATCGCCAGGGTGGCGGCGCCTACCACCAGGGCGGCGACGAGATACGGCCGGACTCCGCGTCCTCGGACGGCGTCTCGGGCATCCCAAACGGTCCTCTCCTCCAGGACGACCCCGCGCCGGCGGGCGGCGGCCGGTGGTCCGGGCGGACACGAGGCGGTCGCCCGCCCGGCGGAGTCCCGTGCCCACCCGTCGGCTCGGCGCCCGGCAGTCGCGGTGTTGGCGGACCGCGGTGATCGCGGGTCCGGGGTCAGGGCAGGTGCGGCGACCGGGCCGAGCATCCTCCCGGTCGCCGTGTCCCGACGTGGCCCGTGTCACGGACGCGGTCGAGATCGATGCGACCGTTCGCGACATCGGCGAGCAGCCGCGCGACGCCCGGGCCACCACGGTCGGCCGGCGACCACGGGGGACGCCCCGGCCGGGCCCGACCCCGACTCGCCGGTCCACCGGGAGCCGGCGATGCCGACCCCCGATCACCGCTCTACCCGACGTGGAGCGCCGGGCGGCGGGCGGGGTCGGGCTCGGCCTTGCGCAGGACCTCGTGGGTGAGGGGGGCGATGTCGCCCTCGCCGAAGAGGACGAAGCGGGCCAGGTACTTGAGCGGGTTGCCCTCGGTCCAGCCGAAGTAGACGTGGGGCCGCTTGCCGGTCGCGTCCCGGATGGCGAGCGCCACGGCCGCGATGGCGTTCGGGACCGAGGCGGCCTCCGCTCGCAGCACCTTGAACCCCCCGATCTCCACGCCCGCCACGCAGACGACCGGCGCGAACTCCGAGGCGTCGCGGACGGTCACCTCGAGGAACAGGATCGGGTCGCCGGCGGGGATGTGGCTCGCTTCCCGCTCCGCCCGCTCCTTGACGAGGTACTCCCGTGAGGTGCGCTCGTCGGGGTGGTTGGCGATGATCCGCACGTAGCCGTCGCGGCTCCCCGCGGCGATCAGGCGCTCCGCCGCCTCGTCGAAGAGGACCTCCGTCGCCCGCAGCTCGGTCGACCGGACGGCGCGCGAGACCAGCGAGACGACGACGATCGCGCCGATGAAGAAGCCGGCGATCCTGATCCCGTCGGGCCGCTCGACGACGTTGGCGAGGGTGGTGTAGGTGAAGACGAGCGAGATCGCCCCGAACGCGTAGACGAGCCGCCGTTGGCCCGCCGCCCGCGCGGCGAGCGTGACGGCCACGGACGCGGACGTGATCAAGACCAGCACGCCGGTCGCGTAGGCTCCGCCCTGGGCCTCGACGTCGGCCTCGAAGATGACGGTGACCGCGAAGGCGACGGCGGTGAAGACGAGCACCAGGGGCCGGGTAGCGCGGGTCCAGTCGGGCGCCATCCCGTAGCGGGGCAGATACCGCGGCACGATGTTCAAGAGCCCGGCCATCGCCGACGCGCCGGCGAACCAGAGGATCAGGATCGTGCTGACGTCGTAGGCCGTGCCGAAGCCGTCGCCCAGGTACTCGTGCGCCAGAAAGGCGAGGGCCCGGCCGTAGGCCTCTCCGCCCTCCTCGAACTCCTCGTGCGGGATGAGCACGGTGGTCGCGAACGAGCTGGCGACGAGGAAGCCGCTCATCGTCAGCGCCGCGGCCGTGAGCAGCTTGCGGGTGTTGCGGACGCGCCCGGCCGGGCGCGCCGGGTCCTCGCCCGGGGCGCCCTCGACCAGCGGCATCACCGCCACCCCGGTCTCAAAGCCGGACAGCCCCAGCGCCAGCCGGGGAAAGACGAGCAGCGCCACCGCGACCATCATCACCGGGTTGCCATGCTCGGTGGTGAGGGCCCGCCGCCAGTCGCCGACCAGGGTGGGGTTCGCGATCACGTGCTCCAGGCTCACGGCGAGGACGACGAGGTTGAGCAGCAGGTAGACCGCCACCAGCACCACGGCGATGCCGATCGCCTCCTTGAAGCCCTTGAGGAAGACTCCGCCCAGGATCGCGACCAGGACCAGCGTGACGCCGACCCGCTGCCCCTCGAGGGCCGCCGGGACGAAGGGGTTCTCGACGAGGTGGGCGGTGGCGTCGGCGGCGGAGAGGGTGATCGTGATCACGAAGTCGGTGGCGACGAAGCCGAGCAGCGCCAGCACGAACAGCTTGCCCTGCCACCAGCCGAGCAGCCGCTCCAGCATGGCGATCGACCCCTCGCCGTGGGGGCTCTCCTGGGCGACGCGGCGGTAGACCGGCAGGGCGCCCAGGAGGGTGAGCAGGACCAGGACGAGGGTGGCGATCGGCGAGAGCACCCCGGCGGCGAGCGCCGCGATGCCCGGCTGGTAGCCGAGGGTGGAGAAGTAGTCGACGCCGGTGAGGCACATCACCCGCCACCAGGAGTGCGCGTGGCGCGCGCGGACGTGCGGTCCTTCGGCCTCGCGGGCGTGCCCTTCCAGCAACCAGCCCCTGAGCTGGCCGGGCGGCTGCGCCGGCTTGGTGCTCGTCGCGGTCATCTGCTCCCCAAGAACTCGGCGCGGGCGCCCTGCCCAGGGCGTCGACAGTCACGGTCGCCCCGACCGCGACCCCGACCGTAGCCCAGGCCCGGCGGCGGCATCTCGGCCCGATGGCGTAGACGCCCGCCGGGTGCCGCCGCGCCCGCCACCGGTGCGGCCGAACGGCGGTGACCGTGGGACCGAGACGCCTCCTCCTGGCGTGGACCGGCGTTGCCGCACCTTGTCCATCGCCGCGCCGTCGGCCGCCGTCTCCGCGGTTCGGTGGCGCGGCGACTCACCCTAGGGCGAATCGACATAATATGTGTGTCCGTGGGGCCTCACGAACGTGGAAGTCGTCGGCGCGTCGTCGTATCGGTCCACCGGTGACGACTGAATGCAGCCGCTCCGCCCGCTCCGCGCGTTCCGCTCGACCCGCCATGGGCACGGCACTCGAGGACGCCGGACGTCCCCCGCGGAAGCGCCCGCGGCGCCCGGCCGAGCGGCCGTCGCGTGCCCACTGGAGCCCACCGGAGCGGGGGCGACCCCGCCGCGGACCGAGGGCAGCCTACAGGCCGGCACATTAGAGCCGCGTTAGGATCCGGGGCACCGCCGTCATAAAAGCGTTAGAAGGGGCGCGGTCCGCGGCCGCGCCGCACCGGCGGGCAACGCGCCGCCGCGCCAGCCGTGGGATGCGGACCCCACGCAAACCCCCGGGGACGGACGCCGAGGGCACCGTGGGGCGGATCGGGTTCGGCGCCGATCGGAGCCCCCGGTTGGTCCACGGCCCCGGGCCGGGCGGCCTCTGGTCCCGGGCGGGGACAGCGACGCGGGCCGTGACGCACGGGACGACACCCCGCGGGCGGGGGCTGCCGCCGCGGGGTGCCGCGTGACGGCGACGCGGCCGTGCCCAGCGGAGCCGGCTTCGACTGCGGAGCCGGCTTCGCCCGCCGTGGGCTGGCCGCGGGTCGGGGGCCGTCGTCAGCCGGGCGACGTGATCACGGTCACGTCGTTGGCGCCGCCGGAGACCTCGATGTCGTAGCGCCGGGTGGCGTCCTCGTAGTCGGGACTCTGGAGCCACGCGTCGCTGCCGATGCTGCCGAAGGTCTGGCCGTCGAAGGTCAGCTGGGAGGCCCAGCCCTTGAGGCGGATGCGGGCGGCGACGCCCGGAGGGCGCAGAACCCTGATCTCCGACGCCCCGCCGGCGATCCGCACCGGCACCGCGCCGAGGGGATCGGGCAGGTCGACCCGGAACGAGCTCGCCCCGCCCTTCACCTCGAGCCCGGCGAGGTCGAGGCCGGCCAGCTCCGCGACCACCTCCGACGCCCCGCCCTGGAGTTCGATCCGCCACGGGACGGCGGTGCTCAGCACGACCTCCGCCCCGTGCTGGCTCCGGTCGAAGAGCCGAAGGCGTCGCGGGTAGCGGACGGTGACGGTGCCCCCATCGGCCCGAACGTCGGGCACGGGCCCCGTGAAGCTGGCCCGGTAGAGCACGTCCAGCCCGGTGTCGGCCCGCAGTCGGAGCCGGGAGGCCCAGGAGGAGAAGACGAGCCGGCCGCTCTCCACGCCATCGAGCGGCGCGGAGAGGTCCCCTGCCCCTCCAGCCGCGGGCACCGCCCGCAGCCGGTCGATCTCCTCCCCGTACACCGCACCGGCGCGCTGCACGAATCCGAGGAGGACGGTGAGCTGCTCGTCGTCGTAGCGCGCGGCCGTCTCCGCCAGCGCCCGGCCCACGGATTCGAAGGCCGGCCCCATCTTCGCCGTCGCGTCCCCGCCGGCGGCGAGCCGGACCAGGACCCGCCGCCCGTCTTCGGGGTCCCGCTCCCGCCGCACGAGCCCGTCCCGTTCCAACCGGCCGAGCATCTGCGCGGTCGCCCCGGTGGTGAGCCCCGTCAACTCGGCGAGCCGTCCGGGGGTCGTCGGCCCCGTGGTACGGAGGATGTCGACGACCTGCTGGTCGGTGGCGTTCATCCCCGTCCGTCCGGCGGCCGCCCGGAAGAAGGTCGCGCCGAGGCCCCCGAGCTGGCGAACCTCCCGCACGAGCTCCCCGATCAGCCGCTCGCGCTCGCCGTCCACGTCGCTCCTTGACAACCCGCCCACTCCGCCCTACCGTTGGTTTACCTTCGCAGCGAAGTAAAATATCGACCGTTCTGCTTCGCACGAGAGTGAACGAGAGTGTAGCACGGGGCCGGCGTGCCGACCTTCGGTGTCCCATGGCCAACCCCCGACGACACGGAAGGAGGCGACGTGGCGACGTTGGCGGCAACCGGACCCGCACCCGCGATCGCGGCGACGGGCCTACGCAAGGCCTACGGCAAGCAGGTCGTGCTCGACGGCATCGACCTGACGGTCGCCGCGGGGACGGTCTTCGCGCTGCTCGGTCCCAATGGGGCAGGCAAGACCACCACGGTGCGGATCCTGGCGACGTTGCTCGCGGCCGACGGCGGCGAGGCGCGCGTCTGCGGCCACGACCTGGCCCGGGAGCCCGGGGCGGTCCGGGCCGGGATCGGCGTGACCGGCCAGTTCTCGGCGGTGGACGACCTCCTCTCCGGCCGGGAGAACCTGATCCTGATGGCGGACCTGCACCACCTGGGCCGGCGCGAGGGCCGGCGGCGCGCCGCCGATCTGCTCGATCGCTTCGACCTGACCGAGTCCGGCGACAGGATGACCGCCACCTACTCCGGCGGCATGCGGCGGCGGCTCGACCTGGCGATGACTCTGGTCGGCGACCCGCGCGTCATCTTCCTCGACGAGCCGACCGCCGGCCTCGACCCGCGCAGCCGCCGCACCATGTGGCGGATCGTCCGCGACCTCGTCGGCGGCGGGGTCACGGTCTTCCTCACGACGCAGTACCTGGAGGAGGCGGACCAGCTCGCCGACCGGATCGCCGTCCTCGACCAGGGGAAGGTTGTCGCCGAGGGCACCGCGGACGAGCTCAAGCGCCGCATCCCCGGCGGCCACGTTCGCCTCCGGTTCGCAGACGCCGCCGGGCTCCAGGCGGCCGCCCGTGCCCTCGCCGGGGCGTCCCGCGACGACGAGGCGCTCGCGCTGCTGGTCCCCACCGACGGCGGCGTCCGGTCGCTGAAGGCCCTGCTCGACCGGCTCGACGAAGCATCGATCGTGGTGGAGGACCTCTCGGTCCACACCCCCGACCTCGACGACGTCTTCCTCGCCCTCACCGGCCCCGGCAACGAACGGGGTCCGGGCAACGAACGGAAGGATCGCGCGCGATGACTGCCCTTTCCGACGCCGTCGTCGACTCGGCGACGATGCTGCGCCGCAACCTCCGGCGCATGCTGCGCTACCCCTCGATGACCCTGCTGCTCGCCGGCATACCGGTCGTCATCCTGCTCCTGTTCGTCTACGTCTTCGGCGGCACGCTCGGCGCCGGGCTCGGCGCCCCGGGGGGCGGCCGCGGCGCGTACGTCGACTACGTCACGCCCGGCATCCTCATGATGACCGTGGCGGCCGTCGTCCAGGGGACGGCGATTTCGGTCGCGATGGACATGACCAGGGGCATCATCGCCCGGTTCCGGACGATGGCCATCTCCCGCGCCTCGGTCCTGATCGGCCACGTCCTCGGCAGTCTGATCCAGGCGGTTCTCAGCATGGGGGTCGTGCTCGGCGTGGCGCTGCTGATCGGATTCCGGCCCAACGCCGACGCCGTCGAATGGGTCGCGGCGACCGGCCTCCTCGTGATGGTCGCGCTCGCGCTCATCTGGCTGGCGGTCGCGCTCGGCCTGGCGTCCGAGAGCGTCGAGACCGCCAGCAACCTCCCCCAGCCCCTCGTGTTCCTGCCCTTCTTCGGCAGCGGGTTCGTGCCCACCGAGTCGATGCCGACCGGGCTGCGCTGGTTCGCCGAGTACCAGCCCTTCACCCCCGTCATCGAGACCCTGCGGGGCCTGCTGCTGGGCACGCCGATCGGCAACAGCGCGATCCTCGCCGTCGCCTGGTGCGCCGGCATCGCCCTGGTCGGCTTCGTCTGGGCGATGGCGCTCTTCAGCCGCGAGCCAAGGGCGTAGCCGGACAACCTGGCGCCCTCGACCCCGAACGGCGAGCGCCAGGGGTGTCGTGAGAACAGGAAGCCGTGGGGGCGAGGGGAGGCCGGGGGCGCCGCCGGTGGGTGCCCCGCGCCGATCTCGGACGGTGGCCCGCCCGTCTCGCCGCCGCGCCTGCCGCCCAGCCCTGTCGGACGCGCCCGCTGGGGCAGGGCCGTTGGGGCTCGCCAGCGGGTTCCCGGCCGGTCCCGATACCCGATCGGGACGTCCCGTCGGTCCGTCCGAGGCAGTAGCGGTTCGTGGTCGGCCCGCCCTGGAGTTGCGGCTCGGCGATGGCAATGCCCACAATGGGCCGCCGAACGGGCGGTGCGGCACGAGGGACGATGGCATGGTTGGACTCCGCGAGGGCAGCGGCTGGTGTCGCCGGTTCGGCCGCACGCCGACGGTGCGGGGTGAGCGGCACGGCTGATGGCGGCCGGTCAGGCGGAGCCGACCACCGGGGCCGCGGGCGCGGATCGTCTCGCCGAGCCCCCGGCCGATGGCGCGTCGCCCGGCCGCCGGTCGCTGCTGGCGCGGGTCGCGACGACATCCGGCCGGCCGTTCTCCGTCACCGAAGCCAGCCTGCTGCTGATGGCGACCTCGTTCGTCTCGGCGGCGCTGGGCGCGCTACGGCAGGTGCTGCTGAACCGGCAGTTCGGCGCCGACGAGACGGCCGGTGCCTACTACGCCGCGTCCCGCCTGCCCGACGCCGTGTTCGCCCTGGTCGCCGGCGGGGCGCTCTCGTCGGCCTTCATCCCGGTCCTCGTCGCGACCCGCCGCGAGGAGGGTGACGCGGCCGCCTGGCGGCTCGCCGGCCTGGTGCTCAACACCCTGACGCTGGGACTCGCGCTCGTCGCCCTGCTCGGCCAGGTCGCCGCGCCGGCGCTCGTCGAGCGCCTGCTCGTCCCTGGCTATTCGGCCGAAGGGCAGGCGACGGCCACGGCGCTGACCCGGATCATGCTGCTTCAGCCGGTGATCCTCGGGGCCGGCACGGTCGTCACGGCTCTGCTCCAGAGTCGGAACCGCTTCTTGCTCCCGGCCCTGGGCGTCGCGGCCCACAACCTCGGCGTGCTCGCCGGGGTCGGCGCGTCGATGGCCGTGCCGACGGTCGGGATCTGGGGGCCCGCCTGCGGCGTCGTGCTGGGGTCGCTCCTCCAGGTCGCCATGATGCTCCCCGGGCTGCGCGGGGAGTGGCACGGCCGCGCGGGCCGGACGGCACGCTGGCGACCGGTGCTCGACCTGGGCGACCGGCGGCTGCGGGAGGTCGGGCGGCTGCTGGTGCCGAACGGGCTCTCGATGGGGGTGAACTACGCCGGCTTCGTCGCCGAGGCCGCCTTCGCTTCCCGCCTCGGCGACGCGGCGGCGATCCCGGCGCTCCACAACGCGTGGCTGCTGGCCGGGCTCCCGGTCACCCTGCTCGGCCACGGGATCGGCCAGGCCGCGTTTCCCCGCCTCGCCGCCCACGCCGCGGCCGGCGATACCGCACGGCTCCGAGCGACCCTTCGCCGCACGCTTGGCGTGGCGCTCGCGCTCAGCCTCGCGGGCACCGCCGGCCTGTTGCTGTTCGGCGGTCCGCTCGCGCGGATCCTGTTCGAGCACGGGCGCTACGGCGCCGACGCGACCGACCTGACCCGCCTCGCGGTCACCGGCTACGCCGTCGGCCTGCCAGCCTACGTCGCCACGGAGATCGCCGGTCGGGCGATTCTCGCCGGGCGTGACGCCCGGACGCCGCTCCTGAGCAACCTCGTCCAGCTCGGACTGCGGCTGGGCCTGATGGCGTCGCTGGTCCCGCCGCTCGGCCTGGTCGGCATCCCGCTGGCGATGGCCGGCTCGTCGGTCGTTGAGGCGTCGGCCCTGGTCACCCTCGCGCTCCGCCGGTCCCGGCGACCGGTGCCAGATCCCGCCGGCCGGTAGGGGCGGCGCCAACGCCACGGCCGGGTGTGCGGGGCGACGGGATGACGCGGCCCGGGGAGGTATGCGGAAGCCGGGCGGAGCGGCCGGCCGACGGACCCTTGCGGGCAGGCGCCGACGGTCCCTCGGCGGGCAGGCGCCGACGGTCGGTCAGTGGGCCGAGGTCGACGGTCCCCGAGATCGGGCGGTGTAGACCGCGACGCGGTAGCCGATCTCGAGCTCGCTCACCCCTCGGCCGCGGTCGCCGAAGTAGAAGCCGAGCAGGGCGCGAGCCTCGTCGAGCGTGTCGAACCGGAAACTCGTCGCGACGATGTCGGCGACGAAGCCGCGGGCGGCCCACCAGGCGGGGTCGCTGGCGATCGCCTGGTCGCCCAGCGCCGAGAACGCGTCGTCGCCGGCGTTGTCGACGAAGACGAGCGTCCCGCCCGGGCGGACCACCCGGTGCCACTCGGCGAGGCCGGCGTCGCCGTGGCCGAGCTCGGGGAAGAAGTAGGCCCAGGTCGCGTAGGCGGCATCGAGGGCACCGCCGCGAAAGGGGAGGCCCTGCGCGGCCCCCCGCACCCACGGCAGCGCCCGCCCGCGCTCAAGCATCCCGGCCGCCGGCTCGAGGGCGACCACACGGCGGTCGGGACGGGTCAGGCGGTCGGCGGTGTAGCCGTCGCCCGCGCCCGTGTCGAGGACCAGCGCCGGCCGGTCGCGGTCACCGCGCGGAAGCAGGTCGTCGAGGCGGCGGAGGACGGCGCCGTCGCGGTCCATGCAGCGGCGCTCGATGGCGAACCTCGCCCGGTCGTCCGCCCCGTAGAAGGGGATCACCGCGCCGCCTCGTGCGGGGCCTGCCATGGTCATCCCTCCGCGACGGGAGCACCCCCGAAAAGTCGAGACCTGGCCGTGAAGCCGTCCCGGTGCCCGCGGCGAACCGACGGACCGCCGTGACGTTGAGCCGAGCTGAGCCCGCTGACGCTCCGCCCGCCACTCGCTCCGTTACCGGCAGAGACGCAGCGGTGGCGAGGACGATGTCTTCCCTAACCGGCCCGTCGGGCTGGTTGGAGACTAGCGCGTGGCGGCCGAAGCGGTCGGCGCCAGCGCCCGTTGGCCGCGGGCGGGCCAGAGCCGGGGCCAGCCCGCGCGCTGGCACCCCTCGCAGAGGGCCACGAACAGGAGCGCCATCAGCCCCGCGTGGGCGAGGGCGCTGTACAGGGTGACCTCGGTGATGACCACCGCGGCGCCGCTCAGCGCCTGGAGCACGATCAGCCCGAAGGCGACGAGCGACACGGTGTAGAGGTCGGGGCGCTGCCCCCGGGCACGGTACGCCCACGCCGTCAGCCCCGCGACGAGGACGATGCTGGCGAGGGCCGCCAGGCGGTGGGAGAAGGCCACCCCTTCCGGACCGGTCAGACTTGGGACGACCTCCCCGTTGCAGAGCGGCCAGCTCGTGCAGGCCAGCTCGGCGCCGGTGTGCCGGACGTAGGCGCCGGAGTAGGCGACGACGTAGACGACCCCGAGCGCGCCGAAGACCGCCCAGCGGAAGCCGGCGGTCGGCGGTCGGCTTCCCGCCGCGGCGGCGGGGCCCCGGCGGTAGAGCGCGGTCATCGTCAGGAACACGCTGGCGAAGGCGATCAGGGAGATACCGAAGTGGAGCGCCAGCACCGCGGACTCCTGCGGGTAGCGCACGGCCCAGGCGCCCATCCCGGCCTGGAGGACCACCGAGCCGACCATCAGGGGGGCGAGGACCCGGATCTCGCGGTGCCGGCGCCGGTAGGGCCAGGCGGTCACCGCCAGCAGGGCGACGAGCAGCCCCTCCGCCCCGCTGACGGCGCGGTGGCTGTACTCGATCGCCGTCTCGATGGTGTAGGCGGGAATGAACTCGCCGTGGCAGAGCGGCCAGGAGCGGCCGCAGCCTTCGCCGGAGCCGGTGCTGGTGACGGTCGCGCCCATCACCAGGACCAGGAACATCCCGAGGGTCGTCACCACCGCCAGCCGCCGGACCGTGCCGTCCACCCGCGCCCCCCGACCTGCCACGCCGTACCCGGGACCACCTGCCGGTCTCCGGGGCGCATCACCCCGCGAGTTCTCGCCGTTCGTCCAATGGTAGACCCGTTCCGGGCGCCGTCCAAGGGGCGACGCGGCGGCCCAGGGCACCCCTGCCACGGTGCGGGGTCGGGCAGACCGACCCGCGCTACGCCCCTGCGGGATCGGCCGTGGCCCGAGCCGGCCCATCCAGGCGTGCCGGGCGTCGCCGTCCCGGAGCCCCGCCCGCGCCGATCACCCGCGATCCCGGAGGCAGGCCTCGCACAGACCGAACAGGACGAGGTGGTCGGTCGCGACCTGGAAGCCGTGCTGGCGGTAGACCTCGTCGGTCATGGTACGCAGCGCGGCGCCGTCGATCTCCCGCTCCTGGCCGCAGCGGCGGCAGACCAGGTGGTGATGGGGACGCGCCTTCTTGATCTCGTAGTAGGTCTCGCCGTCGCCAGTGTCGGCGGCCACCACGATCTCCAACCCGACGAAGAGGTGGAGGGCGCGGTAGACCGTGGACCGGTCGATCGACGGGTCGGCCCGGTGGACCCGGGCGTAGACCTCGCCCAGCGGCGTGTGGCCGCCCCCGGCGCAGACGGCGTCCAGGATCAGCGACCGCTGCCGGGTGACCCGGTGCCCGGCCGCGGCGAGCGTCGCCTCCCACCGCAGCGAGTCGTGCGTCACAGCGTCTTCCTGCCGATCTTTGCGACAAGCGGTCCCCGCGTGGCCCCGTCCCTAGACTCGGTAGTGGATGATACCGGAGGGGAGCGGGGGCGGACCGATGCTGCGTCAGGGGGTCGGAGCGCGAGCGCGAGCGCAACGGCATCTCCACGCCGGGGGGCTGCTCGGCGGGGTGGCGGCGGCGCTCCACCTCCACGGTCACGCGCACGGGGAGCACGACCTCGCGGCCGACCCGGCCCTCGCCACCCGCGAAGGGATCCGTGCCGTCTGGATCGCGCTGGCGGCGCTCGGCGTCACCACCGCGCTCCAGGCCGGCATCGTGCTCCTCAGCGGCAGCGTCGCCCTCCTGGCCGACACGGTCCACAACCTCGGCGACGTCCTCAACTCGATCCCGCTGCTGGTCGCGTTCCGCCTCGCCGGGCGGGCCGCCACCCGCCGCTACACCTACGGCTTCGGGCGGGCGGAGGACGCGGCCGGGGTGGCGATCGTGCTCTCGATCGTCTTCAGCGCCGGCTTCATCCTCTGGGAGTCGCTCCGAACGCTGTCGGACCCGCGGCCGATCGAGCAGCTCCCGTGGGTGGCCGCGGCCGCCGTGGTCGGGTTCCTCGGCAACGAGGCGGTGGCGCTCTTTCAGGTCCGCACGGGGCGACGGATCGGCTCGGAGGCGCTGGTCGCCGACGGGCTCCACGCGCGGATCGACGGCCTGACCTCGCTGGTGGTCCTCGTGGCGGTCGCCGGCTCGGCGCTCGGGTTCCCGCTCGCGGACCCGCTGGTCGGTCTGCTGATCGGCACGGCGATCGTCTTTATCGCCCGCGACGCCGCCCGCCGGGTCTGGTACCGCCTGATGGACGCGGTCGACCCGGCGGTGGTGGACCGGATCGAGCAGGAGGCCGGCGATGTCCCCGGCGTCGCCCGCGTGGGGAGCGTCCGCGCCCGCTGGCTCGGGCACGCGCTCTGGGCGGAGGTGGCGGTCGTCGTCGAGCCGGGACTGCCTCCCGACGAGAGCGCCCGCCTGGCGGAGAGCGTTCGGCGGGCGCTGCGTCGGCGCGTCCCGCACCTCGCCGAGGCGACGGTCGAAGTGCTGTCGGGCAACGCCTGGGGTGAGGAGGACGTCTCCGCGGCGCCGGGGTCGTCCCTGGGCATCCTGCCGCCACGGTATCGGGATCCCGGCGCGCCGGTCAGCGCGGCGCCGATGGGCTCGGCGGCACTCCGGTACGACGACTCCGGCGCGGTCGCCTGGGACGAGATGTGGGGCGGCTTCTGCGAGCTGGCGCTGGCGGGCGGCGCCCCCCACCGCGGCACGCTGCTCGAGCCCGTCGACGCGGCGGCCGTCGCCTCGGACCCCGACCGGTACGCCCGGGTGGTCGAGGAACTCGAGCGCGGGATCGCGCTCGTGACGGGGCTGCCGGTGCGGCGGAGCGCGGTCCCGGGCTGGGTCGGCATGGAGTGCGACGACGAGGCGATGGCGCTCTGGCTGCTGCGGGCGATCGTGGTCGAGAACGTCACGGTCCGCCGCGAGGGCAGCGTCCTCTGGTTCCCCGCCGGCCCCCACTTCCGCCTCGAGCGCGAGATCAAGAACGTCATCACCGTCGCCGCGAAGACGGCCCACTACTGGCGGGAACACCTCGCCGGCGTGGCCACCTCGCGCCGCTAGAGCGAACGCCGGAGTTGCCCCGTCGTGGGTCCGGGTCAGACGCGCTGGGTCGGCGGGGGGCGCCGAGCCGCTGACCACGGCGTGGATCTGAAGCCGGACCCCGGCGCGGTCGCCGCGCCTGCGGTGAGCGCATCCCGCCGCGTCTGTCCCGCCGCGCCGGGCAGCGTTTGGGCCCGGCCTGGGGGGCCGCTCCCGGTGCGATCCGGTCGCCGGACCACCGCTTCGTGAGCGCCCAGCGTGGTCCGGACGGCCGGCGCTGGCCCGGGCCTCCCGGTCGTGTCGGCGGGGTATGCGAGGGGGGCGCACCCGCGGCGAGGGGCCGTCACGGCGGCTCGGCAGCGGTGCCGCGGTCGGTAACCTGGGTGCGTCCGTGCCGGAGCGGGGACACGTACAATAGCGGCATCGCGAGGACAGGTCGGGCCGCCGTTGGCCCGACGACAGCGGGCGCGGCGGACGGCCTGGCGGCCGTCGGTCCGCGGCCCGGCGGGGCGGGAGGACAGGGCGCGGATGGCGGCGATCATCTCGGACCGGCGGGCCCAATCGGGCGGCGTGGGGGCCCTGATCCCCGGAGCCGACCGGCTCGTCTGGTACTTCCTGCGCGTCTCGGGCGTTGCCCTCCTCGGCCTCGCCCTCGGCCACCTCTTCATCACCCACTACATCAACATCCCGTCGGAGACGACCTTCGAGTGGGTCGCCCGCCGCTGGGCGAACCCGCTCTGGCGCGCGTTCGACTGGGTGCTGCTGCTCGCCTCCCTCTGGCACGGGATCGTCGGTCTGCGCTACTCGATCACCGACTTCCTCCGCCGGCCCGGCTGGCGGGTGACCGCCTTCTCGGTAGCCCTCGCCGTCGGTATCGCCTGGACAGCGCTCGGCTCGATCACGATCTTCACGTTCAACGAGTCGGAGGTCGCCAACAACCAGGGGCCGCTCGCCGACGCGATCTGGGTCAGCGACGTGATCGGCTATTCGCTCTTCGGGGTGGCGATCGCCACCTACCTCGGCATCGCCGCGATCGCCTTCTACGTGATCCGCAGCCTGCGCTCGGGCGTGGTCCCGATCTACAACGGCGACCTCGGCCAGTACGCCTGGGTGATGCACCGCGCGACCGGGATCGGTACCGTCCTCTTCCTGCTGGTCCACATCCTCAGCATCATGCTGATCGGCTTCGGGCCGGAGGTCTACGACCACTCGGTCGAGTTCTACAGCATCCCGTTCCTGATCCCGATGGAGATCGCCCTCGTCGGGGCGGTGATCTACCACTCGCTGAACGGGATCCGGATCCTGTTGATCGACTTCTGGGAGATGGGCGTCCGCCGCCAGCGCCAGCTCTACTGGGCGGCCCTGATCGGAACCGTCGCGCTGACCTTGCCGAGCGCGATCATCATCTTCGCCCACGAGTTCTTCTAGGCGGGTAGGCTTCGAAGGGGCTGCACGGACGAGGGGGAGACGCCGACGGGCGCCTCCCCCTCGTCCTTCCGCGTCGGCGCCGCGTCGCGGGCCGACGCGGCCCGGCGTCGCCCGGCGGACCACGTGGCCTCGCGGCGGTCGTTGTTCAGAGTCCGGGTGATCGCCGGTGCTTCGCCCGGTGGGGTCGCGGCCGGCTCCAGCCGTCCTGGTCCCTGAGCCCGGGGCGCGGCCCCGGGCGGGCGAAGCCCCCGGCGCGCCCGCGATGTCACCACCGCGCAGCCGGAGCCCGAGTCAGGCCTGCGCGGCGACCGGCTCGCCGGCGCTCCCCTCGCCAGTGCCGAGCAGGCGGCGGAGCACCGTCGGCAGGATGCCGCCGTTGCGGTAGTACCGGACCTCGACCGGGCTGTCGATCCGCGCCAGCGCGGTGAACGTCGTCTCGGTCCCGTCGTCGGCGGTGGCGGTCACCCTCAGGTGGGCCCGGGGGGCGAGCCCCTCCGCGATGCCGGCGACGGAGAAGGTCTCCTGGCCGGTGAGGCCGTGGCTGGCGGCGCTCTCGCCCGGCAGGAACTGGAGCGGGAGCACGCCCATCCCGACCAGGTTGCTGCGGTGGATCCGCTCGTAGCTCTCGGCGAGCACCGCCCGCACCCCGAGCAGCAGGGTGCCCTTCGCCGCCCAGTCGCGCGACGAGCCGCTGCCGTACTCCTTGCCGGCGATCACCAGCAGCGGGGTGCCGTCGGCCTGGTAGCGCTGGGACGCGTCGTAGATGCTGGTCTCCTCGCCGCTCGGGAAGTGGACGGTGCGGTTACCCTCCTTGTCCGGGGTGAGCAGGTTGCGGAGGCGGATGTTGCCGAAGGTGCCGCGGATCATCACCTCGTGGTTGCCGCGGCGCGAGCCGAACGAGTTGAACTCGTGGGTCTTGACCCCGTGCTCGCCCAGGTAGCGGGCCGCCGGGCTGTCGCGGGGGATCGACCCCGCCGGCGAGATGTGGTCGGTCGTCACCGAGTCGCCGAGCATCGCCAGCACCCGCGCGCCGTCGATATCGGTGAGCGGGCCGGGCTCCGGTGCCATGTCCTGGAAGTACGGCGGCTCCTGGACGTAGGTCGACTCGGCGTCCCAGGCGTAGAGCGCGCCGTCGGGCACCGGTAGGCCCTGCCAGCGCTCGTCCCCGGCGAAGACCGTCCGGTACTCCTCGCGGAACATGTCGGGGTTGATCGCGCTCGCGACCGTCTCCGTCACCTGCTCCTGGGTCGGCCAGATGTCCTTGAGGTAGACCGGCTCGCCGTTCGGGTCGTGGCCGAGCGGGTCGCGGTTGAGGTTGAGGTCGACGCTGCCGGCCAGGGCGTAGGCGACGACGAGGGGGGGCGAGGCGAGGAAGCTGGCCCGGATCTGGGGGTGGATGCGCCCCTCGAAGTTGCGGTTGCCCGAGAGCACCGCCGCGACCACCAGCTCGTTAGCGTCGACCGCCTCCGCCACCGGCCCCGGCAGCGGCCCGCTGTTGCCGATGCAGGTCGCGCAGCCGTAGCCGACGACGTGAAAGCCGAGCGCTTCCAGGTAGGGCAAAAGGTCGGCATTCTGGAGATAGCGGGTGACGACCTGGGAGCCGGGGGCGAGGCTGGTCTTGACGAACGGCGGCACCTTGAGGCCGCGCTCGACCGCGTTCTTGGCCAGCAGCCCGGCCCCGAGCATCACGGACGGGTTTGAGGTGTTCGTGCACGACGTGATCGACGCGATCGCCACCGAGCCGTGGTGGAGCGTGGTCTCGACCCCGTCGAACTTGACCGGCACCGTGCCCACCCGGGGATTGGCGGCCGGAGCCAGCGCGGCCGGCTCGGTCTCCTCGATGGCACCGGCCTCCCAGTCGTACCGCTCGAGCGCGGTCCGGGCCTGGTCGCCGTCGGTCTCCTCCTCGCCGAAGGTCGTCTTGAACGCCCGGCGGAAGGTGCGGCCGACCTCGCCGAGCGCCACCCGGTCCTGCGGGCGCCGTGGCCCGGCGACGCTCGGGCGGACGCTCTTCAGGTCCAGCTCGAGCAGCTCGTCGTACTCGGGGTCCGGCGTCTCGTCGGTGCGGAACAGGCCCTGGGCCTGGGTGTAGCGGGCGACCAGGTCGACCTGCTCCTCGCTGCGGCCGGTGAGCGTCAGGTAGCGCAGGGTCTCCTCGTCGACCGGGAAGAACGAGGCCGTCGCGCCGTACTCGGGGGCCATGTTGGCGATCGTCGCCCGGTCGGCCAGGCTGAGGTTGGTCAGCCCGGCGCCGCAGAACTCGACGAAGCGGCCGACCACGCCGTGGGCGCGGAGCATCTCCGTGATCACCAGCACCAGGTCGGTCGCGGTCGCTCCCTCGCGGAGGCGGCCGGTCAGGCGGACGCCGACGACCTCGGGCGCGAGCTGGTAGAGGGGCTGGCCGAGCAGGACCGCCTCGGCCTCGATCCCGCCGACGCCCCAGCCCAGCACGCCGAGCCCGTTGATCATCGTGGTGTGGGAGTCGGTCCCGACCAGCGTGTCGGGAAAGGCGACGGTCTCGGCACCTGTCTGGCGGGTGGCGACGACACTCGCCAGGTACTCCAGGTTGACCTGGTGGACGATGCCGGTGCCGGGCGGGACGACGCGGAAGTTCTGGAAGCTCTGCTGTCCCCACCGCAGGAGGGCGTAGCGCTCGCCGTTGCGCTCGTATTCGAGGTTCTTGTTGCTCGCCAGCGCCAGTGTCGTCCCGAACCGGTCGACCTGGACCGAGTGGTCGATCACCAGGTCGGCCGGCACCAGCGGGTTGATCCGGGTGACGTCGCCGCCGAGGCGGTCGACCGCCGAGCGCATCGCGGCCAGGTCGACCACGCAGGGCACACCGGTGAAGTCCTGGAGGACCACCCGGGCCGGCAGGAACGGCAGCTCGACCTCGTCGCCGGCCGACGTCCCCTGGGCCATCCCGGGGCGCCAGCGCGCCAGGGCCTCGACGTCCGCCCGGTCCGCGAACTCGCCGCCCTGGTTGCGGAGCACGTTCTCAAGCAGGATCCGCACAGTGACCGGGAGCCGGCCGAGGTCGTCGACGAGCCCGGCATCCTCGAGGCTGCCGAGACGGTAATAGGCGAGGGTGGTGCCCTGGCCGGTGGTCAGGGTCGCACGCGCCCCGAAGGGGTCGCGCTGGGCGGAGGAAGGCTGGTCCATGGGGGAGGTCCGTCGCTCTCTCCCGCGCACGCGGCGGGGATAGGACGGCCGGGTGCGGGGCGGGGACGGGGGCGCGCCGTCGCGCCGGTCCTGCGCGGGCCGCACGGCCGTCAGGGGGCGGTCCGGGCGTGGACTCGGACCGATCGTGACCTTTCCAGTTTAGAGCATCTTGGTGGGCCGGACGGTCCGACCATGCGGCCGGCGCCGGGACCACGGTCGGACCTCGAGATCCCCGGCGACCGGCTCCGCTTGGGCCCGGCGCCTTGCCTGCCGCTCCGCGTCACGGACGCTTCGTCGCGGGCGCCCGGTGGGCCCGTCGCTGGTTCGTCGTCAGCGGCGGCCGAGGATGCGAGTGCGGTGGCTGTCGGCGAGGGCGGCCCGGACCGTCGCCTCGTCCGCCCACGCTGTGTGGGGGAGGACGGCGGCTGGGGCGTCGAGGTGGACGAGGGCCGGGGCGTGGCGGCGAATCACCGCGTCGGCGAGGGCGTAGCCGTGGTTCTCGAGCACCGCGCGCTCAGCGACCGAGAACGCGTCGAGGTCGGTCCGGACCCGCGAGATCACCCCCTCGACGAGGGCCTTGCCGTACCCGATCTCGGCACCGGGGTCGTAGCCGGCCGCGCTCCCGCCGACGCCCCAGTAGGCACCGGCGAGGTCGCCGTTGAGGAAGCCCGCGATCAGCCATCGCTTCCGTAGCGCGGTGGCCTGCTTGGCGACGATCGTGTTGTAGCGCAGCAGCCGGCCGATCGGGTTGCCGGTCGCCGTCGCGTCGAAGGTCGCACCGCCGTCGGAGACGAGCACCGTCGCCGCCGTCTTCCAGACCGGCTCCAGCGCCAGGTTGTCGTAGAGCCCGCCGTCGGCCAGGGTCAGGTCGGCGACGACCCGGTCGCGGCCTGCTCCCCGCTCCTGCCCTCCCTTGAGGTTTCCCGGCGGGATCCCGGCCGGCAGCGGCGCGAACCAGGGCGGGAAGCAGGCCGAGGCGGCGACCGCGCGGGCGACGCCCCAGTTGGGCGGCGGCGGGCTGGCGTAGCCGGCGCGGTAGTCGCCGACGCGCTCGCGCCCCGCGACCCAGCCGACGGCGTAGGCGAGATCGGTGGCGCCGACGAGGACGCGGGGCCGTGTCGGCAGGTCGCGGAGGTGGAGCGGGGAGAGGTCCGCCGCGAGGCGGTCGGCGAGCGCCTCGACGGCCGCCTCCGGGCGCGGCCAGTTCGGCGGCCAGAAGCGACGGAGCAGCACCGCTGTCCGCAGGTCGCGCCCCGCGAACGCTCGGAACGGGGCGGCGATCGACGCCTCCCAGACATCGTCGGGGACGACCGCGCCGGGGGCCGGCCAGGGCCCGAGCCGGGTCACCAGGTGGGCGGCGACGATGGCGCCCCCGGAGACGGCGGAGACCGTGTCGACGCGGCCGAGGACGCCGAGCTGGTTGAGCCGCCGCAGCGCGCCGAGGTGGAAGAGCGCCGCCCGGAAGCCGCCGCCGGAGAGGCAGAGCGCCACGCCCCGACGCCGCGCGGCGGGGTCGGGGAGGTACGTCGCGGCGTCGTCGGGACCCACCGGTGCCGCGCCGGGCGGGGCGGGAGGTAGCGGTGACGGTCGGCGGGGGGCGGCCATCGCCGGACCTCGGGGCCCGCGGCCGGGGGCCGGCCGGACGATCCGTCCGTCCTGCACCCGGCCACGCCAGGCTGGGCGGACTAGAAGACCTTCTTCGCCAGCCCCAGCGCGCCCTGCTTCCACGGGACGCGGTGGGAGACGCCGCTGGCCTGGGCGAACTGGGCGCGGTGCTCCTTGTACCAGGCGAAGTTGCGCAGCAAGGCGTCCTGGTTGGAGTACCGCGGCGCCCAGCCGAGCCGCGTCCGGGCCTTGTCGATCGCCACGAACGAGTCCTTCGAGGCCGTCTCGTAGACCCACTTGTAGAGCGGCGAGACGCCCAGCTTCTCGAGCAGCCGCAGGGCCCAGATCATCGGCATCGCCGGGAAGCCGACCACCTTCTTGCCGTGGCCGGCGGCGTCGAGGACGGCCTGGTAGTCCTCTCGCATCGTCTTGAACTCGGCGGCGCCGACGTTGAACGTGTCGTTGACGATCTCCTCGGGCAGCGTCAGGCAGAGGTAGATCGCCTGGCAGAGGTCCTCGACGTCGAGGAACTGGTAGCGGTTCGCGCCGCTGCCGATCATCGGGAAGTTGTGGCCGTCGAGCGCCCAGTCGTAGAGGAGGGCGAAGACGCCGAGCCGCTCCGGCCCGACGAAGCTCTTCGGCCGGATGATCGGCACCACGAGGCCCCGCCCGCGCTCCTCCAGGCCGATGATCTCGGCCTGGATCTTGGCCTGCCCGTAGGGGCCGACCCCCTCGAGCTTGTCGTCCTCGAGCAGCGGGTGGTGGTCGGGGATGCCGTAGACGGCGGTCGAGGAGATGTGGACGACGCGGCGGATGCCCAGCTCGCGGGCGGTCCGCATCACGGTCCGGGTGCCCTCGACGTCGGTGGTGTAGATGTCCTCGGGGCTGTAGAGCGGCAGCGCGGCGGCGGTGTGGACGACCATGTCGACCCCCGCCATGGCCCGGGCGACCGCCGACGCGTCGCGGATGTCGCCCTTGAACGCGGAGACCTTGTCGCGCATGTCGGGGTAAGAGAAGTCGGACAGGTCCAGCGTGTGGATCTTGTAGCCGCGGGCGTCGAGGTAGCGGCTGAGGTTGATGCCGAGGAAGCCCGCGCCGCCGGTGATCAGCACCGTGGGTCGGCCGCCAGCCGGACGGCCGCTCGGCGCGGCCGTCGACGAGTCAGGGGTGCGCTCGGTCGGGGTCGCGTCGCTCACGTCGCCTCGCTCGCTCGATGCCATTCCGGGACGTCCCGGATCGCAACCTAGGTCGTCGTCACCGGTCGGCCGGACGCGGCGGTGGAGCCGCTGGGCGCGCCCAGCCGGCGCTCGATGACCGCCAGCGCGACCACGCCGAGGATCACCGCGAACCAGAGCGTCGCGAACCGGATCAGCAGCGTCGCCGCCGCCGCCGTGCCCCGGTCGAGGTCGTCGCCCAGCAGCAGGAGCAGCATCCCGGCGACGCTGGCCTCGGCGACCCCGAGCCCGCCCGGGAGCAGCGAGACGGCGCCGAAGACCGAGGAGACCGAGAGCACGAAGGTGGCCACGATCAGGAGGTGCCAGGTCGGCTCGAGCCCCAGCCCGTAGAGGATCAGGAACAGCGCGACGCACTCGCCGAACCAGGAGAGCACCCCCAGCCCGATCGAGCCCACCAGCAGCCCCGGCGCGTAGAGGACGTTCGACGCGTCGAGGAAGTGCTCCACGTGCTGGGCCACCTTCGTGGCCGGACGGCCGACGAGCGGGAGCCCGCCCAGCCGCGCCGTCAGCGCCGTGAGCAGGGCCGGCTTGCGCAGCAGCACCACCGCCCCGAGCGCCAGCACCGTCGCGGCGCCGAGCAGCGGCCGGCCGTAGGCGAACTGCGTCAGCCCGACGCCGGCCAGCGCCAGCATCGCCAGCCCGTCGGTGATCCGCTCCGCCGCGATCACCGCGGCGGTGCGGCTGACGGGGGTGCCGGTCAGGCGGCGGACGTAGACGGCCTTGACCACCTCACCGACCTTGCCCGGCGTGATCGACATGCTGAAGGCGGAGAGGAAGACGAGGGCGCTCGTCACGAGCGGCATCCGGGGGACGCCGATCCGGCGAAGGTAGATTTCCCACTTCACGATCCGCAGCGCGTAGTTGCCGAGGGTGAGCAGGATCACCGGGACCGCCAGCCACCAGTCGAAGCGGCGGAAGGCGTCGCCGAGTTGCCGCACGTCGGCGAACAGCGTGAGCGCCGAGAGGACGACCACGGCCAGCACCGCGCCGCCGATGAGCCGCGGCGCGAGCCGACCGAGCGTCGAACCGCCGTCCTCGTCGATCGGGTCGGCCGCGCGGGTCGACCCACGCGTCGGCTCCGCATCTCCCGCAGGCACCGTTCCCACGCCCACCGCTCCCACCTGTCCGCCCATCCGTGCCATGGGCGGCCTCGCCCCACCGCCCGCGTCGCCGCCGGAGATCGTTGCCGGTATAGCACGCGACACCGGCGGCGGGCGAACGCGGAGCCGCACCGGGCGAGGTTCGTGCCGCCGAGAATGGCCCGCGATCCCGGTCCGGGAGGGCACGGGGGATGGCCCGGGATCATGGCTCGCGGGCATCGCGGATGCTAGAGGGTGCTCAACCGGCTGGCGGCCGGCCGCGCCTGTGCCGTTCGGGCAGGTACGGATCGGGCCGGAGTGGCCCAGGGTGGTGGGGACGGCGGTAACCCGGTGGCGATGGCCGCCGACCAGGGACGGGCGTGGGCGAGGGGAACGACGGGATCGACCAGGGCGCGCGTGTCGGCACGGAGGGCGCCACGGCATCTCCGCCCGACGGGGACACCTGGGCGAACCTCGCGGCGGTCGTCGAGCACATGCCGGCGGGCGTCATCCTCGCCGAGGCACCGTCCGGGCGGGTCGTCTACGCCAACGCCCAGCTCGGTCGCATCCTCGGCCAGGCGGTCGACCCCTCCGATGCCGCGGCCGTCCTCCGCGGCGGGAAGACCTTCCACCCCGACGGGCGGCGGGTCGAGCCGGAGGAGTACCCCATGGTCCGGGCGCTCCTCGGCGAGGTCGTCGAGGGCGAGGACCTGCTCCACGAGCGTGCCGACGGCCGGGGCCGGGTCTGGGTGCGCGCCAGCGCCGCGCCGGTGCGCGCCGCCGACGGGCGGACCGTCGCCGGGGTCGTGATCCTCCTTGATGTCGACGTCGAGCACCGCGCGGCGGCCCAGCGGGACGCGCTGCTGGCGCGCGAGCGGGTGGCCCGGGAGGCGGCGGAGGCGGCGGAGGCCCGCGAGCGCGCGGTCCTCGAAGGCATCGCCGATGGGGTGCTGGTCAGCGACGCGGACGGCAACTTCGTGCTCGCCAACCCGGCCCTCCTCGCGCTCCTCGGCTATACCCTGGACGAGGTGCTGCGCCTGCGCGCCGGCGGCGGCAGCTTGATGGCCGCCGGGCGGGAGCAGTCCAACGCGATGTTCGCCGCCCTGCGGCGCGCCGGCACCTGGCAGGGAGAGCTCGACGTCCGGCACAAGGACGGGACGGTCATCCCGATCGACGCCTCGGTCACCGCCGTCGCCCTGCCCGACGGCCCCGTCTTCGTCGGGACCTGGCGCGACGTCCGGCGGCGGCGGGCCCTCGAGGAGCAGCAGCAGGCCTTCCTCTCCTCCGTGGCCCACGACCTCAAGAACCCACTCTCGGTTCTCCAGGTCCAGCTCCAACTGCTGCGCCGGCGGGCTCGGCCGGGCAGGGAGACCGACGCCGACCGCCTGGCCGAGACCGTCAACGTGGGCCTCGACCGGCTGGAGATCGTCACCGCCCGGATGACGGCCCAGATCGAGGAGCTGACCGACGTCGCCACGCTGAGGATGGGGGAGCCGCTGCGCCTGCGGCTGACTGAGGCCGACGTCGTCGCGCTCACGCGCGAGGCGGCCGCCGTCCACCGCCCGACCACCGACCGTCCGGCGGCCCGAGTGGACGCGGTCGAGCCCCGGATCCTGGCCCGGATCGACCGGGGGCGGATCGGGCGGGTGCTCGACAACCTGCTGGCCAACGCGATGAAGTTCAGCCCGGACGAGAGCCCGGTGACCGTCACGGTCCGCCGCGACCCGGCCGGTGGATCGGCGGACCACCCCCCCGCTCCGGGTGCCCCCGCGGCCGTTGGCGGAGCCGGGGAGCAATCCTGGGTCGTCATCACCGTGAAAGACCGCGGCGTCGGCATCCCGTCGACGGACCTCGCCCACGTCTTCCAGCGCTTCCGACGCGGGGGGAACGTCGGGCTCACGGCCGGCACCGGGCTCGGCCTGGCTGGGGCCCGCGACATCGTCGCCCAGCACGGGGGCGAGATGACGGTCGCGAGCCGTGAGGGCGAGGGCACCACGGTCACCGTCCGCCTTCCCCTCGGCGGTCCACCCGGCGACGAGACGACGGAGCCCGCCCTTGGCGGTGCGTGAGCGGCGCCCCAGTGGTCCGGCGTCCTGAGCTGGTCGGTGAGACCGCCGCCGCGCACGCACCGCGCGGGCGAAACGGGGGACGGTGGCGCGCGGGGTCCCGCCGATCGGCGGGAGGTGCTACCCTACTGTGACTCCTTTCGGCGATAGGGGTGTGGTGCTGGGCGGTGCGCCCTCCTGTGGGAGGCGGTCATGGACGACCCTGCAATGCAGCGGCACGTCCTCGTCGTCAATGACGACCAGGACGTCCTCGCGCTGTACCGCGAGCTGCTGGTCGAAGAGGGCGGGTTCCGGGTCTCGATCGAGGCGTACCCCCAGATCGACCTCAGCGACGTGAAGCGCCTGGCTCCGGACCTGATGGTGCTCGATTACCTGATCGGGCGGGAGGATCTGGGCGAGCGCTTCCTGCGGGCGTTGAAGGCCGACGAGGCGACGTCCGCGATCCCGATCCTGGTCTGCACGGCCGCGACCCACCTCGTGCCGCAGGTCGAGGCCGGTCTGACCCCGACCGACCTGGGGGTGCTCGTCAAGCCCTTCGACATCGACGCGCTCCTGGCCCGCCTCGACGGCCCCGGCATCGTCTCGACGGCGGAAGCCCTCTCGGCGCGCTGACCTCGCGCGGTCCGCGCCGGACCCTGGGCAGCGGTTGCGGACGGGTGGGGATGGGCGACCGACCCGCTCTCGTCGACCGGCCGGCCGGGACTGGTCCGATTCTTGCACCCTACCGCTTCGTCCGAACCGAACGAAGGCGAGCGGTGCCGAGCCGGGCGCACCGGGGGAGCCCGCCGCGGCGCCGCGCAAACCAGACGGATGCACCCACCCAGCGAGTGGTCGGCAGTGATCCGGGGGAGCAGTGATGAACGACGGGACGCACGCCGACCATCCGACCGGGGACGACGACGTCCGTGGGCTGGACGCGTCGCTCCCCGCGGGCACCACCGGGGACGCCGCCGCCTCCCTCGAGATCCAGCTGGTGACGCTCCACGGGATCGTGGCGCCCCGGCGCGGTCCCAAGTCCGTGCTCGTCGTTGACGACGAGTGGGGGATGGCCGACGCGCTGGCCGAGTTGCTGTGGGAAGAAGGCTACGCCAGCCGCAGCGTCTACGACGGCCTCGAGGCGCTCGTCGCCGTCGACCGCGACCGCCCCGACCTGGCGCTGGTCGACCTCCGCATCCCCCTCCACGACGGCGTCAAGGTTGCCCACCGGCTGCGTGAGTTGGGCATCCCCGTGATCATGATGAGCGCGCTCGACCGGCCGCGACGGCTCGAGGCCGACGTTCCGTTCGTCGCCAAGCCGCTCGACGTGACCGATCTCTTCCGCCTCGTCGCCGACCAGGTGGGTCCGGGCGTCTAGCCGCCGGCCTTCTTGTCACCGGCCACGCGCCCGCCGCGCTAATCTCCTCGAACGCTTCGCCCCGCCGCCCCGTCGCCCCGTCGCCCCGCCCCGGCTGGAGGAAGTGGCCCGAACCGCGGGCCGCTTGCCCGTCGGTGGCCGTGCTCGGGACCATAGGCCGCTCGGCCGGGTGGACCTTTCGCGGGCCACGATCCGCCCGTCAGCGAAGCCATGCGGGACCGTTCGGACCTCGGCGGCACTTGGGTACTCGGTACGGACCGGAACCCCGAGGCCGGGGTGGGCAGCCTGCCGACGGTTGGCCGGATTCCCTGCCGGCGCCGACGAAGTCGGCTCCCAGCCAGGATCAGCGCGGAAGCTGGCCGGTAAGGACCGGCGGACCGGTGGGTCCCGGGCTCCCGCCGGCGGGCTCCTCAGTGATGCCGACCCGGGCGAAGCCGTCGAGATCCGGGGGCACCGTCACCGTCGCGACCCCCTCGCCGCTGGCGTCGACCGCGAACACGCCGCCGCTGACCCGCGACCCGTCCGGCCGCTGGAACCAGAGCTGGTAGCCGCGGTCGGGCGGCAGGACGGGGAGGCCGCGGACCATCAGGCCCGCCGCCTCCCCCTCGCCGGGCAGGAGGAGCTCGCCGGTCCGACCGAAACCCGCTTCGGGCGGCGCCAGCGTCAGGGCTCGCGTGTCGCCGCGTCCCCGCAGGTCGGCGACGACGGTCTCGGCCCCGGTGGCCGGCGGCGTCGATGGCTCCGGGTCGCGGCCGACCAGCACGGCGAGGATCACCGCCGCGGCCACGAGCGCCGCTCCCGCTAGGAGGCGCAACCGGTGCTCCGCGCGCTTCCGAGGCGCCGCCGCCCAGGAGGTCGACGTCCGATCTGCGAGCCGGGACGGGCCCGCGTCCGTTGCGGGGCGCGGTGTCCGGGCGCGCGCCAGCAGGCGCTCCCGGGCGCCGGGTGGCGGTGGGCTCAGGGCGAGTCCGAATGGCATCGCCTCGCGCACCGCGTCGTACTCGGAGAGCAGCCCGCGGCAGGCTTCGCACCCCTCGACATGGCGAGCCACGTCCTGGGCGTCGACGGGCTCGAGCGTGCCCAGCGCGTAGCCGGCCAGGTCGGCCGTGATCCGCTCGTGGTCCGCGCCGTCGGGCGCCGGTCGTCCGGTCGGTGTCGCACCGGTGGTCCCCGGGCTCATCATGGTCGTCGGTGTCCGGTCGTGGGGTCACCGACGGGCGCGTCCGCCCCGGTGGCGATGTCGGGGCGCAGCGCCTCGCGCAGGCGGTCCATCGCCGTCCGGGTGCGGGTCTTGATCGTTCCCAACGGCGTGGACAGTTCGCGCGCGATCTCGGTCTGGGTCAGGCCGCCGTAGTAGGCGAGTTCGACCACCTGGCGCTGGGGGAGCGTCAGGCACGCCAGCGACGCCGCCACCGCGTCGCGGGTGGCGATGGCGTCGGAGAGGTCGGGCACGCCGGGCGCGCCCGGCGTGCCCGACTCCGGCAGGGCGGTGCCCTCGCGGAGGCGGGCCTGGTGCTGGCGGCTGCGGAGGACGTCGACCGCGCGGTTGCGGCCGATCCCGACCAGCCAGCCCCCTGCCTGGCCAAGCTCCGGTCGGTAGCCGGCCGCGCCGTCCCAGCAGCGGAGAAACGCGTCCTGCATGACCTCCTCGGCTAGGTGCCGGTCGCCCAGCACCCGCAGCGCGACGGTGAAGACCAGCCCGCCATACCGGTCGTAGAGGGCGCCGAGGGCGGCCTCGTCCCGCCCCGCTACCCGGGCAAGGAGCACCGCATCGGGCGGATCGGCCGCGGGGAACGGGTCGGCGGGTGCGGTCGGTGCCGAGGCCGGGCTCGTCGGCCGCGCGGGGACCCGTGCCCCTTCGGCCGGGGCCGACGTCTCACCGGCCCCGCCCGGTGCGGCGGGCGATACGGGCGGTCCGGCGGCCCCAGGCGCGTCCATCGTCCGCGGCTGCTCCCTCCGCGTCTGGGCCGGCACCGAGCGGCGCCCCGGCCGACCGGCGCCTACCAGCGACACGCTCACCGTGGGGTGGCCCAGGAAGTTCGGACATGTGCCCGTCGCCCGATCTGCCGAGACCGGGGAGTAGGCGCCGCCACCGTTCCGACCGCGTCTCCCGAACCCCCACGGCGGGACCGACCGCGGGAGCCTGGGGCGGGTGCGCCGACGCCGGTCGCTGCTCGGACGCCGGAGCCGCCCGGCGCCCTGCTCGGGCACCGGGTGCGCCCGGCTCCCTCGTGAGCGACGCAGGGTACCGTCCCCGGACGAGATCCGAAACCCCGACGTGCCGGGGGTGACGGACGCCCGTCGTCGGCGGACATCAGTTCGGAACCGGCGGGGTGCGCGCCTGCGACGGCACCCGGTGACCCGGTGGAGCACGCCTGAAGGAACGGTCGGGCCTGCCCGCGCGACGAGCCTCGACGGTGTCCGCGACGCCAACGTCCCCGGGAGCTCATCGGGTTGGCCCGGTGCCCGGGCGGGATGCTGCCCGTGAGGCGGGATCGGGCCGCGATGACGTCGCTGGTCGGACATCGCCTCGCGGGCAGGCACGAGGTCCCACGCCGACGCCTCCGGACGCCGGGCGCGATTCCCTCCTATCGCACGGACGCAGGCAAGCATCGGCCCCGTTGGAACCTCCGAGGGGAGCGTTCACCGCGACGGGCTGCTGCGCGGTGGGACGCCAGGAGACCCGCGCCGGCGGACGGCACGCCGAGGGTGGCCGACGGGGACTCGTGGACAGTCCTGCCAAGCTGGTGGCGCTCCGCGCCGACGCCCCGCGTCGCGCCGCGAGGCGGTCGGGCCTGTCCCGCGATCTGCTCCTCGACGGCGCCCGCCTCGGTCGGTGGGATGCGCGCGACACCGACTACCATGGCGCCCTGGCCGGGGAGGCGTCCGTCGCGTCCATCCCTCCTCACTACGGAGTGCGGGTGCGTCGCGGTTTGGATTGGCCCCTCATGCCGCGGGGTCCGCCGCCCCCGATCAGGTGCGATCGGGGCTCGGCGAGGCGCGGGGGCGACGCCAGCACGGTCGGTCGCGGCCGCTGGTGACCGAGGCGCCTTCGGGACGTCGAATCAGCCCGCCGGCAGTTCGGCCGTGACGTGCCGGGCGAGGCCGGCGAGGTCGGGCCGGACCCTGACGGTGGCGCCGGGCAGGTGCGATCCCAGGAGCGCGGCGACGGTGTCGGCCTGCGCGGGGTCGATCTCCAAGCCGACGGCGCCGCCGGGGGGCAGCAGCCGCGGCGCGTCGGCGACCAGGCGCCGGATCGCCGCCAGCCCGTCCGGGCCCGAGACCAGGGCCTCCGCCGGCTCCAGCCGCAGCTCGGCGTTGCCCGCCAGTTGGTCGGGACGGAGGTACGGCAGGTTCGCCAGCAGCAGGTCGACCGGGCCGCGGCACCACCCGGCGAGGTCGCCGCGTACCAGCGCGACCTCGCCGGCCCGGCCCTGGCCGGCGAGCGCCGCGCGGTTCGCCGCGGCGACCGCGAGCGCGGTCTCGGAGACGTCCGACCCCACGATCACGTGCGGACGCCCCGGGGGCAGGCTAGCGCCCAGCGCCAGGGCGATCGCGCCGCTGCCGGTACCGACGTCGAGCACCGTCGCCGCCGGTCCGGGCGACCTCGCCGCCAGCCACCCGAGCGCCCACTCGACCAGCAGCTCCGTCTCCGGCCGGGGCACAAGCACCCCCGGACCGACCGCGAAGGGCAGCCCGAAGAACTCCCTCGTCCCGGTCAGGTAGGCGACCGGCTCGCCGGCGAGGCGACGCTCGAGCAGGCGCGCCAGGGCGTCGGCCGCGGCGGGCGGCAGCGGCTCCGGGCGCCGGAGGAAGAGCGCCGCCCGGTCGCCGCCGAACCCGAGCGCGTGGCGGAGCAGGACCTCGGCATCGAGCGCCGGCGTCGCGATCCCGGCGTCGGCGAGTCGCCGCGCTGCCGCGCGGAGCGCCATCTGGACGGTGACCACGGTGTCGGCCCGCGGGGTCACGCGCGCCTCCCACGTCTCGTACGGAACTCCAGAGAATAGGACGCGATCACCGCGTCCCCCGCCTCATGCGGCCCGTCGACACCGGACCGAGCCCGGACAGCGAGGCACGCCCTACCGCACCGGGAGGAGGCTGAAGGCATCGGCCGTCCAGCCGGTGGTTCGCACCGGATCGCGAGGGACGGCCGCGGCACTGGGCCTCTGGACCGATCGGTCGCGTCGTTTCGATGCACGTCTTACAGTCCACCGCGTCGCCTGCTCGCCGGTGTCGGTCGGCGCGATTCTCCGTCCCCTATGATGCACCGCGCTCGCCCGGCCGTGGCGGGCGGTGGTCGGCCAGGCGACAGGGAGGGGCGGAACCATGTGCTCGCCGTTGGTGATGGGACGTGTCCAGGGTGCCGTCAGCCG
>CADCWG010000109.1 GCA_902806335.1 uncultured Thermomicrobiales bacterium | reverse complement strand
CGACGCAGCCGGTGGCCGGCCACCGCAGGGCCCGCCGGCAGACGGCCTCGCAGGGCGGCAGGCCGTGGGGCAGACGCCGCGGCTCCCCGGCGCGGACGACCCGCCGCGGCGCGTCGAAGCCCTCGCGGGGGCACTGGACGCGCCGCGGGGCATCGGGGCGCACGACCGCCACGGACGGCGCGACGCACGCCCACCCGTCGTCGGTCACGTCGGCGGGGTGGGGCTTACGGCGGGGTCGGCTTTCCACGCCGCGAACGGACCAGGCCCATAACAGGCCCTAGCGATGCCGCGGCCGGTCGCCTGTCGGATCGGAGCGAGGCGTTTGCGGCAGGGGAAGAGCCGGCCGTAGGAGGCCGGAGCAAGGAGCCACGAGATGACGCGGTACCTGATCTCGTTCGATGACGGCGCGATGACCTTCCCCGAGGAGGATCTGCCCGACGTGTCCGACGCCTCGCACCGGGTGGTCCGGGAGGCCAAGGACGCGGGGGTGTGGGTGTTCGGCGGCGGACTGAGGACCCAGAGCGCGAGCATCGTGGCCACCGACGGGACGGTCACCGCCGGCCCGAACCCGGAGACCAAGGCGGTCATCGGCGGATTCTCGATCGTCGACGTGCCCTCGCGCGAGGAGGCGCTGAGGTGGGCCGCCAAGATGGCCGTCGCCTGCCGGTGCGCCCAGGAGGTGCGGGAGATCATGTTCGACCCGGAGTCCTGACCGGACGCCAACTCCTTGTTGCTCACATCGCTGGGGCAGGGCATGGGGGTAACGGGTGGGAATCCATGCCGCTATGCTCTGCTACCCCACAGAGTTCACGACACGCTCGAACCTGGCCACCCTCGGGGGGCGGGTCGCCACGGGCCCGGTGCTCGGGTCACAATTGCTCCCGCGCCCCGAGCCAGACGACCTGATGGAGACCACTCGATGAAGTACATGCTGCTGATCTACGGCAACGAGCACGCCCTGAGCCAGGCGGAACTGGAGCAGTGCTACCAGGATTCGACGCGGCTCGCGCATCAGATGAAGGAGGCGGGGCAGTTCCTCTCGACCGCCCCCCTCCAGCCCACCGCAAAGGCGACCAGTGTCCGGGTGCGCGGCGGCAAGCGGATCGTGACCGACGGCCCGTTCGCCGAGACGCGTGAGCAGCTCGGGGGATACTTCCTGGTCGACGCCAGAGACCTCGACGAGGCGGTCGAGATCGCCGAGCGGATTCCGGGCGCCCGCGTCGGCACGGTCGAGGTCCGCCCCGTCGTCGAACTCGACAACCTTCCGCAGGCGTAGCGACCGCGTCCGCGCGACCGCGATCCCCGCGACGAAGCCGGCCCTCGGGGCCGGCTTCGTCGGGTCCGCATGACCCGGCGATGGCCATGTCTGCCCACCCGACGGCGACATTGTCGATTTCGCGCTCCCCCGAGCGACTACCCGGCGAAGCAGGCGTTCCGCCTGCCGCTGGTCCAGCGCGGAGGAGGGTTGCCGGCAATGTCGTCTCTCGCCACGTTCAGCACAGCGCTCGGAGGATCGCGCGCCTCCAACCTTGCCCCGCGCGCCCGCTTCGGCGGCGCGCCCGCGGTCGATCCCGCGCGGGCGGGTGCCGGCGCCGCCGGACCCGGGCTGGGACTCGCCCGCGGTCCTGTCCTCGGGACGTCGACGGCGCCTGCCCCGACGCGGTCGCGGTCGCGCGGCCAGGGTGGGAGGCGGTGATGAAGTACCTGTGCCTCGTCTACCAGGACGAGTCGACGCTGGACGCCCTGCCGGCGAGTGAGTACGACACCATCGTGGAGGAGGTCCTCGAGTACCGCGAGGAGCTCCGCCAGAGCGGTCACTACATCGCCTCGTCGCCCTTGCAGTCGGTCCAGACGGCCGCGACGATCCGGGTCCGGAAGGGCAGGATGTTCATCACTCACGGCCCCTTCGCGGAGACCAAGGAGCAGCTGGGCGGGTTCTACCTCATCGAAGCGCGCGACCTGAACGACGCGATCCGGGTCGCCTCGAAGATGCCGCCGGCGCGCCTGGGGTGCATCGAGGTGAGGCCGGTCAAGGAGCTCTCCGCCACGTAGCCGCCCCGGGTGACCGGCGCCGGCGGGTCGACGGATAGGCGTGGGGCACCCGACCCCTGGCGTTCGAGATCCGCCCGTCCGCGCCCTCGCCGGGACCACCAGGAGACCCACGATGAGGCGGTTGGTCCTTTCGACGTCCGTGACCCTGGACGGGGTGTTCGAGGGACCGGCCGACTGGTCCATCCCTTTCTGGGACGACGAGGCGATGCGGTTCAAGCACGACGAGCTCTTCGCGAGCGACGCGCTCCTCCTGGGGCGCGTGACGTACGAGGGCTTCGCCGCGGCCTGGCCGTCGATGACCGACGAGCACGGCTTCGCCGACCGGATGAACAGCCTGCCCAAGTACGTGGTCTCGACGACCCTGGAGGAGGCGACCTGGAACAACTCCCGGCTGATCCGGGAGAACGTGATCGAGGAGGTCGCGGCGCTCAAGGGACAGACCGGCGGGGACATCCTGCTCGCCGGCAGCGCCGTCCTGATGCACTCGTTGCTGCCCCACAACCTGATCGACGAGTACCGGTTCTTGCTCCACCCGATCGTCGTGGGGAACGGACAGCGCCTGTTCAGCGCCGGAATCGACTCGACGGTCCTGCGGCTCGCCGGCACCAGGGCATTCTGCTCCGGCGTCGTCGTCCTTACGTACCACCCGGCGCCGCCGGAGTAGGCGGCGTCCCTTCGGGCGTCGAGCGCCCGGCCTGGGCAGACCCGGGCGGGCTGACGCGACCGCCACGGTCGCCGCGGCGATCGCGTCAGCCCGTGTCGCCCCTTGGCCACTCGCGGGTGGATCCCGCGTGGCGTCGCCAGGCTGGCCGAACCCGCGCGGGGGGGAGCCGCCTACGAAGGCGCTCGCCCGGCGGTGGCGCCATGGGAGGAATCGATGTCGCGGGTGATCGTGGGCATGACGATGTCGCTGGACGGCTTTGTCAGCGACCGGAACGGCGAGGTGGATCGCCTCTATCCGGACTTGGAGGCGATGCGGCAGTCCGAGCATCTGCGAGCGGCGATCCGATCGACGGGGGCGGTGGTGATGGGCCGCCGCTCCTACGAGATGGGCAGCGGCGACTTCACGGGCTACGAGTTTCAGGTGCCGCTCTTTGTCCTCACCCACCGGGTCCCAGAACAGGGAGCGAAGGGAGCGAACGACCGGCTGACCTTCACCTTCGTCACCGAGGGGATCGAGCGCGTGGTCGATCTGGCGAAGGCCGCCGCGGGCGACCGCGACGTGACGGTCGTCGGCGGTGCCGGCACCATCCGCCAGTGCATCGAGGCCGGTCTGGCGGACGAGTTGCACATCGACCTCCGCTCGGTCCTCCTCGGCGACGGTCTCCGGTTGTTCGACCGTTCGGCCAGCCCGCCGATCGACCTGGAGTCGATCGGGGTGAGCGAGTCGCCGGGCGTCACGCACCTGCGGTATCGCGTGAAGCCTTGACGGGCACCGCGTTCCGGGGAGCGGAGATGGGCGCCATGGGCAGCGTGCGTACCCATCCTGGGTTTCTGATTGCCGCTCAGGTCTCCGCACCTTCCCTCCGCGGCCGGCGGGGTCCGCCTGGGGAAAGCGGCGCGGCTACAGGCTCAGGGACGAAGCCGGATTCCGTTTCTGCACCGAAGGGACGGGTTCGCCGTCGCCCCTGCCGCGACCGTGAGACCTGGCCGCGGACCCGCCCTTGCTCCGCCCCAACACCTCGCGGGACCGCCTGGACAAGTACGCCCGGGTGGCGGTCACCTGGTACGTGGAGGCGGTGAGCGACCTCGTGGCGGGCGGCGTGGAGCTCACCACGCTGCTGCGGTCGGCGGACCACTTCAAGCGCGTCGTTGCGCCTGGGTCGCCTCTGCCGAGCCCAGGGGCCGATCCGGCGCGGACCGGCCGTCGGTCGACGATGTCAGCCGGTGTTCTTCAGCCCGCCCGCGATCCCGTTGATCGTGAGCAGTGTCGCCCGCATCAGCGCCTCGTCTCCGCCGTCCCCCCCGTCGCCCGCCGCGTCGCCCGCCCCGTCCCGGCGCAGCCGTCGCAGCAGCTCGACCTGGACGAAGCTCAGGGGGTCGACGTAGGGGTTGCGGCGTGCCACCGAGCGCTGCAGCACCGGGTCGCGGTCGAGCAGCCGGTCCTGGCCGGTCACCGCCAGTAGCTCGGCGACGGTGCGGTCGCCCTCCTCCCGGATCCGCCCCCAGATCCGATCCCGCAGTCCGGGCGGCTCGACGAGAGCGACGTAGCGCTCGGCGATCTTCAGGTCGGCCTTCGCCAGCGCCAGCTCGGCGTTCGCCAGCAGCGCGTTGAAGAACGGCCAGTTCCGGTCCATCTCCCGCAGCAGCTCGAGCCCGTGGGCGGCCCGGCCGGCCGCCAGCGCCGAGCCGAGGCCGTACCACGCGGGGAGAAGGATCCGCGCCTGGGTCCAGGAGAAGACCCACGGGATGGCCCGCAGGTCTTCGATCTTCGCCGACGCCGTCCGCCGCGCGGGGCGCGACCCCAGCCGGAGCCGGGCGATCTCGGCGATCGGCGTCGCCCCCTGGAAGAAGGCGGCGAAGTCCGGGTCGCCGTAGACCAGATCGCGGTAGGCCGCCTCGGCCCGCGTCGCCATCCCGTCCATCGCCGCCGAGAAGGCGGCGAGGCGGTCCGGCGCCGGCCTGGGCAGCGCGCCGACGGTGCTGACCAGGGTCGCCCCGGCGACCAGCTCGAGTTCCCGGTGGGCGATCTCGGGAACCGAGTACCGGGCCGAGATCACCTCCCCCTGCTCGGTCAGCTTGATCCGGCCACCGACCGTGCCCGGCGGCTGGGCCAGGATCGCGACGTTGGTCGGCCCGCCGCCGCGCCCGATAGACCCGCCCCGACCGTGGAAGAAGGTGAGCCCGAGCCCGGCGCCGTGGACGACCTCGGCGAGGGCGGTCTGGGCCTCGTGGAGGCCCCACGAGGAGGCGAGGTAGCCGACGTCCTTGTTGGAGTCGGAGTAGCCGATCATGATCTCCTGGTTGCCGCCCCGGGCCTCGACCGCGGTCCGGTAGCTCGGCTCGGCGAGCAGCTTCCGCATGGTCTCGGCCGCGCCGCGCAGGGTGTCTCCCTGCTCGAACAGCGGCGCGATCCCGAGCCGTGCTCCCTCCCCGCCGGGACCGCAGAGCTGCGCTTCCTTCATCAAGAGCAGGACCTCGAGCGCGTCCGACGGCGCGTCCGTGGCCGAGATCACGTAGGTCTCGATGGCGCCCCGGTGGGCGCCGTCGAGCAGGCGACGGGTGGTCCGGAACGTCTCGATGGTCTCCCGCGCCTCTGCCGACACGCCACCGAGGTCGTTGGGGATCAGGGGCCGCGGGTTGGTGATCTCGCGGCCCAGCAGCGCCGCCTTCGCGCCCTCGGTCAGCCCGCCGTAGGCCGGCTCCACCCCGGTCAGGGCGAGCACCTCGGCGAGGGCGGCCTCGTGGCGCCGGGAGTGCTCGCGGAGGTCGAGCGTGGCAAGGTGGAAGCCGAACACTTCGACCTGGCGGATCACGTCGCGGAGCTCGCCGCCGGCCACCAGGCCCTCGCGCTGGGCGAGCAGCGACCGCTCGATCAGCCGCAGCTCGGCGAGCAGCTCCTCGGGACCCGCGTAGCCGAGGCGTGGGTCGAGGGGATGGCCGTCGACCCGGGCGGTCGCCTGGCCCCCGCCTCCCGTCCGGGTCGCCCGGACGCGCTCCCGCATCAGCGTCAGCGCCTGTCGGTAGGGCTCGCCGGCGTTGTAGCGGGCCAGCTCCTCGGCGAGGGCGGGAAAGCGGTCGCGGTACTCGGCGAGCAGCGGGGCCAGCAGCTCGGCCGGCCCGGCCGCCGAGTCGGAGACCGAGACCCGGCCGGCGAGTTCGGTGACCCGCTCCTCGAGGAAGCGCAGCGCCGCGTCCCGCATCAGCCCCAGCGTCGCCTCGGTCACGGCCGAGGTGACGTTCGGGTTGCCGTCGCGGTCGCCGCCCATCCAGGAGCCGAAGCGGAGGATCGGCGGCACCGCGATCGCCTCGCCGGGAAACGTCTCCGCGAGCGCCGCCTCCAGCTCGCGGTAGAGCCGTGGCACGACGTGGAGCAGGGTCGACCCGAAGTAGACGAGGCCGGCCCGGACCTCGTCGAGCACCGTCGGCGAGACGGCCCGGACCTCGTCGCTGCTCCAGAGTTCGGCGATGGTGGTCGCCAGGCGGGCCCGTGCCCGCGGCAGGTCGTCGGGGTGGGGCACCCGCTCGTCGAGGTCGCGGATGATCGCGAAGACCCGGGCCAGCTTGTCGATCACCGTCCGGCGGCGGGCCTCGGTCGGGTGGGCGGTGAGGACGAGGCGGATCTCCGCGCGGTCGAGGAGGTCCCGCACCTCCGCCGGGCCGAGCCGCGTCGACCCGTCGGCCGTCGGTGTCGCGAGCCGGTGGACCGCCTCCCGCAGCGAGCCCCGTCGCGGCGCGGGGTGGTCGGCCGCTTCCCGGCGGCGGACGCGGCGGACCCGCTCATTGTCCTCGGCCAGGTTGACGAGCTGGAAGTAACTGGTGAAGGCCCGGGTCAGGACCCGCGTCTCGTCGACGCTGGCGGCGGCGACCAGGGTCTCGAGGTCGTCGCCGGCGGAGGCGTCGCCGGCCCGGTGGGCCTTGCCGAGCGAGCGCGCTCGCTCCTCGAGGGCGAAGGCCGGCTCCCCGGCCTGGGTGCGGATCGCCTCGCCGAGCAAGTCGCCGAGCAGGTAGATGTCGTCGGAGAGCGAGCGCGCGGTCGGCATAGTGGGCTCCGTCGGGGGTGGGCGTGCCACGGCGGGGGCGGCGCGCCGTTGGCGCCCCCGGGCCGCCCGCCATTGTAGGGTCGGCGCGGCGGGCCGGACGGCCCGACCGCCCGGAGAAGGTCGACGATGGGTCCGCTCCACTGCCGGCCGCCCAGTCCCGCGGGGCGCGCTCCGGGCGGTCCGCCCAAGCGGGCAACCGGCGACCGGGAGCGTCGCCCCGAACGGCGCGGGACACGCTTGGCCGCCGCGGCCCGAGGACGGTGGCCCGCGCGCACCGGTCACGCGGCGGGTCGCGGCGCGGGCACCCTTTGCGAGGCGCGTCCGTGCTCGGTCTCGCCCGTGAGCGGGTCGCGGCGGGAGGGTAAAGGCGGGGCGGAGAACGGTGGTAAGCGCGGACATGGGGAATGACAC
>CADCWG010000108.1 GCA_902806335.1 uncultured Thermomicrobiales bacterium | reverse complement strand
GGCGGCCCCGGCCGCGCCGGCGGCCCGCAGGGCGTCGCGCCGGGTGCGGCGGGGATAGGTCGAGGACGGACGGTCCGCTTGCATGGCTCCCTCCCGAGCGCCCCGGCTGCCGGGGCGTGAACCGCCGGGCCACGCCTCCGGGCAGCGTGGGGTGGCTTGCCCCCGGGCCAGCCGGGGACGGACCCAGCGTGCCCGACGGAGGCGGCGTCCGCATCGGGAGAATTACTCATTCCGCCGCAGTGGCCGCCGCCGCAACCTTGGTCTCACGTGAGCGGGGCCGGCGCAGCACGCCGTTTGCACCAGCCCCCCCGGCACCGCGCGCCGACTCCATGGGCGGCCGCGAGACGGGCCCTACCGCTCCGCGCTGCCCAACGGCACCCCGAGGGCGGTGGTGCGCGACGAGCACTGGCGGGTCGACGCCGACGGCGCCGAGCAGCCGTTTCTGTAGCGTCGGCCGGCCGACCGCGCTCCGCCGCGCGCCCGCCGCGGCCGGTACCTGGCGGGCGGAGCACGTTCCCCGCTACGCCAGGACCGCGGACGCCGGGTGCGACCACGAGTCCGTAGGGGAACCCGTCGAGGACCGGAGGTGGCTCGTGTCGGAGCGGGGAACGGGCGCGACGGAGCGTGGCCCCGGCAACGGGATCTCGCGGCCCATCGGGCCGACAAGGAGGAGATCGTCGGCGCCCGGGCTACGCCTCACGCAGGCAGGCGCCGTCGAGCACCGTGTCGGTCAGGTCCGCCGACCGGAACGAATGCCGGGTGAGGTCGGCGCCGCGCAGGTGCTACTCGGTGAGGTCTGCGTTGTCCAGATCCCATCCCGAAAGGTTGGAACAGTACCCGAGGTCCACGCGGGCGTAGCCGCCGCCCCATCCCGCGTCGATCACCGCCGAGAGGCTGTTGTACCGGTACTCCCAGCCGGGGTCATCGACGACCTCGTTCGCCTCGTCCCGGTGGATCCGGCCGTGGCGGGCGCAGACGCCGCACGTCGCCGTACTGCTCGCCGACCGACTCCCCTCCGCCGCACCACGGGCACGCCAGGCCGGGGGTGGAGGATGGTTCGCGAAGCGATGCTCCCGGCCGGTGGAATCGCGCTGGTGTACGCTTGTCGCACCTCTTGCAACATGGTCGATCGAACCAGTCGAGCGCCGACGCCCTCGATGCTCTCGGCGGCGCGACCCGATCGTGGGGCACTTCGGTCCTAGCCTCCGCCGCTCGGCTAACGGGGGGGGAGGTACGTCCCTCGATCGGGAAGGGGGGTGACGTGGAGCGCCGAATAGACGAGCTGTTCTCCACAGCGTCGTCCGGCAGATGTGTTCTCCTTGCCGGCCGAGATGCGGGCGACTTGAACTCGACGGCAACTCGGCTGGCAGCGAACCGGTCCTGGGAACAGGTGCCCGTTGGTCGGGATCTGAGCGCGGCGCTGCTTCAGGTCCGAATAAAGCTGCGGCGCGGCGCCGCGGTGGAGTAGGTTCGGACTCGACTGGGACAGTCGACCCCGGGCAGCGCAACGCACTCTCCCGCCTGGTCTTCGCATCGGTCGAGCTCGCCGACGACTGGGTCGTAGCCGTGGTGCCGCAGGCGGACTTCGCACCGTTCTTCGTCGTAGCAGCGTCCGAGGACGGCCCCGTCGAGGACAAAGCGAACGGCGCCGCAGGCGCGGCGCCGTCAACCGAGGTTCTGAACGGGCGGAAGCGACGGGGGTCGGTCCCCCATCCTCCCGCCTCAGCCGTGCCGCCCCGGTCCCCGTCCCCGACCTGCGGCCGCCCTGTTTGGTCGAAGGAGCGCCTGGCCGCTACCGGTCCTCGCGGACCAAGCTGCCGCCCGAGCGGTGGGCCGAGGCGGCCGCCCTCGCCGAGCGGGTTGGCCTGCGGGCGGCAGCGGCCGAGCTCGGCGTGTCCCGGGAGGCGCTCCGCGGCATCGTCAAGCGCATCCGTGGCCGTGCGTAGGCGGCGCGTCGGGTCCATACCGCGCATAGCTTCCACAGATCCGGGCGGCCGGGGAGCCGCCGGGTGCGGTGATGCGGGCGCCCCGTTCGCTTCGCGCTCGACCGTCCGGTCCGGGTGCCGGTGCCCAACTTCCAGCGGGGTCCCGTCGTCGGCACCCACGGGCGCGTCCGTCCACGGCCCGACGGCTCCCCCGCCCGCCGGTACGCCTGTCGCCCCTGGATGCAGACCCGGGGGCAGGACACCTTGATCCGCGCCATCGCCCAGTCCAGGAGCCTCCGCTCGCTGGCGGCCGACGTCGGCGTCGGCCTCGAGACGGTCCGGTCGATCGTCCTGCGTGGGGTGAAGCCAACGCCAGTCTAGAAGTCGGCACTGCCGCGAAAGCCAATGCGGATCGCGCGCGCAGAGGGTCGCCTTCACTCTCGCCTGCCGCCAATCCTACGGAGACTGCTTACCGAGGCGTGCCGACCGGCCCAGGGTGTGGGGCGGAAGGCCGACCTACGGCTCGAGGGCGGTGAGCGCCGGCAGGCCCTTGCCTTGGTTCGGCCGGTTCGGGAGCCGGGACGCGCCCTGGAGGCGCTGCCCGAGGTGGATGAGCACGGCGCCGACATGGCGTCGAACCCGCCCGGTGTCGCGTCGCCGCCGCGCCGTTGCACGGGCCTCGGCCGCAAGCCAGCCCCGCTCCGCCCTGGCAGGGAGGAGCTCGCGCTCCGCCGTAAGCGCCATGTGATGCACGTCCGGGTTCATGCCGCTGCCTCCTTGCGACGTCGCAGGCGATCGAGCCGGCGCGCGCTGGTCGCTCTCGAGGACCCGCGGCGGGACGGGCGTCCCGCCGCCGGCCCGGCCGGGTCAGGCGGCCGGCGTCAGGAGAAACGCGCGGTAGTCCGCCCCGACGACCGCCTGGCCGACGATGTGGCCCCCGTCGCCGATGGCGAAGGCCGTCTCGAGCAGCAGCTCGCCACCGTCGCCCAGCTCGTTCAGGTCCGCCATCTCGCCGTCCGACCAGACGAAGGCATGGGGTGGTGGTGGCGCCGCCTCCTCGCCGGCCACGGGCGTCGCCTCCGCCTCCGGCGTCGCCTCGGCGGCGGTTTCCGAGTAGCCGACCACCGTCGTGGCGGCATTGATCGAGAGGGCGGCGCTGTTGGTTCCGCCGAGCGTCCCCAGGTCGGTCAGCTCGCCGTCGCGGTAGAGCCACGCGTGCCGTCCCAGCGGCTGTGACCCGTCCACCGTCGGGGTCGCCAGCAGATCCGGCAGCGGATCCACCGCGAAGCCGACCACTTGGCCCTCGTCGTTCATGTCGACCGCGCGCCCGCCGCCGAAGCCGGGGAGCGTGCCGAGGTCGGTCATCGTCCCGTCCTCCCAGAGGAAGGGGTGGACCGCGCCGTCGGCGGTCTCCGACGTGCCGACGACCTGCCCGGCCTCGTTGATGGCGGTGGCCCGACTGAAATCGCTGCCCAGCGTGCCGAGGTCGGTCATCGCGCCGTCCTCCCAGAGGAAGGCGTGGGTGCCGGGATCGAGCAGCTCCTGGCCCGGCGCGGTGGTCGAGTGCCCGACCACCTGGCCCGCCTCGTTGATGCGGAACGCTTCGCTGTGGTCGCCGCCGAGCGTGCCGAGGTCGGTCATCTCGCCGTCCTCCCACAGGAAGGCGCGGGTGGTGCCGTCGGCGGTCCCGGCGGAGCCCGCCACCTGCCCGGCCTCGTTGATGTCCTGGGCCTCGCTCGTTTCGCCGCCCAGCGTGCCCAGATCCGTCATGCTCCCCTCGTCCCAGAGGAAGGCATGCGATCCGGGGCCGAACGGCTCCTGATCGGGCCCGGTGCTAGTTTGTCCCACCACCTGGCCGGCTCGATTGACGCCGAGGGCGACGCTGTACGTGCCGCCGAGCGTCCCGAGGTCGGTCACCTCGTAGCGTCCGACTAGCGCCGGCGTCCCGGTTTGACCCTGTGCGTCGACGAGGGTGGGACCGAGAAGCAGCATGATGACGAGGGCCACGAGTGCTGGTGCGCGGAAGGGTGGGCGTCGCATGTGGTTCTCCTTTTTGGCGTCGTGGCGGATAGGTTTCTGGCCATTCGAGTCGCAGACTGCTCTCCTGTCCGCAACGGTGCGTATCGATGGGTCGCCAGCGACGGGGAACCGCAACGGCAACCCATCGAGCGGGGTGGGGCGCGACCTTCGTGGGGCACCCGGATCACCTTGGCCGAACCCGTTCTCCGCACCATCCCCGGGAGCGCGCCTGACCCGTCCCCACCGCTCATGGCTCGGACCCGGCGGACAAGGCGATGAGCACCCCGGCCCCGGTGGGCTGAGCATCACCCACGGTCGAGATCCGGCCGCCGACGTAGACGGCGCCGTCGATCACCACGGGAGACCCCTCGCCGGCGCCGCCCGTCGTCACCCGCCAGCGCTCGTTCCCGGATATGGCGTCCAGGGCGAGCAGGACGTTCCCGCCGACGACGTAGACCGCCCCTTCGGCCACCGCGGCCGAGGATCGTCGGACGATCCCTGCTTCCGCGCGCCAGCGCTGCTGCCCAGTGGCCGCGTCCACGGCGTAGAAGACGCCGTCGGTGCTCCCGATGTAGACCGTCCCGGCAACGACCGCGGGAGAGGCGTACACGGCCTTGCCCGTCTTGAAGCGCCACCGCTCCCGGCCGGTCGCGGCGTCGACGGCGTAGACGTGGCCGTCCTTGCTGCCCACGTAGACAGCGCCGCCGGCGACGGCCGGCGACGAGTGGTAGACGGGGGCGAAGGTCGCGAAGCGCCAGCGCTCCTCGCCGTCCGTGGCGTCCAGGGCGAAGATCCCGTTGCGCCCGACGTTGTGGCGCCAGCGCTCGGCGCCGGTCGCGGCGTCGACGGCGTGGGCGAGGAGGGGCGACCGGCTGGCCGAGCCGTCGCCGCCCGCGTAGACGACCCCGTCGACGACGGCCGGCGCGGTGCCCCCCGCGCCGCTCGTCAGGTAGACGACGCCGTCGACCACGACCGGCGCCGAGGTATAGAGCGAGCCGCCGAGGTCGGCGCGCCAGCGCAGCGCGCCGGAGGCCGCGTCAATCGCGTACAAGAATCCCGCCTCGTCGCCGACGTAGACCGCGCCGTCGGCCACCGCCGGCGCGCCGCCGACCGCGCCGTCGGTGACGAGACGCCAGCGTTCGGTCCCGTCCGTCGCGTCGAGGGCGAGGAGCGTCCGGTCGTGGGTGCCGACGTAGACGACGCCGTCGACGACCGCCGGCGATGCCGGCGCCACCGCGCCGGTCTGGACCTGCCACCGGATGTCCGGGACGCCCGCCGGGCCGGGGCCGGCCTGCTCGCCGGTGCGGGCAGGGCCGCCGCGCGCCACCGGTACCGCGGGGGCGACCGGGTCCCGCCAGATCTCGGCGATTCTGGGCAGCGCCTGCGGTGCGCCGAGATAGCCCCCGAGCAGGCCGAGCAGGCCGAGAATCAGCGCCGCCGCGGCCGCGAACTCGAGCAGCGACCAAACCCGCCGCACCGTGGTGAAACGGGTCGGGGACGGACGGGTTGCGGCCGTCGGGACCCGGCCGTTGGGCGTCGTCGGGCCCTGTCCGGTATCCCCCAGTGGCGTGCGTTCGGCCTGGCGCGCGAGGGCCGGGTCGCGGTCCAGCAGACGCTGCCAGACACGCCGCCGTGCCTCCTCCGACGCGGGGGCGCCCGTTAGCGTGTTGAGGCGCCGGACCACCTCGGCGCTTGCCGGGTCCGGCCCGGCCGCAGGGATCGGATCCGGCGCGCCGAGGATCACCTCGTCCCAGTACCGATCGAGCCGCTCCGCCCGCTCGGTGTCTCCCCGCTCACCCCGTGGCATCGGACGCCTCCTCGGTAACCGCGCCGACACCGAGGTGGGTGCGCAGCCGATCCACGGCGCGCAGTTGGAGCATCTTGACGGCGGCGTGGCTGCGCCCGAGCACGCGGGCGATCTCGGGCCCGGTGAGGCCGGCCAGGCGGAGCTCGACCGCGCGCCGCTGGTCCGGGGGCAGCGTCGCCAAGCCGGCGGCCAGGGCCCGATGCTCGTCGGCGGCCAACGCCAGATCCTCCGGCATGGGGGCCGGGTCGGGGTGGTCCCTCGCCTTTGCTAAGGGTTCGTCGGGTCGCCGGGCGCGGGCCCGGTTGGCGACCACGTTGTGGGCGATGGCGAACAACCAGCTGCGAAACGTGCCGACCTCCTGGTAGCGGGGCAGTGCCGTCCAGACCAGGAGGAAGACCTGGCTGGTCGCGTCCTCGGCGGCTTCCGGGCTTCCCAGCCGGTGGTAGCAATAGCGGTACACGGCATCGAAATAGCGGTCGTAGAGCGCGACGAACGCCTGGGGATCGCACCGAGCCTGGGCGACGACGGCAGCGTCTGCCGTCGACGGCTCCTGGACTGGTTGGAGGCGACGAAGCAAACCCGGCACGGTGCGCTCTCCGGGGATCGCGGTTCACGCGGGTCGCCTACTCGGGCCACCTACTAGGGTAAACACCCAGTAGGCGAGAAGGTAACGGTGGCCTGCCGGGCGGCCGAAGAGGAGGGGGGCAACGCGCGTGCTCGCCGCGGTCGACCGCCATGGACCCCGCATCGAGGTGGAGGTGGGCCGCGCACGCGAAGAGGCCGTCGACCGGGGGCCCGATCCCGACGTCGGCTGGCCGCTCCCCGGCAAAAGCGCCGGCGCCCTCAAGCGTGGGCCAGGGGTATCGACTCGGGTCGGCGCACTCGGTCCCGACCTCGTCCGGGTTGGGCTCAGTGCCGGCCTCGCCCTCCTCCAGCCGGTGCGCCCCCCTGCCGACACGGGTCAGCGACTCGAACGCTGGTCGAGCCGGCCCTCTTCGCGCGGGCCGAGGCGCAGCGGGCGGCAAACACCCGCTGCCCGCGCCGCACGACCGGTCCGGGGCAGCCGCGGGCCCTGTCCGGCCTCGCCGTCCGCGGCACCTGCGACCGGAGCTTCGTCGCCAACGGCCGCCCCGGGGGGCGTCGCAGCGCCTGCTGCGCTGGCCACATCCAGGGGACGGGCTGCTATCAGCCGTCGTTCTACGAGGACGTGACCGACGGCCAGATGGCCGCCATCGTCGGCCGCTAGGCGGTGCGGGAGGTCGACCGGCAGCGCCTGGTCAACGCCTGGCTCTACAACTAGAGCCGGGCGGTGGACACCGCCGCCGAGCGCCTCCGGCTGCGCCGCGAGCTGGAGCGCCTGGAGGACCTGTACCTAGAGGGCGACCTCGACAAGGCCGGGTACCGGGAGCACAAGGCGGCGCTGATGGACGACCTCGCCTCGC
>CADCWG010000107.1 GCA_902806335.1 uncultured Thermomicrobiales bacterium | reverse complement strand
GTTGGGGGAGGGGGGGACGGTTGTTGGCCGGGCGTCGCCGGGCGTGGGCAGGGGTCGCCGGGCGGCTGGGGGACTACGCCCGGCCGCCGCCGACGAGGCCGCGGGCGGCCCAGGTCTCGAAGATCTGGCGGACCTGGGCGTCGGCCTCGGCGACGGCGTCGGCGGGCTCGGCGTCGCCGCGGGCGGCCTTGGCCATCATCGTCGGCAGGACGAACTGGGCGAAGACGTCGCCGAGCACGGCGTTGGTCGGACCGGGGTGGCCGTTGTTGGTGGTCCAGCTCTCGGCGCCCTTGAGCACGTTCAGTTTGTTGGCCGGCTGGGAGCCGAACGGGTCGTTGTCGAGCGGGCCGCCCTCGGCCAGCAGGTCGGGCGTGGTGCTCGCCCAGGCCGGGAAGTGGTAGAGCTCGCTCTCGTTCACGGCCTGGGCGTAATTGCCGACGAGGTAGAGCAAGAACTCCCGGGCCGTGTCGGAGAACTCGGCGTGGGCAGGGATCATGTAGTTCATCAGGGCGTGGCCGTTGACGAGGCCCGCGCCGTTGGGGCCGGTCAGCGCCGGGGTGAAGAAGACGTCGTTGGCGACGTCGGGGCTCTGCTGCTGGGCGGTCCGGTAGGCCGAGATCGAGTTGAGGATGTAGGAGGCCTGGCCGGCGATCAGGAGCTGGTTGTTGGAGGCGGCCTGCCAGCCGAAGACCTCGGGGGTCATCGCCGACTGGTAGAGCTGGGTCATGTACTCGACCGCGGCGACCGTCTCCGGGGAGTTGAGGACGACGTTCTCGTTCTCGTCCTGGACCGAGCCGCCGAAGCTCCAGACCATCGACAGGCTGGCCATGTTGGAGTCGATCTCGTTGGACATCCCGATCCCCATCTGGATGCCCTGTTCCTCGTAGATCTGCTGGCCGCCCTCGAGGAGCTCCTGCCAGGTGGCGGGACCGTTCGGCTTGCCGATCGGCTCCCAGAGGGTGCGCCGGAAGTTGCCCGGGTCGGGCGCCCAGCCGTGGCAGAAGCCGAAGTAGCGGTTGGTCGTCGGGTTGAACGTCGTGCGGCGGCAGACCTCGGTCTGGGCGCCGTGGCGGTTGTTGGCCTCGGTGACGACGTCGGTCAGGTCGAGCAGGCTCTCCTCGAGTTGGGGCAGGGGGGCGATGTGCTCGACGAGGTCGTGCCCCTCGCCGGCGCTGATCTCGGCGCCGACGGCGGCCGGGATGTCGGCGGTGTTGACGTGGTCGACGGTCACCTCGACGCCGTTGGCGTCGCCCCAGGCCTTGGCGAACGGGTCGAACCAGGTGTCGTAGCGGGGCACGAAGTGCTGCCACTGGAGGATGCGGAGCCGGGTGCCGGCGATGTTGCGGGTCGGCGTCGCGGGGGTTGCCTGGGCGGCGACGCGGGGCGCGCGCCCGAAGGAGGCGGCGAGCGCGGCGGCGCCCGCGGCCGCGCCGCCCCCGACGAGGACCTCGCGGCGGCTGACGACCGGGCGACCGGGCAGGGAACGACTCACGACGGGGTCGGGGCGCCGGGGTCCGTGGGCAGGCATTGTCCAGCTCCTTCGCTGCGGGAGGGCGGGCGACGGCAACGTCCGCGACGCCGACGGTCGCATCGGGTTGGTCGGACGACCGGGCAGCATCGCCCACGGCCGACCCTACGGTGTGTCGCGGCATAAACCACGGGCGACAGGGCATGTCAAGCACACGCCGCCGCTCCGCGGACGGCCGATCGCGGGACACGCAGAGAACGGTAGTCTAGCGTACCGCCAGCGAGTCCCGGCCGCCCAGGGGCACGGCGCATGGGGCAGACGCCGAGTGACCTGTCCCGGAGCCGAGTACCGGACCGGGGCGATGGGGCCGTCGCCGGGTGACCGCTGGGAGGGGGCAGCAGGGGCGCCTCGGCCGAGAGCCGCGGCTGGCCGATCAGGCTCGACGGACTACTGGGGCGCCTCGTCGGCGTCGAGGACCGCGAGGAATGCCCCGGGCGACAGGATACGGATACCCTCGAAGCTCTTGAGCGAGAGCAGGTGGCGGCGATCGCCGCTGACGACGTATGCCGCCTCCCCGGCCACCGCGCATTCGAGGACGCGGTTGTCGGCCAGGTCCTCCTCCACGGCGGTGACGACGCGAGTCGGCTCGACCAGGAGGGCCAGGCGCCGGAGCCGGGCGATCCGCTGGTCGAGCCGCGCATCGTCGAGTCCGTGCAGCGCGCGGACCTTCGGGTAGCCCAGGGCGCGGCGGTACTCGTCGAGCATGGCCTCCGAGACGACCACGTCGAACGCTTCCCGGCGCCAGCGTCGTACGACCTCCGCCGGCGATCCCGTGGGCGAGAGCACCGCGCTGACCACGACGTTCGTGTCGAGGACCACCCTCACCTGGGACGGGCGGCGGCGCGGGTCGCCTGGACAGCCTCCTCCGCCAGCGCGTCCGCGTCCGCGGGAGAGAGGTTTGCCCGCGCCGCGTCGGCCTCCAGTTCGTCGAAGAAGACTTCTCGATCGCGCTTCCACTGCTCGTAGAGCGCGATCGGCACGACCGCGGCGACCGGCTCGCCGTGGTACTCCACAACGTAGCGGCTACCCCGGCCGGCAACCGCCTTGAGGATCTGGCCAAGCTGACGGCGCGCCTCGAACGCCCCCACCATCTTCTCCACAGTTCACCTCGCTCCCCTGGCGTTCACGATGCCACGCCGCACAATACTACGTGCGGTATCACAGACATCACAGTCCTGACACCGCGGATCGCCACCGGGGCGCGGTCACCTCGAGTGGTCGTCCGGGGACGGACGGTGGCCCAGGTCCCGCCGGTGTCACGCCACTCCCGACCGGGCCCTCGGACGAACCGTTCGATGGTGCGACGCGGACGGGCCGAGAGCGAACGCAGCGCCCCCGGGCGTCACCGACCAGTCGCTGCGCTATCCTCCCGCGTCGCATTCGCATCGCATCAGGAGCACGGCCGGTGGCGACGACGCTGATCCGTAACGGGACGCTGATCGACGGGACCGGGATCGACCCGGTGCCGGGCGGGGCGGTGCTGCTCGACGGCGACCGCATCCGGGCCGCCGGGCGGATCCAGGAGTTGCCGCACGCCGACGTCGCGGCCACGCTCGACGCGGGCGGGGGGCACATCCTGCCCGGCCTGATCGACACCCACGTCCACCTGATGCTCGAAGGCTTCGACCTCGTCGCGGACCTCGCCCGCCCGTTCTCCTTCGCCTTCTACCGGGCGATCCCCTTCCTCCGCCGCACCGTCGAGTGCGGGGTGACGACCGTCCGCGACGCCGGCGGGACCGACGCGGGGGTGAAGCGGGCGGTCGAGGAGGGTCTGGTCGTGGGGCCGCGGATGCAGATCAGCGTCGGCGTGCTCAGCACCACCGGGGGGCACGGCGACACCTGGATGCCGAGCGGGGCCGATGTCCCGATCTTCCCGACCTACCCGGGGATGCCGCGGACGATCTGCGACGGGCCGGAGGACGTGCGGCGGACCGTGCGCGAGGTGCTCCGCGCCGGCGCCGAGGTTGTCAAGGTCTGCTCCACCGGCGGGGTGCTGAGCCCGACCGACCACCCGGAGTTCACCCAGTTCTCGCCCGACGAGCTGCGGGTGATCGTCGAGGAGGCCCGCTTCCGGCGCGGGCTGCGGGTGATGGCCCACGCCCAGGGCACCGAGGGGATCAAGAACGCGGTCCGCGCCGGCATCCACTCGATCGAGCACGGGATCTACCTCGACGACGAGGCGATCGCGCTGATGCTCGAGCACGGGACCTTCCTGGTGCCGACGCTGATGGCGCCGCTGGGGGTGATCGAGGCGGCCGAGGCGACGGGCAAGATGCCCGAGTGGGGGCTGAGGAAGGCGAAGGAGTCGATCGACGCCCACCGGGAGAGCATCGGCCGCGCCCACCGGGCGGGGGTGAAGATCGCGATGGGGACCGACGCCGGGGTGGTGCCCCACGGGACGAACCTGCGCGAGCCGGGGCTGATGGTCGACGTCGGGATGACGCCGATGGAGGCGCCGGTGGCGACGACCAGGACCGCCGCCGAGTGCCTCGGCTGGGAGGACCGGGTCGGCACCCTCGAAGCGGGCAAGCTGGCCGATGTCGTGGTGACGAAGGTCGACCCGCTGGCGGAGATCCACCGCCTGGCCGACCCCGCCTGCGTCGCGCTCGTCCTCAAGGGCGGCGCGGTGGTCGCCGACCGCCGGGAGGCGCGGGCCGGGTAGGCGCCAGGGCGCCCGGCGCGCCGCCACGGTCGTCGCCACCGATCTGACCGCGCCTCACCGCCGGGCGCGAGGTCCGCCGGGCGCGGGGTCCGCCGGCCGAGCGCCGACCGGCGGTGCCCGCCGTGGCCTTCGAGCCGGGTGGCTCTCGTTGCTCCGACACGGTGACCCGACGCGGCCACCCGTCGGCATCGGACGGAATCCCGCCTGTCGGCGGCAGTACGGAGGCGCGCCGGTGGCTTCGCCCGTCCGGGGCACGCCCCGAGGCCAGCGTCCCGGCACCAAGCCGGCCGGAGCCAGCCGCGGACCCGCCGGGCGCAGGCGCCGGTGGTCACGCGGCTCCCCCATTGGGCCTCACCCGGAACGCCCGAAGTGGCTCACGCCGGTGGCGTCCCGCCGCTCGCCACGGTTGGGTGATCGCCCGTCGCAGCGATCCCACTGTCCGCCAGGGTACGGGATCGGCCCGGGGCACACCGGCGCGGCCGGCCGAACGGCGGGCCACCGGGCGCCGGGAATCCAAGGGGCGGCCGTCCCAGGCCTGGGGGCGCTGGCCCCGACGGTCGCCGGCCCCGGTCGGCCCCGGTCGGCCACCGGCACCGTTCTTGCCGCGTCCTGAGCCGACGGCCTACCGCGCGACGGCGAGACGGAGCAGATCGTGGCAGACGGGACCAGACTGCGGTTCGGCGTGTTCGTGCCGCAGGGGTGGCGGATGGACCTGGTCGAGATCGACGACCCGGTCGAGCAGTTCGAGGCGATGACGAACGTGGCCAGGGCGGCGGACGCCGGGCCGTGGGACTCGGTCTGGGTGTACGACCACTTCCACACCGTCCCCGAGCCGACGATGGAGACCACGTTCGAGTGCTGGACGATCTCGGCCACGCTGGCGCGGGACACCCGGCGCGTCAACGTCGGGCAGATGGTCGGCTGCAACGGCTACCGCAACCCCGCCCTCTACGCCAAGATCGCCTCGACGGTCGACGTCGCCAGCCACGGCCGCCTCTACGCCGGGATCGGCGCGGGCTGGTACGAGCACGAGTGGCGGGCCTACGGCTTCGGCGGCGCCAGCACCGGCGGCGACGCCACCCCGCCCGGCGGCTTCCCCGCTGTGCCGGAGCGGATGCGGATGTTCCGCGAGGCGGTCGAGGTCGTCCACCGGATGTGGACGGAGGACAAGCCCAGCTTCGCCGGCAAGCACTACGCGATCGACGGGCCGATCAACGAGCCGAAGAACGCGGCGGGCACCCCGGACAAGAAAGTCCCGCTCTGGATCGGCGGCGGCGGCGAGAAGGTCACGCTGAAGCTGGTTGCGCAGTACGGCGACGCCTGCAACATCGGCGGCGACCTCGACACCGTCCGCCACAAGCTCGACGTGCTCAAGGGCCACTGCGAGACGGTCGGCCGGGACTACGGCGAGATCGTCAAGTCGATGAGCTTCAACGTCCACCTCGTCGGCCAGAACGACGACCCCGAGGTCGCCACCGAGAAGGCGCGGGGCACGGTCCCCTACGACGAGTACGGCAAGAGCTTCCACGTCGGCACCGCGGCCGAGATCACCGAGCGGATCCGGCCGTTCATCGAGGCCGGGATCGACTACGTGATCGTCTACATCCCGCGGGTGGCCTACGACCACGCGCCGATGGAGCAGTTCGCGGCCGAGGTGATCCCCCAGCTGGGATAGCGGGATAGCGCCCAGCCCGTCGACGGGCCGCGGCGGGTCGGACAAGGGCCAGAGACAAGGAAACGGGCCGCGTCGAAATCGACGCGGCCCGTTTCGTCTCGTTGGCTCCCCGCGCCCGGAGTGACCGGCCTTCTCGCCGACCTCTCCGGGCGGGCGGGGCTACCCGCGAGCGCCTAGGACGTCGGGGTTGCGCAGGCGTCGGTGCCGGCCGGCGAAGCCACCGGGCTGGCATCCTGCCCGTCGGTCTCGACGGCACCCGGCGTCCCGCCGATCTCGTCCGAGCCCGTCGGGGCGGGAGAGGCGGCGTCGGGGGTGCCAAGGCCCGGCGTGCCGTCGACCACGGCGCACTCGGCGGCCGTCGGCGTCCCGGTGTCCTGGGCGCGCGTGAGGTAGCTCGGCGCGGCCAACACCCCGAGGACCAGGGCGAACATGGCAGCGGCGACGATGAAGCGGCGCACGGTGCGACTCCTTATCCGATGACGCTTGTCCCAATTGGCCCCACCCGAGGCCGACGGACCCGGCGTAGCGCAAGGCACGAAGCGGGCCACCCTCCTGCCAGCACCTCGCCTCGTCCCCCGTCTCTGGGAAGCCGAATCGAGATGCAGCCTACCGGCCCCCGGCACGCCAAACGTCAACGGCGCGTGATCCGCCCGCGCCGCTCGACCGCCGGTTTCGGGGCAATGAGGCACCCAGGGGCGTCCCAACGACCGCCCTCCGCATCCTAGTCGCTACGGCGACGGCGCCGCACGACGGTAGTTTGTGCTACTTGACCGACAGTGGCGCAATGGATTGGGCATCCTGCACGGGTGTCGCGGCGAGAGTCCGCCGGAGGTCACGACGGCCAACCGACCGGAGGGCCGCTGGGTCGCCTGCCTCCCTCCCGGCAGCGGCACGGGAGGCAGCGCTCAGCCCCCTCGCCAGCGTCGTCCGCGCTCCTCACCACGATCCCCACCGCGGCCCCCGAAGCGGAGCCGAGGGAGCCACCTGGTGTACCGTAGGGTGTTCGCCGCCGGGATGGCCGACGGCGGCGCGGCACGGCCGCGGCGGCGGTTGGCGGCGAGGTCGGGACCGGGTGGGACGGGGCAGGTGGGCAACGGGGTGACAACGGCGATCGTCCGGGTCCAGACCGGCGAGGAGCGGGCGTACGCCGCCGAGCTCGCTCGCGTCGAAGTCCGGCGGCGACGCGCCGCCGCGCTCGACGCCGAGCTGATGGCACTGCGGGACGCGCTCGGCGCCTTCGCCTCCTCGGTGGTCGAGCAGGTCGGCTCGCTCTCGGCCGAGCTGCAGCTGACCCGGCGGGGCGCGACCGCGGCCGAGCGGCAGATCGCCCGGCTGCGCGCCGACCCGGACGCCGACCCCGACGCCGTCGCGGCGGCGGTGGCGGCCGAGTTGGACGC
>CADCWG010000106.1 GCA_902806335.1 uncultured Thermomicrobiales bacterium | reverse complement strand
CGGCGCGGCCCGCGCGCAGGTCCCTGCCCGGCGCCGGGCCGGCCGATCCCGACCCGTCGCGCGGGGCGGATTAGGCTCGGCCGAGCCGGCGGGTGGTGGCGATGCCCGCGAGGGCGGCCACCATGGCGAGCGCGAGGACCGCGAGCGGCCCCGTGCCGGCGGACCCGGCCGCCAGGGTGGAACCGGTCCCGGTGTTCGGCATCTGGACGGCCGTCGCCACCGTCGCGTAGGCGGTGCCCGACGCCAGGATGTCGAAGCCGACCGCGCCGGCCACGTCGACGCCGAGCGCGCCGACGGTGTTGAGCACGCCCTCGTTCGGCGGGTCCTGCAGCGCGAGGGTGTCCTGGGCGGCGTCGATGACGTAGAGCTTGGTGCTCTCGGCGTCGGCGACGCTGTTGGTGTAGCCGGCGCCGACGGCCGCGGGGGCGGCCCCGGCGTTGGCGTCGCCGTCCGCGTAGGCGAGCCGGCTGTCGACCGTCGGCGCGCCGGTGTCCGGGTTGGACCCGATCAGGCCGGTCTCGGGGTTGAGGCGCAGGTTCTGCCCGGTCTCGCTGACGACGCGGATCCGGTCGACGGTCGGGTTGAAGTCGAAGCCGAAGGCCCCGCCCTCGAGGGCCGGGTCAAAGGCACCGTCGGCGATCGCGGTGGCCTGCCCCGAGTCGGCGTCGACCACGAAGATGGTGCTGCCGGAGCCGAGGGCGAACAGTTCGTCGGTGGCCGGGCGCACGTCGAGGCCGACGACCGTCTGGCCGCCCAGCCCGGAGAGGGCGACGTCGCCGGAGAGGGTGCCGGGGTCGGACGGGTCGAAGCTGACCAGCCGGCCGTCGGCGGTCGCGGCGTAGGCGGACGCCTCGCCGGCGAGCGCCAGGGCGACGACGGTCTCGCCGTCCCCGACCTCGCCGACCCGGGAGAACTCCCCGCCGTCGAGGTCGACCGCGTAGAGAGTGGTTCCGCCCAACTCGCCGGCGGCGGCGGCGACGCCGGGCGCGACGGCGGTCAGCGCGAGGGCGACGAGCACGAGCCCGGCGACGGCGGCGCGGAACGGCAGCGACAACGGCGGCGACAACGGTGACGATGACCGTGACGGCAATGATCGCGGCATGCGACCCCTCCTCGGGAACAGCGCCGGCTCCCCGGCGCGAGATTGGATGGCGGCCCGGGGCGCCGCGTGGTGGGTGTCTCCGCCACGTCGCGCTCGGCCACCCGGGCGCGAACACGCCCTACCACCTCCTAAACCGGAACCGCCGAGACGGATGCATCCCACCGCCGGGCCCGCGGCGAGCGCCGGGCCCGCGGCCACCCGTCGCCCACCTGGAACGGCCTCCGCATCGCGTCCGCGGCGTGCTGTTCCGTCGGTAGACCTGCCGCTACACTCGTAGGTGGCGCGATCGGGATACCGCTGCGGGTGCTGCTCGACCTATGACGCCATCACCGCCCCGAAGGGGAGAAACACCCCCGCGTCGCGCGCCCCTGGTGGTCGTCCTCGGCGGCGTCTCGTGGGACCTCGCCGTCGCCCTCGGCGCGTTCCCGGACCCCACCCCCCACACCGCCTTCGCCCGCGGCCACCACGAGACCGTCGGCTCGACCGGCGCCGGGAAGGCGCTCAACCTGCGCCGGCTCGGCTTCGACGTCGCCCTCCACGGCGTGACCGGCGACGACCCCTCCGGCGCGGCGATCGCCCGCGCCCTCGCCGCCGCCGGGGTCGACTTCCGCCGCGCCCGCGATCCCCACGGTACCCAGCGCCACGTCAACCTGATGGACGCCCACGGCGGCCGGATCTCGATCTTCCTCACCGCACCGGCCGCCCCCGCGGACCTCGACCTCCCGGCGATCGACGCGCTGATCGCCGCCGCCGACCACGTGGTGCTCAACATCGAGGGGTACTGCCGGGACCTGATCCCGGCCATCCAGCGAGCCGGCAAGGCGATCTGGTGCGACGTCCACGACTGGGACGACGCCAACCCCTACCACCTCGACTTCGTCGCCGCCGCGGACTACCTGTTCCTCAGTTCCGACCGGATGCCGGGCTGGCGCGACGTCATGGCCCGGATGGTGGGGGAGGGGAAGCGGCTCGTGGTCTGCACCCACGGCGCGGCCGGGGCGACGGCCCTGGCCGAGGACGGGGCGTGGCACGAGGTCGCGGCCGTCCCCGTCGCCGCGGTGCGCGACACCAACGGCGCCGGCGACGCCTTCTTCGCCGGCTACCTCCTCGGCCACGCCCGAGGTGAGCCGGTCGCGCGCCGCCTCCAGCTCGGCGCGGCCGTCGCCGCCCTCTGCGTCCAGTCGCCCGACCTCACCCACCCGGACCTCGACGCCGCCCTCGCCGACCGGGAGCGAACGCGCGCCTTCGGCTGACGGACCGGCGACGGCGTGCCGTCCGCCGAATGGGTTGTTGGCCCACCACCGAGGTCGTCCGGGCCGGCCACGGTGGTCAACGATGGGAGGAGCGGCGGCCCCGGCCCCGAAGGACGGGACTCCCCTGGCTCGGCGGCGTGGTAGGTGCCGTGTCACGCGGAGTTCGGTTGATTGACCGGGGCCTTGCGCGTCCCGTGCGCAGTCGGCGCTTGGCGGCTTCGTTCGTGACCCCTGGGCTTGCCCCCGGCGGACGCAGGGACGACCGGCCCCCGGTTCCTCAAGAGCAACCGCCCGGAGCCTGGGTTGCCCGGCCAGAAACTCCTGGAGGCCGCGGACGGCGTGCTCGACGGCCCGCGCCGACGCGACCGCGTCCCCAGGGATGCCCGGGCCGTGGGCCGCCCCGGGGACGACCACCGCCTCCCTGCCGGTGCCCCGCCGCATCGCTTCCAGCGAGGCCGCGTCGTGGTGCGGGTCGGCGGTGCCGATCACGAAGCGGGACAGACCGCCGCACCGCCGCACCTGCTCCTGGAGGCGATCCTCCCGCGTGAGGGGTGTCAGCCAGACGGCGCGCGTCTGCCTGGCCCGGAGATCCCGAGTGGTTAGCGGGTGCCCCATCGCGAGGGTGCCGAGCGACGTGCCGACGAGGGCAAGGTGTCGGTAGCGACCCTGGGCGAGGCCGGCGCGTCAGGCGGCGGTGACGTCGCCGGACAACCACCGTGCCCGCTCGACGTGCGGGAACGCGCGGAAGTCCTCGCGATGGCCGGAGGCGTAGTCGACCCGGAGGACATCGGCGCCCGCCCCCACGAGGAGGTTCTCGGCGTGGGAGAAGAGCGACCCGTCGCAGGTGTAGCCCTTGCCGGGCAGGAGGATCGCGACGTGGTCCACCTCGCCGCCCTGGCGCAGGGAGGTGTTCGGCACCGGATCGCCGCGGTCGCCGCGGTCGCCGCCGATCGGGAGGCGCATCGGTCCCACCCCCGGCGGTCGGATCGAGTCGATACCAGCGGCTCGCTCGGCACCCCGACGGCTATGCGTCCTGGTAGAGCGTCAGCCCGGGGACGTCCCGGTAGTGCCGGGTGTTGCGCGTCACCAGCGTCAGGCCGTGTTCGAGGGCGGTCGCGGCGACGAAGAGGTCGAGCGCCCGGTGGTTGACCCCGAGGCCGCGCCGGCGGAGGTCCAGCCGCAGTTCCCCGGTGCGGCGCGCGATCGCGGCGTCGATGCCCAACACGGGGATCGCCCGGAGGAACGTCTGGAATCCCTCCTCCTCGCGCGCTGGATCGCGCCCTCCCAGGATGCCCTCGACAATCTCCGCGTAGCTCACGGCGCTGATCGCGATGCCAGTGGGCAGCAACCGGGTCACGAGTTGCCGGGCATCTGCCCGGCCGTTGAGCCAATCCGCGGCACGGTCGGTGTCGAAAAGGTATGTCACGGGCCCAGGTCGACCGGCGGACGGTCCGAGCCCCGGGCCGCCCGCCAGTTGGCCTCGAACTCGTCGGCGTCGACGAGGCCGGCCCAACTCCCGAAGGAGGAGAGCGTCGCGGCACGGTCCTCGTCGGTGATCGGATCGCCGGGCTTCTTCGTCCCGAACCGCTCTGGCCCTGCGGCCGGATCCTGCGTCGACCGAGGATCTGCGCCCGGTTCCGGGAGCGGCTCCAGCCGTGCCACGTCCCGGCTCCCGATACGGAGCAGCCGTGCCCGTCCCGAGACCGCGACCTCCTCCGCCAGCTTCCGCAGCTCAGCCGTATCCGTCACGTCGACGATCTCGACCGTCTCGTGCGTCTGCGCCATGACGGGTCTCCCGATCTCGGCCCTCAGCCGTCAGCGGTCAGCGCTCGGTCGGCGGTCGAGGGCCTCGCCCGCTAGACCGGGCCCTCGCGGTTGTTGGCGGCGAGGCGGGTCGCCTCGGGGGTCGGGGCGACCTCCGGCGGGACCTCGGCCGCCGCGGGGTCGGCGGGCGGCCGCCAGACGTGGCCCGGGGCGATCCGCTCGGCCAGCACCTCGGCGATGTGGGTCGGCTGGCGGTCGGTGAAGTGCTCCACCTGCTGCCGGCAGGAGACGCCGGCGACCGCGACCACGGTCTCGGCCGGGGCCGCCGCCACCGCCGGGAAGAGGCGGTCCTCGCCGATCTGCCGCGAGACCTCGTAGTGGTTGGCCTCGTAGCCGAACGAGCCGGCCATCCCGCAGCAGCCCGCCCCGGTCTCGGTCGGCGCGCAGCCCGCCGCCCGCAGCGCCGCCAGGCTCGGTCCGACCCCGATCAGGGCCTTCTGGTGGCAGTGGCCGTGGAAGAGCACCGACGGCCCGGCGTCGTCCCGCCAGCCGATCCCCAGATCCCCCGCCGCGTCGAGCTTGGCCAGGAACTCGTCGACCATGAACGCCTGGCGGGCGACCGCCGCCACGTCCGGGTCGTTCGGCAGGAGGTCGCGGTACTCGTCGCGCAGCGTCAGGATGCAGCTCGGCTCGGTGCCGACGATCGGCGTTCCCCGCTTCGCGTGCGGCGCGAGCAGCGCGACGTTCCGGCGCGCCACCTTCCGCGCGTCGTTGACCAGCCCCTTGGAGAGCATCGGCCGCCCGCAGCAGGCCCGCCGCTCCTCGACGACCACCTCGAAGCCGGCCGCCTCGAGCAGCTTGACCGCCGCCATCCCGATCTGGGGGTAGTTGTAGGTCGCGAAGGTGTCGTGGAAGTAGACCACCTGGCCCCGCGTCGCCCGCCGGGCCGGTCGCGTTCGGACGTGCGCCCGCCAGCGTCGGGTGAAGGTGCGGCTGGTGAACGCCGGCAGCCGCCGCTCGGGGTGGACCCCCATCGCCCGCAGCGCCGGCGCCGCGATGTGGGTCCGCAGCCCCAGGTTGACCAAGGGCGCGACCGGCGCCGAGAGGCGCGAGACGGTGTGGACGTGTCCGAAGAAGCGCGACCGCATCGGCGTGCCGTGCTTGGCGTTGCGCTGGGCCATGAACTCGGTCTTGAGCTTGGCCATGTCGACGCTGCTCGGGCACTCGGTCTTGCAGGCCTTGCAGGAGATGCAGAGGTCCATCACCGCCGCCGTCGCGTCGGAGGTGAAGTCGCTCGGCTGGAGGATCTGCCCGGAGAGGGCGTTGCGCAGGGCGTTGGCGCGGCCACGGGTGGTGTGGGCCTCGTCCTTGGTCGCCATGTAGGAGGGGCACATCGTCCCCGCCGAGAGCTTGCGGCAGACCGCCGCCCCGTTGCACAGCTCGGCCGCCCGGTGCAGCCCGCCCTCGGGGGTGAAGTCGAGGAAGGTCTTCGGCTCCATCGCCCGGTACTTCGGCCCGTAGCGGAGGTGCTCCGTCATCGGCGGGGCGTCGACGACCTTGCCGGGGTTCATCAGCCCGCGGGGGTCGAAGACCGCCTTGAAGCGGCGCATCGCCTTGTAGAGCTCGGGGCCGAAGATCGCCTCGTTGAGCTCCGAGCGCTGGAGCCCGTCGCCGTGCTCGCCGCTCATCACCCCGCCGAAGCGGCGCGCCAGCTCGGCCGCCCCGAGTGCCAGCTCGCGCATCGCCTCCACGCCGCCGATCGTCTTCAGGTTCAAGAGCGGCCGCACGTGGAGGCACCCCGCCGAGGCGTGGGCGTAGTAGGCCGCGGTCGTGCCGTGCTCGGCGACCATCGCCTCGACGGCGCGGACGTAGTCGGCGAGGTGCTCGACCGGGACCGAGACGTCCTCGATCACCGGTACCGGCTTGGCGTCGCCGCGGACGCTCATTAGCAGCCCCAGCCCGGCCTTGCGGACTGACCAGACGTCGGCCTGGCGGGCCGGGTCGAGCAACTTCTGCGGCGGCGCGCTCAGGCGCACGCCGCGGTGGGCGAGGTGGCCCTCGAGCCGGGCGCACTTGCGCTCCAGCTCCCGCTCGTCGGCGCCGTAGAACTCGACCGCGAGCACCGCCGCCGGGTCGCCCTGGACGAAGGCGAGCTGGCGGGCGTAGGCCGGCTGCGAGCGGGTGAGACCGATCAGCATCCGGTCCATCAGCTCGACCGCCGAGGGCTCGGTCTCGAGGATCGCCGGGGTGGCCGCCATCGAGGCGACCAGGTCGTCGAACTGGAGCAGCACCAGCGCCGTCCGCTCCGGGGTCGGCACCAGGTCGAGTGTCACCCGCAGCAGCGTGCCGAGGGTGCCCTCCGAGGAGGCGAGGAGCCGGGCCGGGTTGAACGCGTCGTCGGGCTTGAGGAACTCGCCCAGCGAGTAGCCGGTGGCCCGCCGCCAGTGGGGCGGCAGGTCGCGGGCGATTAGGTCGCGGTGCTGGTCGCGGAAGGCGAGCAGCTTGGCGAGCAGGCGGCCGGTCGCGTCGTCGGCCGCGGCGCGGGCGGCGAGCCCCTCGGCCGGCGGCGGGCCGAGCTCGACGGTGCCGCCCTCGGCGAGCGCGACCCGGACCGAGCGGACGTGGTCGGCGGTCATCCCGTAGAGGATCGAGTGGGCCCCGGCCGAGTTGTTGCCGACCACGCCGCCGACGGTGGCGCGGTTGCCCGAGGAGGGGTCGGGCCCGAACATCAGCCCGCTCGGCTTGAGCTGCCGGTTGAGCACGTCGAGGGCGATCCCCGGCTCGACGGTCACGGTCCGCGCCTCGGCGTCGACGTCGAGCACGCGCGCGAGGTGCTTGGAGAAGTCGAGGACCAGGGCCGCGCCGACGGCCTGGCCGGCGAGCGACGAGCCGCCGCCGCGGGGCAGGATCGGCACGCCGTGGCTGGCGGCCAGCTCGACCGCGGCCTGGACGTCCTCGACGGTCTTCGGCACCACCACGCCGACCGGCTCGATCTGGTAGTTCGAGGCGTCGGAGGCGTAGAGCATCCGCGAGACGGCGTCGAATCGGACCTCGCCGGCGATCCGGGCGGCGAGCTCGTCCTCGAGCACCCGCACCGTCTCGGCGGCCGCGATCTTGGCCCGCCGCTCGCGGTCGGGACCGGCCCCCCGGCGCTGCGGCCGGCCG
>CADCWG010000105.1 GCA_902806335.1 uncultured Thermomicrobiales bacterium | reverse complement strand
GGGACGGGGGCGCCGGACGGGACGGGGGCGCCGGACGGGGCGGACCCGCGGCGCCCCCGCCCCAGGGCTATCTTACCGTTCGGTTGGTCAGAACGTGTGACGGGCGACGGGGGTTGTCGCGGAGCCTCGCGCCGGGGCTACGCCGGCTCGTTGTTGATCGCCGAGACGCCGCCGGTCGGCTTGATCTCGACGCCCTCGATGAACGAGCGGAGCATCCAGGCCATCTCCTCGTGCTCCTCCATCAGGCCGGTCAGGAAGTCGGCCGTGCCCTCGTCGTGGAAGTCGTCCGAGCACCGGTCGATGTGCTGGCGCAGGTTGCGGATGATCTGCTCGTGGTCGTCGACCAGCCGGTCGAGCATCCCGAAGGCGTCGGGGATGTCGCCGGGGTGCTCGGGGATCGAGGCGTAGGCGAGGAACCCCTTCGCGGTGCCGACCGGGTAGCCGCCGATGGCGCGGACCCGCTCGGCGATCTTGTCGGTGTTCTCGCTGAGCGCGGCGTACTGCTCGTCGAGGATCTGGTGGATCGAGTGGAACTGGGGGCCGACGACGTCCCAGTGGTGCTTCTTGGTCTTGATCACCAGCAGGTAGGTGTCAGCCAGGTCGTGGTTGAGCAGCTCGATCACGCCGTTGCGCTGCTCGTCGGTGAGGCCGATGTTGACGGCGCGGGTGCGCCGGTTGGTGGCCGTGGCCATGGGGATACCCTCCGTCGTGGTCCGGGACGGTCCGACGGCGGCCGACGCGGCGCCGGCCGCAACCGCCGCGGCTGACGATCTCGTGCCGGGCGGATGCCGTTGTTGTCGCCTATCCGATGCCAGCACGGCCGCCCGCGCGAGCCTCGGCGACCGCACCGCGACGACCGCCGACCCCGGCTCGCCCGGTTCGGGACCGTCCCAGACTAGCCCCGCGCCCAGCGAGGGTCACCACCCGCGCAGGCGGGGCGCCGCCTGCCCGTCCGGGCAGGGTCGGGCGGGGCGCGGCGGGAGGGCGAGGCGTCGCGATGGCCAAGTTGGCCAGCCGGGCGGCCAGCCGGGGGCGGTCAGCCGGGGGCGGTCAGCCGGTCAACCGGCCAGCCGGGGGCGGTCAGCCGAGGGCGACGTCGAGCGTCATCATCACGGCGAAGCCGACCAGCAGGGCGCTCGTGGCGAGGTCGGCGTGGCCGCCCTTCTGGGCCTCGGGCACCAGTTCCTCGACCACCACGAAGATCATCGCCCCGGCCGCGAACGCGAGCGCGTACGGGAGCAGCGGCTCGGCCACCACCACGGCGACGACGCCGAGGACGCCGGCCACGGGCTCCACCGCCGCCGAGAGCTGGCCCCAGAAGAAGCTCCGGCGCCGCGACACCCCGTCCCGACGCAGCGGGAGGGAGACCGCGCTGCCCTCCGGGAAGTTCTGGATACCGATCCCGAGGGCCAGCGCGGCCGCGGAGGCGACGGTGCCCGACGGAACGTCGGCGGCGGCCGCCCCGAAGGCGACCCCCACGGCCAGTCCCTCGGGGATGTTGTGGAGCGTGATCGCGGCCACGAGGAGCACGCTCCGCCGCCAGGTGGTGTGGGGCCCTTCGGTCTCGTCCGGGCGGTTGCCGGGGTGGAGGTGGGGGAGGACCCGGTCCATCCCGCGCAGGAAGATCCCACCGGCGAGGAAGCCGACCACCGCCGGTACCCACGACGGCACCTCGTCGCCCTCGGCGAGTTCGATCGCCGGGGCGAGCAGCGAGAAGTAGCTCGCGGCGATCATCACGCCCGCGGCGAAGCCGAGCAGCGCGTCGAGGACCCAGCGCGGGACGTCGCGGGCGGCGAAGACGAGCGCGGCGCCAAGGGCGGTGAGGCCCCAGGTAAACCCCGTCGCGAGCAGCACCTGGGCGACCGGTGGGAGCCCTTCCAGCAGATCCACCATCCGGCCGCTCGGTCCCCCGTTGTCGCGCGTCGCCGACGCCGCTTCGTGTCGGACGCCCGCCCGCGCACGGACCGTGCCGACCGCTCCCGACCGGGGATGCCGCCGAACGGCGGTCCACCGTCGGTCGCCGGGTCCATAGGTGGTCCCCCGCCGGGACTACGGGCCGGGCAGGGTGATTCCGAGGGTTGAGACCGAACCGGCGTCGAGGTCGAGCACCCGCACCGCGTGGTTGTTCGTGTCGGCGACGTAGACCCGGCGGCCGGCGACGCCCAGGCCGCCGGGCTCCCAGTACGACGCCGCCGCGGCCGGGCCGTCGGCGTGGCCCGCCTGTCCGGTTCCGGCCACGGTCACGACGGTTCGCGTCGCCGGGTCGAGGCGCTTGATCCGGTTGTTGTAGGCGTCCGCGATATAGACCGCCGTGCCGTCGCCCTCGCGGACGGCGGCGACCCCGAGGGGGTGCTGGAGGCGGACCCGGTCGCCCGTGCCGTCCGCGTCGCCGAACGCGAAGAGGCCCTGCCCGACCAGGCGCCGGACGCGGTTGCCGTCGGGATCGACCAGGCGGACTGCGCTCGACTCGCTGTCGGCGGTGTAGAGCACCCTGTCCGACACGGTGACCCCGCAGGGTTGGGCGAAGGTCGCCTCGGCGAGGGGCGCGTCGTGGATCGACTCGCCGCCGGACCCGGCCGCCGGACGGATCGTGGCGGCGCCGAGGTCGAGCGCCCAGAGCTGGTGGGTGCCGGCCATCGCGACCCAGAGCGCGCCGTCGACCAGGGCCAGGTCCCACGGCGAGGAGAGCGCGGTCTCCCGCGCGGGCTGGGCTCCCACGGGACGAGCGCGGGCCTGCTCGCCGGTGCCGGCGATGGTGGTCACCCGACCGTCCCCCAGGGTGACGGCGCGCACGGCGTGGTTCTCGAGGTCGGCGACGTAGAGCGTGCCGCCGTCCGCGGCGAGGGCCAGGCCCTGGGGCTGCCGGAAGCGCGCCTCGGCGGCCGGTCCGTCGGCGAACCCTTCCTCGCCGCTCCCGACGACCATCGAGACCACCCCGTCGCGGTCGGCGACGAGGACCCGGTGGTACCCGGAATCGGCGACGAAGATCCGATCGCGCTCGGGGTCGGCGAGGACCTTGCCGGGGAAGCGGAGCGTGCCACCCCCGGGCGGCAGCGGGTCGAGGGGGAGGGGGGTGCGGTCGAGCAACCCCGCGGCGTCGGCGCGGGCGACGGCCTCGGCGACCAGCGCGCGCACGGGTTCGAGCAGGAACTCGCCCTCGTGCTTACCGAAGACGCGTCCCCTCGGGTCGACGAACATCAAAGTCGGCCAGGCGCGGACGGCGTACTGGCCCCAGACCGCGTGCTCGTGGTCGTTGACGACGGGGTGGTGCAGATCGAGCCGCTGGGCGGCGGCACGAAGGTTGGCCTGGACCTTCTCGGCCGGGAACTTGGGGGAGTGGACGCCGACGACGACCAGCTCGCGGGGGAACAGGCGCTCGAGCTCCCGCAACTGCGGGAGGATGTGGAGGCAGTTGATTCAGCCGTAGGTCCAGAAGTCGAGGATCACGATCTTTCCGCGCAGGCCGGCCATCGTCAGCGGCCCGGTGTTGAGCCAGTCGAGACCCGGCGTGAACTCGGGCGCCCGGACGGTCCCGACGTAGGGATGGGTGCTGCTCATGGCGGGCTCCGGGGGGGCGAGCCGTCAGCGGTCAGCCGTCAGCCGTCAGCCGTGAGGTTCGGCGGGCAGGTGCGGACAGGACCACGCCACCCTAGCAGAACGCGGAGACCGGCTCGGTGTCATCGGTGACGTCCCCTCCGCCGCCGACGCCACACCCAATCGCTGACGGCTGACGGCCCGTTCGTGACCCCGTGCACGGCGCTGACCGAGCGGTCACCCCGGGCGGCGGCGAGGCGGGGTAGAATGCCGCCAGTACGTCCTCCCGTCGGCGCGCCGATGCTCGTGGGCGAGCGTCAGGCCCTCCGCGGTGCCACGACGGCGGCCAGGTCGCGGCGAGCGGCCGCCGTCCGCCGCGTCCGACGGCCTACCGTGCCGACCGCCGCCGCGAGCGCCGCCGACCGGGGCCGACCCGGGCCGGCGAGCGACCGCTGACGGCCCCAGGCTCGTCCCAGAGGTCCGATGGCCCAGATCCGTCCCTACCGGCACGCCGCGCCGGCCGCCAGCGCCGCCGCCCTCCAGCGCCTTCGCCTCCGCCACCTTCGGACCGTCGCCAGCGACTACGTCGCCCTCACCAAGCCGAACATCCTCAGCCTGCTGCTGGTCACCACCCTCGGCGCCATGGTCATCGCCGCGGAGGCGGTGCCGGGCTTCGCGCTGGTCGTCTGGACGCTGCTCGGCGGGACGCTGGCCGCAGGGGGCGCGAACGCGCTCAACTGCTACCTGGACCGCGACATCGACGCGGTGATGCCCCGGACCCGGCACCGGGCGACGGCGGCGGGGCGGATCACCCCGCGCGCGGCGCTCATGTTCGGCCTGGTGCTGACGGCGCTGGCGACGGTGGAGTTGACGCTGCTGGTCAACCCGCTCGCGGCCGTGCTGGCCCTGGCCGGGAACGTCTACTACGTGCTCGTCTACACCAGGTGGCTGAAGCGGACCACGCCGCAGAACATCGTGATCGGTGGGGCGGCCGGGGCGGTGCCGCCGCTCGTCGGCTGGGCGGCGGTAACGGGCACGCTGGCGCCGGAGGCGTGGCTGCTCTTCGCGATCATCTTCCTCTGGACGCCGCCCCACTTCTGGGCGCTCGCGCTGCTCAAGCAGGGCGAGTACGGCAGGGCGGCCGTGCCGATGCTGCCGGTGGTGGCCGGCGAGGCGGCGACGCGGCGCCAGATCGCCGCCTACTCGGTCCTCCTCGCCGCGGCCTGCGCGCTGCTGGTGCCCCTCGGGTTGTCGTGGATCTACGCGGCCGGCGCGATGGCGGCGAACGCCGTCTTCGTGGGGATCGCGCTGCGGCTGTGGCGCTCCCCGAGCAAGGCGCTGGCGCGCCAGCTCTTCTTCGCTTCCCTGTGGTACCTGACGGCGATCTTCGCCGCCGGCGCCATCGACCGCCTGCTGCTGGGATAACGCTTCCCCCCGACAACCGATGGGCGCGCCGCCAGCGGGTCTCCCACCTGCGGGGAGACGCCGTCCCGCCGTCCCCGGTCCGGAGCCCAACGCACCCGCGGCGGAGTCGCCGGTAGTGCCGTGACGGCCGGCCGGAACCGGGGCCGGACCGTGACGGGGCCGTCGCCTTGCCCTGGTCCGACGCGCGATCCGGTGCCGAGCGTTGGTGGTCTGGAGCGGGAGCGGACCGAGACGACGCGAGGTGCTCCTGGTACGGGTGTTCGCCTTCTGGTCGGGGGTCGTGTAGGGTAGGGGGCGGATCGGAAAGGATCACCCCTATGCGTTACCTCGTTCGGTACCTCGCCGCGGGCGAGCCCACCTCCACCGCGCTCGACGCCGCCGACGCCGCGGCGGCGGTCGCCGCGGTCACCGCCACCACCCACGGGGCCGCGACGTGCCCAGCCGGGGCGTCCACGCGCCGCGCGGCGCCCTTCGAGCTGCTGTCGGTGGTGCGCGAAGACGAGCCGACGGCGTCCTAGGCGACCCAGACGTCGGACCCGTCGATACCCCCTCGGTTGGGCAGTCTTACCGACCTGAGCACCGCCGCAAGGCGACGGCATCCGTTGCCGGCCACACCACCGGGGTCCACGCCCGCCGGGAGGACCGGTCGCGGCACGCCGCCGGCCCGACCCGGTCGGGCGCCCGGGACGGGCTCGCGCTGGTCGACGACGCGAGCGGATCGGTGGTGGCCCGGCGCCCCCAACTGCCCTCCAGCGCGGTCACGACGCCCCTCGGCCGCCCCTGGTGGCGGCTCAGCCGTCGGACAGCATGACCCACCGCGAGGACGGGGCGCCGAGGCTCGCGGCGGGACCGCGAGCCGACGCGGTCGTCCCTCCCGCGCGGTCGACGCTTGGTGACCCGGGCCGCGGTCGAGGGACGACCGCGGCTACCTGCCTCAGGTGAGCGGGGCATCGCCCCTTGCCGGACCGAGGTGGGCGTCGCTCGCGTGGCCCTCGTCCGGCGGGGGCCGCGGGGCTCCCGATGGCTACCCCTTGCGGCCCCGCTGGCGCTTCTCGACCTTGCGGGGCTTGGGCGGCTTCGCCGCCTTGCGGGGAAGCTCCTGTTCGGTGCCGGGCAGCTTCGGCGGCGCGGGCCGGGCTTCCTCCCGCGGCGGGGTGCTCGGGCCGTCCGATCTGTCGCGGCCGCTGTCGGTCGAGGCGCTCATCGCCGTCTCCTCCCTTGGTCGCCGGCCGCCGTCGGCCGGCCGACGCTCCTGTCGCGACGCGGAGGGCCGGACGCCGCCTCGGCGCCCGGTGACGCCGTCGGTCGCGCACTCGGCCGCGCTCGCGGCTTCTCGATCTGTCCAGATCCCCGCACGGCGGATGACGCGCCGCACCGGGGCCCGGCGCCGGATTGAGTCCGATGACCCGCGGCCCGTGCCCGAACCAGGTCGCGCGACGGGGCATGTCGTCCTACCCCGGCAAGAATCGCGCCGACGCCTGCCCGCCGAACCGCTGTGGCGGTCTACGCCGATCGCCCGCCGCGGCCAGGGGCCTCACCGCCACCGCCCGGGCCCACGCGGTGACAACCCAACCCGCCTCGGGCCGGTCGATCGTGGCGCCACTCCGGCGACCGCCGAGGAAAACTGCCGGACACCCGCGCAGCTCCGGGGACCCGGGAACGGGGCGGGACAGGGTAGACTGGAGCGTTTGTGTTTGTTCGGTGCGACCGGGATGCGGTCCCCGCCGCGACCACGGCGCCCACGTCGAGGAGTTTCCGTGACCGCCGCCACACCGATCCCCGCCGCCGCCGAGGTGGCCTTCCTCAAGGGGCTGCGCGCCGTCCGCCAGTTCCGCCCCGATCCGATCCCACCGTCGGTCGTCGACGACCTGCTCCAGGTGGCCCGCTGGACGGGCAGCGCCCGCAACCGCCAGCCGTGGGAGTTCGTCGTGATCCGCGACCGGGCGACCCTGGGGACGCTGGCCGACGCCGACGGCTACGCCGGGCACCTCGCGGGCGCCCCGCTCGGGATCCTCCTGGTGATGGCCGGCGAGCAGCCGACTCAGGAGACCTACGACGAGGGCCGCCTGAGCGAGCGGATCATGCTCGCGGCGCAGTCCCACGGCGTCGGGTCGTGCATCGGCTGGTTCACCTCGACCGGCGCGGAGACGGTGCGGGCGGCGCTCGGCATCCCGGACGGCAAGATCGTCCGCACCGTGATCTCGCTCGGCTACTCCGACGAGGAGGCCCGGGCGGCCCGCCCGAAGCCGCCCCAGGGCCGGAAGCCGCTGGCCGAGCTCGTCCATGAGGACCGCTACCGCCCCTAGGCGGCGCCCCAGCCGGCGCCCCAGCCGGCCAGCCCGCGGCGTCGGGCCGGCCGGCTGGGGC
>CADCWG010000104.1 GCA_902806335.1 uncultured Thermomicrobiales bacterium | reverse complement strand
TGGGGTCGGACAATGTCGCCGCCCCGCCCCGCCCCGGCCCGATTACGGCTCACCGGCCGGTCGGCCGGCGTCACCCGCCCCGGCCGGCGTCACCCGCCCCAACCCGCGCGCCCCCGCGTCCGTCGGCCGGGTTGGGGCCGACTGGGGATCCGGCCGGCCGCGTCGTCCCGTGCAGGTAGAACGGCTCCAGCGCCGCCGGGTCGTCCGCCTCGCCGGCCGCGAACCGCGCCCAGCCGAGCGCCGCCACCGCCGCCGGCCGGCGGCCGCGCAGCACCGTTGGCTGGACCCGCACGGCGGCGAGGCGGCCCAGCTCCTCGGCCTGGGCGTCGGTCAGCTCCCCGGCGACCACCACGGGCGAGCCGAGCGCGGCCGCGTCGGCGGCCAGCTCGGCGACCACCCCGTTGCGCGGGGAGCTGACCTGGCCCCACCGCCCTCCTCGCTCAGCGTAGCCCGCCCAGACCAACCGGCCGCGGCCGGCGGCGGCGACCGCGAGGACCGGAGTTCCCACCGCCGCCAGGGGATACGCCGCCGCGTCCAGGGTCGGCACCCCGAGCAAAGGCACGCCAAGTGCAATCACGAGGCCCTTGGCGGTGCCCAGCCCGACCCGCAGCCCGTTGAAGGTGCCGGGGCCGGTGGCGACGGCGACGGCCGCCAGGTCGGAGACGGTGAGGTCGGCCAGCCCGAGCAGGTGGTCGATCGTCGCCAACAGCGTCACGGTCTGCTGGCGGCGGCCGTCCCAGGCCACCTCCGCGGACCCCACGCCGTCGGTCAGGGCGACCCCGGCGCGTTCGGTGGACGTGTCAATCGCCAGCAGCCATCCGCCCGCTCGGGGCGCGTCGTCCGTCGACAGATCCGTCCTCCCGCTGTCTAGTGATTGCCTGACTCCGTCCTGCGATACTACGTGGGCGGGTTCGGTACCGCCACGTTAACCGTTGGTTCACCGGCGCTGAACGCCGATGGGGGACGATGGCCCAACGCGACACTGGCGCACGACGCCTGTGCGCCACAGAGAGGATCGACCGATGCTAGGTGGATCGCCGATCACGATGCCGGGAACCGACCGATCCGCCGTCCGTCGGCGCGGACGGCTCGCCAGCCTCCGCCACGGGTCGCGTGGCGAAGCCATCCTGTTCTTGCTCCTCGTCGGTCCCAACCTGCTCCTGTTCGGGCTCTTCACCTACTGGCCGATGATCTACAGCGGCTACCTCAGCCTGGTCCGCTGGGACCTGGTCTCGCCGACGAAGACCTGGGTCGGACTCGACAACTACCAGTACCTCGCCACCAATTCGGGCTTCCGCGAGATCATGATGAACACCCTGGTGTTCACCCTGGGCGGGGTCGGCGGTTCACTTCTGCTCGGCCTGGGGATCGCGCTGCTGCTCAACCAGCCGCTCCGCGGCCGTGACGGCGCCCGCGCCGTCGTCTTCGCCCCGACCCTGCTCAGCGGCGCGGCGATCAGCATCGTCTGGGTCTACATGTTCGACCCCCGCTTCGGACTGATCGCCAAGATGCTCTCGACGTTCGACATCCGCTCGCCGGTCTGGCTGAACGACCCGAACTGGGCGATGCCGGCGGTGATCATCGTCTATATCTGGAAGAACCTCGGGTTCGCCGCGGTCATCTACCTCGCCGGCCTGCAAGGGATCCCCAAGGACCTCTACGAGGCGGCCAAGGTCGACGGCGCCGGCGTCTTCGAGCGGTTCCGCTCGGTGACGGTGCCGATGCTCTCGCCGATCAACTTCTTCCTGGTCGTGACCTCGATCCTGAACACGTTCCAGGCGTTCGACATCATCTCGGTCATGACCGAGGGCGGTCCGGTCAACTCCACCAGCACCCTGATCTACTACGTCTACCGCGAAGGCTTCGTCAACTTCAACGTCGGCCGGGCATCGGCCGCGTCGCTGGTCCTCTTCGTGATCATGCTGGTCATCACGCTGGCGCAGCTCCGGTACTCGGAGCGGAGGGTGCACTATGCGTAGCCCGTTCCGCCGTGGCACCCTGGGCATCGTCGCCTCCGCGCCCGTCTCCCGGACGGCCGCGGGGTCCTCGACCGGCTCGTCGGCCGGCTCGGGCTTCGGCCTCAGCCTCGCCCGGTTCGCCGGCTACGCGGCGATCCTGCTGCTGGTGGTGGCGGTCGCCACGCCGCTCCTGTGGATGGTGACCGGCGCGTTCAAGACCTCGCGGGAGATCCGCACGCTCCCCACCGTCTGGTGGCCGAGTGCCCTCCAGTGGAACAGCTTCGGCGACATCCGCGCCTCGATCGTCAACTTCACCGAGGCCTGGCAGGCGGCCCCGTTCGGCCGCTTCTACATCAACAGCCTGATCATCACGATCGGCGGCATGATCCTCGAGCTGGTCAACGCGGTGCTGACCGCGTACGCTCTCGCCTTCCTCCGGTTCCCCCGCAAGAACCTCATCTTCGTCCTCATCCTCGCCGCCCTGATGGTGCCGAGCCAGGTCACGATCATCCCGACCTACGTCCTGCTCGGCCGGACCTTCCCCGACGTGTTCGGGATCCCGAGCTGGATCAACACCTACCAGGGGATGATCGTCCCGGGGGCGGCCACCGCGTTCGGGACGTTCCTGCTCCGGCAGGCTTTCCTGGGTCTGCCGCGGGATGTCTTCGACGCGGCCAAGGTCGACGGCTGCGGTCACCTGCGCCTGCTCTGGGACATCGTCATCCCGATGGCCAAGCCGGTCATGGTGACGTTCGCCCTGATCTCGATGGTCGCCAAGTGGAACGACTACCTCTGGCCGCTGATCATCACCAACGAGACCGCGATGCGGCCGCTGACCGTGGGCATCACCTACCTCTTCGACGCCGAGGGGAACACCAACTACGGGGTGGTCATGGCCGCGACCATCTTCGTGATCGCGCCGCTGCTCGCCGTCTTCATCTGGGCGCAGCGCTACATCATCGAGGGCATGACGGCCGGCGCCACCAAGGGGTGACGCCGCGGCGTGTCCGACGAGCCGGGCTCGCGGCCTGAGTGCCGTGGCCGCGACGATCTCGACGGGTCCAAGCGCGGACTCGGGGCGCCCGCGACGCGCCCCGGGCGCGGCACGCGCCGCGCCGGCCGACAGCGCAACGACGCGCGATCAGAAGGGAAGACGATGGATCGGCATCTGAACCGACGGTCAATGATTAAGGCTGGGGTCGGCACCGCCGCCGCCACGGCGGCCGTCGCCAGCAAGAGGAGCAGCGTCTTCGCCGTCCCGAACATCGTCAAGCAGACCGGCTCGACGGTCGAGATCACCTACTGGGGCTCGTACGCAAGCACCCTAGGCGACACCGAGCAGGCGCTCGTGGACGCCTTCAACGCGAGCCAGACCGGCGTCCGCGTCAACCGCCAGTACCAGGGCAGCTACGAGGAGACGGCGCAGAAGCTGGCCGCGGCGCTCGGCGGCGGCGAGGTGCCCGACGTCACCCTCCTCTCGGAGGTCAACTGGTTCCGCTTCTACCTGGCCCAGGCGCTCGCGCCGATGGACGACTTCATCGCCGCGACGAACTACGACACCGCCGACGTGATCGAATCCCTGCTGGTCGAAGGCCAGCGCCAGGGCCGGCAGTACTGGCTGCCGTTCGCCCGCAGCACCCCGCTCTTCTACTTCAACCGCGACGCCTTCGCCGAGGCCGGGCTCGACGGCCCGCCCCGGACCTGGAGCGAGTTCGCCGAGATCGCCCCGTCCCTGGTCGACGAGGGTCAGCAGCGCTCGGCGTTCGCCCACCACACCGCGGCGGACTACCTGGCCTGGTACTCGCAGGGGATGACCTGGGCGTTCGGTGGTTTCTACAGCGAGCCGGACTTCAACATCCGGATCAACGAGCCGCCGGTCGTCGCCCTCGGCGAGTACCTCCGGCAGTCGGTGGAGGCCGGCTGGGCCACCAACCCCGACGACGTGGGTGAGGACTTCGTCAACGGGCTGACCGCCGCCATGCTGGACTCGACGGGCGGCATCAAAGCCACCATCGAAGAGGCCAAGTCAACCGGATTCGAGGTCGGCACGGCGTTCCTGCTCGAGGAGGAGGGCTTCGGCTGCACCACGGGTGGCGCCGGCCTGTCGATCATGGCGGCGGCCCCGCCGGAACGGCAGGAGGCGGCCTTCCAGTTCATCACCTACTGCACCTCGACCGAGGTCACGTCCCAGTGGTCGCAGAACACGGGCTACATGCCGATGCGGACCTCGGCGGTCCAGAGCCCGGCGATGCAGGAGTTCTTCGCCGCCAACCCGAACTTCAAGACCGCGGTCGACCAGTTGCCGCTGACCCGGCCCCAGGACGCCGCGCGTCGCCTGATCCCCGGCGGCGACCTGATCATCGGCGCGGCCCTGGAGCGGATCACCATCGGCGGGGAGGACCCGCAGCAGGTTCTCGACGCCGTCGCGGTGGAACTGACGGAGGCCGCCGCGCCGATCGTGCAGCAGCTCCAGGCGCTGGGCGAGACCGCCCCGGCGACCCCGGCGGCCTTCTTCTAGCCATCGAGGAGCCATCGAGCCACCGGCTCAGACCGGACCGATCCGCAGGGCGGCGGGGTGCTCGGGCAGGACGACGCGGCACGCACCGCCGACCCCGGCGCCGTCCGTCGGGTCCCCGCACGACCCTCGTCGTCCTTACCCCGGCGGCCGGGATGGGGACGGGCGGGGCGATCGCCGGGGAGGGGATGGTCGCCCGGAGACCGGCCACCACGCTCGGGACCATCCCACCCCGGCGGTCCCGCTTTGGGACGACGCGGGGGGCCCGGACGCGGCCAGGGTCGGCAACGTCGACAGGTGCCGGCGGGCCAGCCGCTCCATCATCGGAGCGGTGACCGCCGGCGCCGCCGGGGGATGACGCGCGGGCACGATCACCGCGGCCGCATCTCCCGCCGTCGGAGTCGTGGCTACAAAATCGCGATGGGTCCAAGTGCGGACTTCGGGGCGCCCGCGACGCGCCCCGGGCGCGGCACGCGCCGCGCCGGCCGACAGCGCAACGACGCGCGATCCAGAAAGGGCACCAATGGACAAGCACCTGAGCAGGCGATCCATGATCAAGGCGGGGGCCGGCGCGACCGCCGCCGCCGCCGCCGTCGCCAGCAAGAAGAGCAGCGCCTTCGCCGTCCCGAACATCGTCAAGCAGACCGGCTCGACGGTCGAGATCACCTACTGGGGGTCCTTCTCGGGCGCGAACGGGGACACCGAGCAGGCGGTCGTCGACGCCTTCAACGAGAGCCAGACCGGCGTCCGCGTCAACCGCCAGTTCCAGGGCACGTACGAAGAGACCGCCCAGAAGCTGGCCGCCGCCCTCGGCGGCGGCGAGGTCCCTGACGTCTCGCTGCTGTCCGAGGTCAACTGGTTCCGCTTCTACCTGGCCCAGGCGCTCGCGCCGATGGACGACTTCATCGCCGCCACCGGCTACGACACGGCCGACGTAGTCCAGCCGCTGCTCGTCGAGGGGCAGCGCCAGGGCCGGCAGTACTGGCTCCCGTTCGCCCGCAGCACCCCGCTCTTCTACTTCAACCGGGACGCCTTCACGGAGGCCGGGCTCGACGGTCCGCCGCGGACCTGGAGCGAGTTCGCCGAGATCGCTCCGTCGCTCGTGGACGAGGGCCAGCAGCGGTCGGCGTTCGCCCACCACACCGCCGCCACGTACCTCGCCTGGTACAACCAGGGGATGACCTGGGCGTTCGGCGGCCACTACAGCGAGCCGGACTTCAACATCCGGATCAACGAGCCGCCGGTCGTCGCCCTTGCGGAGTGGTACCGGCAGTCGGTCGAGGCCGGCTGGGCGACCAACCCTAGCGACCCTGTCGACGACTTCATCAGTGGCCTCACCGCCGCGACGTTGGATTCGACGGGCGCCCTGCGGCGCGTCCTAACGGGAGCCGAGGAGACCGGGTTCCAGGTTGGTACGTCTTTCCTGCTCGAGGAGCAGCAGTTCGGCAACACCACCGGGGGCGCGGGCCTGGCGATCCTAGCGGCGGCGCCGCCCGAGCGGCAGGAGGCGGCGTTCCAGTTCATCGCGTACTGCACCTCGACCGACGTGACGACCCAGTGGTCACAGAACACGGGCTACATGCCGATGCGGACCTCGGCGGTCCAGAGCCCGGCGATGCAGGAGTTCTTCGCGGCGAACCCGAACTTCAAGACCGCGGTCGACCAACTCCCGCTGACCCGGCCCCAGGACGCCGCCCGCCGCCTGGTTCCCGGCGGGGACCAGATCATCGGCGCGGGCTTCGAGCGGGTCTCGATCGGCGGCGAGGACCCGCAGCAGGCCCTCGACGCGGTGGCCACCGAGCTTACCAACGCCGCCGCGCCGATCGTGCAGCAGCTGCAGGCGATCGGCGAGCCGGCCCCGGCGACCCCGGCGGCCTTCTCCTAGGATCGGACGATAGCGTCGGACCATACCGGAACGACGACCACGCGCGACGGGGGGGAGGCCAGCTGGCCTCCCCCCCGTCGCGCGTGGTCGTCGCGGCGCCCGCCACGTCGGCGGCGTCGGCCCGACCCCGGCGGTCCACCACCGGCACCAGCGCCCGACGACGAGTCGCCGTGGGCGTCTCGTCCCAACGCCGCCATCTGTCCAGGACAGACCACGGCTTCGCCTGGCGGGTCCACAGCGGGCTTCCACCGGGCCCGCCCGGGGTGGAGCCCGAGCTCAAAGGCTCATACGGGATCCGGGTGATCACCCTGACTCTGGCCGGCCGGTCCGCAGCCGGCTACAGCCGGCTCTGTTCCTGAGCCCGGGGCTTGCCCGGCGGGCCTAGCCAGCGCCCGCCTCCGATACCACCACCCAACCGACCGGTCCCCTAGCGCGCCCCTCTGTTGCGACCCGGAGTCTGTTCCCGGTCGGCTTTGCCTCGGCCCGGGAGTTGCCCTTGCGAGCGCCGCCGCACCACGCCGCGCTCAGGCTGTCCCCGACTGTCGCGCGGGACCTCGGCTCCCCACGACCGGCACGGCTCCCCACGCGTCGTCGAGCGGCGAGCCGGGCCGACGCCCGGAACCGTCTCGGACGGGCCGCTCGGTATGCCCGGAACCGGATCTCTCGTGTTCGCCGGGTTTCCAGGCGGGGTCCCCGGCCGGCCACATCGCGGCGGGCTGGAGGGGCGATGGGCCGGCGGCGGCCGCCCAGGACCAACGTCTCGGCGCCGGACACCGTGCCACCCGAACGAGGGCGCGGCGGGAGGACGGCGAGCGCGGGGAAAGGAGTCCCGGCGGTCCGGGTCTCGGATCAGAAGCCGACGACGAGGACGACCACGACGCCGAGCAGGACGAGCTGGGCCGCCGTGAGCGTGTGGGCCAGCCGGTCCCGCTGGATCAGCCAGATCACGAGCTGGTCGCCCCGCATCCCGAGC
>CADCWG010000103.1 GCA_902806335.1 uncultured Thermomicrobiales bacterium | reverse complement strand
CCCCGGCCCCTCCCCCGAACTCGGGGGAGGGGAGAACGGGCGGCGCGTCGGTCGCTGATGGGGAGTGGCCTCGACGGGGCACTGCCGCAGGGTGACCCGTCGGTCCCGCCGCGTCCGCGCAGAGACCGACGGGTGGCCGGGCGGTCGGGTCGCTGGTCGTGGTAACGGTCCCGGCGGAGGATGGTCGCCGGGGTCGCCGCGGTGGGAGTGACCGGACCGGCAATCGTCTCTCGGTTTGCCGCACCCGACGCCAGGGACGGGTGCCAATGGGGGCGAGCGGATCCTTGGGCTCGCCACGCCGGAGGCATGCTTGCCCGGCGCGCCCATCGGTCGGACGATGGTCAGCGAGGGGCGCGCGGACAGGACGGAGGCGGGCATGGCGACGCTGACGGGCGAGGCGCTGACGGAGTTCCTGCGCGAAGGGGCGCGGACGCTGAAGGTGGCGACGGTGCGCCGGAACGGCGGGCCGCACGTCGCCCCGGTCTGGTTCGAACTGGACGGGGAGGCGCTGGTCTTCACCACCGGGCGGGACTCGGCGAAGGGGAAGAACCTGCGGCGCGACCCGCGGGTCTGGCTCTGCGTCGAGAACGAGTCGCCGCCCCAGGGGTTCGTGCTGATGGAGGGGACGGCCGAGATCTCGGAGGATCGGGCGGACCTCGCGGCGTGGGCGACGCGGATCGCCGAACGCTACGTCGGGCCGGAGCGGGCGGAACGGGTCGGGCGGCGCAGCAGCGGCGAGGACTCGATCCTGGTCCGGGTCACGCCGACCAAGACCCTGTCTCGGGACCGGATCATCCGTTGAGTACCCGCCCGGTCCTGTGCTGCTCCCGCCTGCAAGGGGCGGCTCATCAGCGCGACGGCCGGCCCGGCGACCGCCACGTCCGGTCCGCACCGGCGGGTTCGCTGACCAGGACGTGGCAGATCGCGCGCCTGCCGGTGCCGCACAGCCGACGGACCGCGGGGCCGCTCTGCGTCTCCCCGATCCGACTGACGGCGTTCCGCGTTCACCAGGACGTCAATCCCACCGAGGGTCACTCGGCCCGCCGGCTGTGCCGCGCCAGGGCTCTTGTCCTGGCTGACGCTGGCGCCGCGGGTGGCTAGGCTCCGCTGGCTCCCCGTCCCGTCGTGGCCGGGGCGGCCAAGCGAGACCAGTGAAACGTCGCCAGCGAGCGTGCGGTCCGTGTGGATGCGTGCCCGCTAGAGCCGGGGGCGGACCGGGTTCCAGGCCCAGAGGCGGAGGAAGTCGGCGGTGATGGTCGGCATCGCCCGCAGCTTGCGGTGGGTGGGGACGTAGGCGCGGGGGCCGAGCAGATCGTAGCCCCCCTCCTCGATCCGGTGCAGGATCTTGGCGTAGAGGTGGCCGATCGCGATCGTGGTCAGCCGGCCGGCCGGCGAGAGGGCGTGGACCCCCCCCTTGCCGGACACGTAGAGGGCGCGGGCGCGGGCGATCTCGAAGGCAAGCAGGCCCCGCGTGTCGCCGCTCGGGCGCCCGGCGAGCAGGGCCTCGGGGTCGCAGCCGAAGGCGGCGAGGTCCTCCAGCGGCAGGTAGAGGCGGCCCATCCGGGCGTCCTCGGCGACGTCGCGCAGGATGTTGGTCAACTGCATCGCGACGCCGAGGTCGACCGCCTGGGGGAGGGCCGCCTCGTCGACGCAGCCGAAGATCGGCGCGGCGATCAGGCCGACGGTGCCGGCGACGCGGTAGCAGTAGACCTCCAGCTCGGCCCAGGTCGCGTAGGTCTGGGGCGCCAGGTCCATCCGGACGCCGGCGACAAGGTCGCGGACCGGCTGCTCGGGGACGCCGTAGCGGGCGCGGGCGGCGGCGAAGGCGACCGCGATCGGGTCGCGCGGGCAATCGATCTCCGTCTCCCAGGCGTCGAGGGCGCGGGCGGCGGCGGCGAGGCCGGTGGCCGGGGCGCGGTCGACGATGTCGTCGGCCACCCGGCAGAAGGCGTAGGCGGCCTGGATCGCGCGGCGGCGCTCGAGGGGGAGGAACTGGCTGCCGAAGGAGAAGGTCCGGCCGTGGGCACGGAGGACGTCGCGGCAGTGGTCCCAGTCGGGCACGGGCGCCGCCTCGAACCCGCCGGGGTCCGGGGTCACTTCGGCGTCGGAGATCGTCAGGTCGCGGGCAGACAGGCTCATCGGGGCTCCGTCTGACCCGGGGCGCTGCCGGGTCGACCCTGGGGCGCGGCGTCGGGGCGGCCACGGTGTCGCGGCCGTCTGAACCCCTACCGATCGCGGCCCCGCCGCGGGGGCCTACCCTTCTTCTACCCCACGGACTGGGCGGTCGCAACCGTGCGGTGTGGTGCGGACCCCAATAGCACCCGCTGGCGCGGGGCGCTCGGGGGAGGATTGGTCGCCTGGGTCACACTTGGACCCGCTCAGCTCGTGCGAGCACGTGGAGACGACCGGACCGCGGGTGGGGGCCGCGGACGGCGTCCCCGCGCTGGAGCGTCGGGCCCGCATAGTGGGGCTACTCCAGCATCGGTCGTTCCCGCGCGGCCAAAGCGCATCGCTGCAAGTCCTTCGGGCCCCTGCCTGCGTCGGCGGTCGGGGGACGAGGGCTTCCGTGGGCCGCCGAACATGTCCAGGTCTGCGCCGGTGGGGCCCGTTGCCCAGATGCTTGGCGCCGAGGCCGCGATCGACCCTGGACGAGGGTGTGCTGGCGTGCGGCGTGCCGGCGCTTATGTCCGAAAAGGTTGACAGAAACGCAACCGGGTGTAGCATGGGATACGGTATCCCCTGGGGTCATCATCAGGTCGCCGTTCGCCGCCCACAGGGAGGAACGACCATGCCCACGCCCCGCGCCGTCGCCGATCCGTCCGCTGAGCGGTCGCCTGACGATGTCTCCCGTCGCGAGGTGATGATCCGCCTCGGGGCGGGCAGCCTGGCAGCCCTCCTGGTGGCGGCTAGCCACCAGCCAGCCCCCAGCGCCGCCCAGGACGCCACTCCGGTCGGCACGCCGGCCGCCGGCGCGGTCGGCGTCACGGCCCAGCTCCTGGGCGTCGGCGCGCCGGCGTCGGCGCCGGGCCTGGAACTCGGACTGCGCCGGTTCACGATCACCCCTGGAGGGGGCATCCCCGCGCACAGCCACCCTGGTGCCCTGGTCATCCTCGTCGAGGCCGGCACCTGGGCCTACACCCCCCTCGGCGGCACCATCCGACTCACCCGCGCGGCCACCGGCGGGACCCCCGGGCCGGTCGAGGACGTGCCGATGGGCCAGGAGGTGACGCTCACCGCCGGCGACTGGCTCTTCGTCGAGGACCCCCAGGACGAGTTCCGCAACGCGGGTACTGACGACGTGGTGCTGCTGAGCGCGGGTTTGACCCGTGCCGGCGAGCCGTTCACGACCCTGATGCCGGGCATGTAGGCGGGGCACCGTCCCAACCCGGCCCGCACGCAGCCCCAGCCTCTCGCCCTGGACGCCGCCAGGCCGGGGCCCCGTGGATAGGAGCACACGATGCGACGCTTCGCCGTCTCCGTCGCGCTCGTCTGTCTCGTCGGTCTCGCCCTTGCCGGCAGCCGCCTGCTGAGCGGCGCGGCGCAGGAGGCGACCCCAACGGTCGGGGCGCCCGCGAGTTCGGTCGGCCTCACCTCCGTGGTGCTGGCCCGGATCCCGCCGGCCACCGCGCCCGGGCAGGAACTGCAACTCGTCCGCGTCGAGGTCGCCCCCGGGGCCGCCGTCGCCGGACACACCCACCCCGGCACCATCGCCCTCTGCCTCGAATCCGGCTCCGTCGTCTTCGGGGTCACCGCGGGGACGGCAACCATGACCCGGGCCGCGACGGCCGCCACGCCCGAGGCGGCGGAGCAGCTGGGTGCGAACGCCGAGGCCGTGCTCCAACCCGGCGACTGCCTGACCTTCGACGCGACCCAGACGGTCCATACCCTCCACAACCACGGCGGTCCGGCCGTGATCTGGCAGGCGCACCTCTACGCCGTCGGCGAGCGGCCGACCACGTTCCTGGGCACCCCGGCGCCCTGAGCCCCCGCGTCGCGGTCGTGCCGGGGCGCCGGGGGGGACGACGCCATCGCCCCCGAACCTCCCGGGAGCTTGTTCCGCCCCGGCGCCCCGACGCCATCGCCCCAAACCCAGCCCACAGACGGGACCCGCGACGACGTCGGGCGTCTGACGGGATCGCATCGGACGACGACGGCCGCGTACGACACCCATCAGGAGAGCGTGAATGGCACGGTCTGACATGTCTCGTCGGCGCCTGTTGAAGCAGGGCGGGTCCGCGGTCGCTGGCCTGAGCGTGCTTCGCCTGGCTGGTCCGGCCCACGCGTTCCAGACCCCGACCGGGGACGAGGTCATTCCCTGGCTCGACCCGCCTGAGCCGAACCCCGCGCCGGAGGCGATCATCCAGCAGCTCGACTGGGAGCAGTTGACGTCCTGGCTGACACCGACGGACCAGTTCTTCGCGATCAAGCACTACAACGAACCCACGTTGACCGAGCGCGACTGGCGCCTGGAGATCACCGGTCAGGTCGAACAGCCCATCACGCTCACGCTGGCCGAGCTCAAGGCCCGTGCGCGCGAGGACGTCACCTTCACGATGGAGTGCTCCGGCAACTCGGGGCTCCCCTTCTTCACCGGCGGGATCGGCAACGCGACGTGGACGGGAACGCCGCTCGCGTCCCTGCTCGACGAGGCGGGGGTGCGTGACGAGGGCGTCGAGGTCGTCTTCTGGGGCGCCGACGCCGGCGAGCAGACGTGGCGTGACGAGATCCAGGTCACGGAGCAGTTCGCCCGCAGCATGTCGCTCGAGGACGCGATGGGACCGGAGAACCTGCTCGTCTACGAGATGAACGGCGAGGAGCTGCCATCGCGGCACGGCTATCCGCTCCGGCTGATCGCGCCGGGCTGGTATGGCGTCGCGAACGTGAAGTGGCTGACCCGAATCGAGGTCATGGACCGCCGCTACCAGGGGCACTTCATGGCGCGCGACTACGTGACCATCCGCGAAGAGGAGCGCGACGGGGAGACCGTCTGGACGTTCACCTCGGTCACCCGGGACAGGCTCAAGTCCGCTCCCGCCAGGGTGACGAGGCGGGGCGACCAGCACCGGATCATGGGGGCCGCCTGGGGAGCACCGATCACCGGTGTCGAGGTGCGGATCGACGACGGTCCCTGGCGGGCCGCGACGCTCGTCGACGGTGGGGGCGACGAGTACTCCTGGGTCTTCTGGACCTTCGACTGGGAGTCGCCCGACCCGGGCGAGCACACGGTCACCTCCCGCGCGACCGACGTGGACGGCAACGTCCAGCCGGCGCCGGATGACCCGTCGCTCGCCGGCAAGGCGACGTACTGGGAGAGCAACGGCCACATCACGCGGCGTGTCGGCATCGAGTGATCGACGTGCCCGCCCGGCCTCAGTCCTCGCGCGAGGTCGGGTAGGCACGGCTCGCCGGCGGCACCGCGATGCGATCGCATCGCGGTGCCGCCGGAGTCCACGATCCAGACCGTTGGGCGGGGCTGGATCGCGCACCGGGCCGGGGGCCGGCGACGATGGTGGTTCCTTGGGGAGCCCCGTCCGGCCGGAGGGCGGAGCCTGGTACCATGCCGTACCGTGTCTGCCTCATACCCGATGGCGGTGATCGCTGGACGGACCGGGGCTCGCTCGGGGCGGGCCCGGCCGCCCGCGCCCCCCGATACCACCACGGACCAGGCGGGCACCGATCAAGGTGTCGGGAGCGAGCGCGAGCGGGCGCTCGCCGGCCCCACGCGGTTTCCTCCGCGGCGCGCATGAGGGTGCCGCCCACCCTCGCAGCCGAGCCGCGGACCGGTGCGGGTGACGCGCCGCCCCCATGCGGCCCGACCCCGGTTGCCCGGCCCCGATCCGGGTGGGGCCGCCCCGTTCGCCGCGGCGCCGGTCCTCGGCGACGAGGAGCGCCCACTCGCCGGCAGCGACGCCGCGGTCAGGTCGCCCCCGTCTCCCCCGTCGCCCCTGACGTCCCCGTCCGCCCCCGGCGGTTCGCCGCGGGGCGGCGGGCCGCGTTGGGGTTGGTCAGAGCGGGATGTTGCCGTGCTTGCGGGCGGGGGCGGCGACGCGCTTGGCGCGGGCCAGGGAGAGGGCGCGGATTAGGCGGGCCCGCGTCTCGCGGGGCGGGATCACCGCGTCGACGTACCCGCGCGAGGCGGCCTGGTAGGGGCTGGCGAAGAGTTCCTCGTAGCGCTCGACCAGCTCGCGCTTGCGGCCGGCGGGGTCCTCGGCCGCCGCCAGCTCCCGCCGGAAGACGAGGCCGACGGCGGCGTCCGGCCCCATCACGGCGATCTCCGCGGTCGGCCAGGCGAGGTTGAGGTCGGCGCCGATGTGCTTGGAGCACATCACCACGTAGGCACCCCCGTAGGCCTTGCGGGTGATCACGGTCAGCTTCGGCACCGTCGCCTCGCAGTAGGCGTAGAGCAGCTTGGAGCCGTGGCGGATGATCCCGCCGTACTCCTGCTCGGTGCCGGGCAGGAAGCCGGGCACGTCGACGAAGGTGACGAGCGGGATGTTGAAGGCGTCGCAGAAGCGGACGAAGCGGGCGGCCTTGGTGCTGGCGGCGATGTCGAGGGTCCCGGCGAGCACCTTCGGCTGGTTGGCGACGACCCCGACGCTGTGCCCGTCGAGCCGCCCGAAGCCGGCCAGGATGTTGCCGGCGTGCTCGGCCTGGACCTCGAAGAAGGCGCCGTCGTCGAGCACGGCGGCGAGCACGTCGTGCATGTCGTAGGGGCGGGTGCTCGCCTCCGGCACCAGGGTGTCGAGCTCGGTCGCCTCCCGGGCGGGGTCGTCGCCCGGGGCGAAGACCGGCGGGTCGTCGAGGTTGTTGGACGGGAGGTAGGAGAGCAGGAGGCGGACCTGGTCGAACAGCTCCTCCTCGTCGTCGGCGGCGAAGTGGGCGACGCCGCTGACCCGATTGTGGGTGTCGGCGCCGCCGAGCGCCTCCTGGCTGACGTCCTCGCCGGTGACGCCCTTGATCACCTCCGGGCCGGTGATGAACATCTGGCCGACGCCGCGGACCATGAAGACGAAGTCGGTCATCGCCGGGGAGTAGACGGCACCGCCAGCGCACGGCCCGGCGATCAGGGAGAGCTGGGGGACGACCCCCGACGCGCGGACGTTGCGGTAGAAGACGTCGCCGTAGCCGGCCAGCCCCTCGACGCCCTCCTGGATCCGCGCCCCCGCCGAGTCGTTGATGCCGACGATCGGCACGCCGTAGCGCTCGGCGGCGTCCATCAGCTTGACCATCTTCTCCGCGAAGGCCTCGCCCAGCGACCCGCCGAAGACGGTGAAGTCCTGCGAGAAGACCGCGACCGGGCGGCCGTCGACCTCCCCGAAGCCGGTCACGACGCCGTCGCCGAGTGGACGGCCGCGGTCCATCCCGAACTCGTGGGCGCGGTGGCGGACGAAGGGGTCGAGCTCCTGGAAGGTGCCCGGGTCGAGCAGGGCGAGGACACGCTCGCGGGCGCCCCGCTTGCCGCGGGCGGCCTGCTTCTCGGCGGCGGCGGCCTGCTGGGCGGCGTACTCCGCCTCCAACGCCGCCAGCCGCTCGGCCTTCGAGGGGTGGTGGGGCGCGGGGCCATCCGCGTCGGCGGGTCGGGGCGGGGCGTCGGAGAGCGAGGGCACGGGCGGGTCTCCGTTGGGCGTCGGGGCAGCGTCGGCCGCGGATTGTAGCGGGTCGTGGCGCGCGGTCCCGCCCGGCCACTCGCGCGGTCTGCCGGCGCGCCGCCGACCGGGGCCGCCGCCGCAGGGCCACGACCGTCGCCGGGCGGATCGCCGTCCGGGTCAATGCGCGACCCCGGCGCCGGCGCGGTCGGTGGCCACCGCGCCGCGGAGGGGCCGGATCCGGCCCGGCGAGCGCGTCCGCTGTGAAGCCCGGACTCGGCTCGTCTCGCGGTAAGGGGGACGCGCGTCCCCGGGGCCTCCCGCCCCTCGGGACTGAAGGTGGGGGCCGGGGGCTCCGGGTTGCGGCGCGACCGCGCGGTGCCCTCGGACCGGCCTTCCTCCTCGGGGGAAACGATCGGGCAGTTGGCTGGGGAGGAACCCATGCGGGGTCGCGGTGACCGCCCCAGCGTGGCCCGGCCCGCCCGGCCGCTGGCACCCCCGCTCCCACCACCGACCAGCCGGATTCGGCGTCAGCAGGCGGGGTTGGTCGGCGTGACCGCGATCGGCACGCCGGTGTTGGCGTAGCCGGGACCATACGCGTCGAACGTGTCGCCGCCGTAGTTGAGCGTCGTCGCCAGTTCGAACGTCAGCGACGAGGTCCGGCCGTCGGCGCCGCGCTGCCGCTCGATGCCCAGCTCGTACGTCACCAGATAGGGCTCGGGATCGCGCAGCGGGGACGACACCACCGTCTCGAACGGGCCGACGGTGGTCGTCGTGCGGTCGCCCCCCGCGAATGACCAACCGACGTCGAGCGTCTGGTCCATGTACTCGACGTTGAGGACACCGCCGGCGAGATCGAGGACGAGGCGCATCCTCCCCTGCCACGTCGTCCCGTCGCAGGTCCCGGCGCTCAACTCGACCAGGGACACGGGCCCAAACTCCAGGGGATCAAAGGAGACCGCGACGCTGCTCGGCTGGGCCTCGGCCGGCTCGGGCTCGGGCTCCGGGTCTGGATCGTCCTCCTTCGGGGTGTGATAGAGGACGCGCACGGTGGTGCTGGCCCGGCTCTCCGCCAGCGTGGAGAGCTTGCCGAGCAGCGCGTCGACGGTGGGCCCGAGGATCGGGCGGACGAACCGGGCGACGATGTCCGGGAGCTGGGCGAAGAGCAGGTTGCTGATGGTGCGCTGGAGGTCGGCGACCTCCGGGCGCTGGATCGTCAGCGTCAGCCGAACCCAACCGTCGACCGGGGTGCCCCTGGCCGTCTTCTCGTCTTCGCTGGCCGTGACGTAGGCGAACTGCGCCGCGCCGTCCTGATCCAGGGACGCCGGCTGGGCCGTGGCCTGGACCAGCGGCGCCAACCGCGACTGCTCGATCGCCCAGGAGCAGGGCGCCCCGGCCGGTCTGAGCGGCGGCAGCGGCGCCCCGCTCTGGGCCGCGCAGTCCACGAGATCGGCCGGCCACTCGTCGAGGCCGCCGAGATCGACGCCGCAGGTCACGGCACCGGGGATGGGAGGCTCCGCCCCGACCGCCAGACGGGTGTCGGCGGGCACGGGCGTCATGCGGAGCGACCAGGGACGAAGCGCCGACACGACGACGCTCACCGTGCCGATCACCCCGGCGACCGTCTTGATGAGGTTGAGGACCGGCGCGGTCAGTTCCCGCAGCGCCGCTCGCACCGCGGCCTGGGCCTTGTCGAGCAGCCAGTTGATGATGCCGCCCAGGATCCTGCCGGGTGCGGAGCTCCCGAGGTCGACGTGCAGCGCGCCGAAGAGCGCGTTCAGGGTGCGGTCGATGAACCCCTGCGCGGCGGAGCAGACGCCGGCCTGGGCGGCCGCGGGGGCCACGAACGCGGCCGGCCGTGCCCGGTGCAGGAGCTGGGTCGCGTCCGGGATCGGGCCGGCCGCCGCCGTGCTCTCCCGCGCCAGTTCCGCCGCGAAGAGCGCCAGCACCAGGCCCGGGTAGGTCGCCTGCCGGGCTCGCTCGATGTCGGGCGCCGGGACGAAGCGCCGTGCCAGGGCGGCGCCCGGGGACTCCGCGCCCCCGACGTAGGCAGCCAGGAGCAGGGAGGGGGCGGCGGCCGGCGCAAGGGGGCTGCCCGGCGTCACCCAGTCGCGGGCCTCGGCGAGCGGGCCGGAGGGGTCGGTCTCGAACACGAGCGCGTCGAGGTCGGCCCCGAGGACACCGCTCCCGTTGGTCGCCTCCAGCACCATCGCCCGGACCTGGCTCCGGAGGAGCGCCAGCGGGCCGGGCGAGGAGACCGGGACCAGGGGCGCGCCGGCGTCGGGGGCACCGTACACGGCCACGCCGGCCGCGGCCAGCTCGGCGAGGACCGCGTCGACCTCGTCCTCGGAGAAGGCGGGCAGGTCCGGGGGCGCGGCGGCCGGGGTGTCGGGCGCGGCGGCCGGGAGGGCGGGCGCGGCGTCGTCCTGCCGGGCGACGGTCGTCTCCCGGGGCGGACCCGACCCGGCCAGGGCGACGCCGGCGACGACACCGGCCGCGCCGGCGACGAGCCGCCGCCGGGAGAGGCGGGTGCCATGGCCGGCCGACGGTTGGCCCGAAGGCACCGCCGGTCGCGCGGCGAGGGTTCGACCCCGGGCACCCGGGTCGACGGCTTCGGCGTGGCGGCTCGCCATCGCAACCTCCGACGCTGGTCGCGTCACCAATGCGCGCGGGCGGCGCGTGCGGACGGGAATGAGAGCGGAGCTCGGCGCCGGATTCCTCGCCGCGGTGGGCAGGAGGCTGTCACGGCCGAAGCGTTCGAGTCGTCACCGAGCGACCGCGTCGCCTTCGCTTTCAGCCGGGGTGGCGCCCGGCGCGGGCCCGGATGGGGTGGCGCCCGGCGCGGGCGGGGGCGGCGACAGGGCGAAGGAGACCGGCTCGCCCGCTTCCCAGTCCTCGTATGAGCCGGTCGTCTCGACGGACATGACCAGGCTGTCGACCCTCTCCTCGGGCACGATCAGGCAGACGGTTCCCTCGGCCGTGTCGCCCGGTCCCATGATGAACACCGTGGCGAGATCGTCCGGCCGCACCCCGCAGACGAGGATCGCCCGCAACCCCGCGTACGACTCACCGTCCGGACCCGTAGCGTCCCAGGTCAGCGACTGGAACGGGTCCACCACCTCGGTGCCGCAGTAGGTGAGGGCGAGCCTGACATCGACCAGTCGCTCCCCGGGCTCCGGGGTGCCGGAGTCGAAGAGGGGGCCCGCGTCGGGCGGCGGGGGGCCGTCCGGGTCGACGCTCACCACCCGCACGATCCACTCGTCGACGTCCGCCGCGGACCCGAACGGCACCGGATTCTCGGCTGTTCCGAGCCCCTGGGGAGTCGCGATCGGCGTCCGGTCGGGGCACGGCTCGAACGGGGCCGGCGCGCGGACGGCCGTCGTGTCGAGGCTGGCGATCACGTCGTCGGCGGCCGCCCTGGCGGCCTCGAACTCCGCCGCCTCGGCGATCAGGGTGAAGACGACGACCGCCTCGCCGTCGAGCAGGATTCGGCACTCGACATACGCCGCGTCCTCGGCGGCATCGTCGTCGACGAAGGTGTAGGTCGCCGCCGCGCGGTCGTCCGCCTCCTCGCGACCGGCTTCATCCAGGTCGGAGCCGCCGATCTCGTCGGCCGCGCTGTCGAGGCACGCCGCCGGGTCGCCGTCGAACCCCGGGTAGCCTTCCACGTAGAGGCTCCCGAGGGCATCCCCGGTCTGGTTGAGGACCAGCACGTCACGGTCGCCGGAGGCCGCGTCGGCCCGCGTGCGGTCGGCGTCGACCTCCCAGGCGTCGTCGTCCCAGGCCAGGCGGTACCCGTAGGCGGGACTCTCGTAGCTGGTGCCGTCCACCCCGGTCCCGCTCAGGTCCGGCGCGGGGGTCGCCGCGGTCGCCTGGCCGCCGTCAGACCCCGGCGTCGCGTCGCCCGCGGGAGCGGATTGGACCGTGATGACGCCGTCGATGCGCCATCCCCCGCCCTCGTCGGCGAGCAGGTACAGGGCGGTCACGGGGTCGTCCCCGTTCCCGGGAACCTGGAGGACGGCGACGATGCCCGCCCGACCGTCGGCGAAGATCCGGGCGTCCCAGAGGGCCAGGATATCCACCCGCTCGCCGTCGGGGAGCGCCGTCGCGGGGGTCGCGGCGGCGGTGGCCAGCTCCGTCGCCAGTTGGGCCGCCTCCGCGCCGCCGTCGTCGCCCCAGAGGGTGCGGAGGGCCGCGTCGCTCAGGAGTGCCAGGAAGCGGAGATCGTCCCCGGCGTTGAGGCAGGCCACCGCCTCCCGGACGACGGCGGCGATAGCGTCGGCCGTCGCCGGATCGGCGGGCGTGCCGGACGGAAACGCGGCCGCGCTCGCGACCGTCAGGTCCGCGCCGGGGGCCGGGAGCGCGGCGGTCTCGGCCCCGGGGGAGGCGGCCACGGGCGAGGCGGCCACGGGCGAGGCGGCCGGCGTGGCGAGCATCGTGAGCACGGCGTCCTGGTGACGTGGCGACGTCCGGCAAGTCTCAAGCGACGGGGCGTCGGTCGCGGCCGGGCTCGCCGCGGCCGCGACGGAACTCGTCGCGGCTGTGGTTGGGCTCGCTTCGGCCTCGGCGGGTCGCGCCTCGGCGGTGGCCGTGCTCGCCTCGGTCGCAACCGGGCTCGCCTCGGTCGCGGCCGTGCTCACCGCGGCCGCGGCCGGGCTCGCCGCGGCCGCCGCCGTCGCCAGCGCGGGACCGATCGCCTCGAAGGCGGAGCGCGTCGGGGACGGGGCGTCACCCGGCGCCTCGGCGGTGGCGGGGCGCGCCTCGGCCACTCCAGTCGCGAGCGCGGGGACGATCGCCTCGAAGGAGGAGCGCGTCGGGGACGGGTCGTTCCCCCGCGCGTCGGTGTGCGCCCCGGCACCGAGCGAGCCGACGACCAGGGCGAGCGTGAGCGCGTAGGCCGACCAGCGACGCCGCATCGTCATCCCCCTCCCGAACCGCCCGGGCAGGACGCCGAGCCAGCCCGTCTGACGCATCGTGTCCGCACCCCCCCGCGTTGGCGCACGGGGGCCGTCCCGACGAATTGGCGATCCCCGCGGCCCGGAGAGCGAGGACCCATCGACGTTGGGGGGCTGTCGGGGATCGCCGTCGGGGACGATCCCGTCCGCCGCCTCGCGGCAACGCCTCCCCGCCTCCCCGCCTCCCCATCGCCGGAGCTGTGGGCGTTGGTGACGCCGCCGCGTTGGTCGGTGTGCGAGGCGGCGGCGCGCGGCCATCTCGCGCGGCTCGCCCGTCGCGTGTCCCTCGTCGGGGGCGCCGCCACCGGCCCGCCGGGCGTTGGGATGGGGCTCCGGACGAGATCCGCGCGACTGGACTCGGGAGCACGACCGGCGACCCGTCGACGGCAGTGAGGTGATCCTGACGCCGGAAGGAGCGCTCCAGACCGGTAGCTGCCGTCGCCGTCCTACTCGATCTCGTTCAGCTCCGGACAGGGAGTGTCTAGCGCCGTAAAGGCCGACTCGAACTCCTCGAACAGGACCAGCCCCGTCTCCTCCCACTCGGCGACCACCGCGTCGATCCTGGTCCGGTCGCCCGACTCGACGGCGTCGGCGATGGCCTCGTACCCGTCGGCAGCGTAGGAGAGTACGCGGACCCAGGCGTCGTTTGCCGCACGCGCGACTTCAGGCGGGTTGCTCTCGGCTTGCTCGGCGGCCGCGGTGCGGAAGACGGCTGCCACCTGGCGCAGAGTCGCCGGGTCCGCGGTGGACAGGTCATCCGGGAGTTCGCCGGCTTCGCCGAGTTCGGTCTCTAGCCGTTCGAACGTGGCGATGAGCGACTCTCCCCACGCCACGACGCCCTCGCAGCCGGGGGTAACGACAACCGTGCCGTCGGGCACCACGAGCGGCTCCGACTCCGCCGGCGGTGGCGGGAACCCGGGCTCCGCGAGGGAGACGCGACGGTTGTCGTCGGTGGTGTAGAAGACGGCGACGGGGTCGGAGCCGTCGAAGAGGTGGAACCGGATCAGGCCGCTGGCGGTCGCGCCGGGGGCGAGCCGGTCATTGGGCTGGAGGATCGGCCCCGTGGGGTCGGACTCCGCGGCGTTACGTGGATACTCGCCGTAGGCGTACCCAAGGCTGTCGATGACGGAGAAGTCGTCGGGGTCGACGGCAAGGGGTTCATCGCCCAGGTTCCGGATCGTGACGGGGAAGGCGACGTAGCGCCCGCCCACGAGCACGGAACCGCTCCCCTCGTCTTGCGGTGGGCTGAAGGGGTCGGTCGGCGCCGAGACGGTGATCGACGCGACCACGACGCCGTCCGCGGTGACGGAGACGGCGTCGCCGTAGGCTGGTCGGTCGGGGCGAAAGTCCACGACCGGTATGGCCCTGTAGAGGACTTGGGCGAGTTCGGCGTCGGCGTCGATGTCGAAGGTCAGCTTGCCACCCACCACCGCGCCGGGCTCCACCTCAGTGCTGTAAAACGTCTCCCGGTCGTCCTCGGCGCTGATGATGTGTGTGGGGACGGAGACAAACCCATCGGCATCGACGACGGCAAACTCCTCACTGCTAACGTACGCGGACTCCGTGTCGATGTTCTCGTAGACCACATAGGCCATGACGAAGCGACGGCCCGGCTGAGGCGTATAGAGGTCATCATAGAGTTCGTAGGGGTCCTCGAGCTCGGTGACGGAGACCGCACCGATCGCATTTCGGTCGCGGTCGATCAGGCGGACACGTTCGCCAGGGTGGGGACCGGGGCCGGCGACGGCCTCGGGACTGGCCTCCTGGGCGCCGCCGCCACCGGCCGGGAGGGCGGCGAGGACGGCGACCAGGAAGGACAGCGGGACGAGCAGGCGCAGGTGGACGGCGCGGTTCACACGGCGACTCCTTTGCGACCGGCAGGAGCACCGGGTGTCCCCCGCCCGACCCATGCAGCATTGCACCGACCAGAACACGGCACATCGGTAGGATCACTCATCCACGGGACGATAGTGATCGCGGGACATATGGGGGATTGTGCTTACCCGGAGTGTCGGTCGAGGTCACGGACCGTCGATTTGGCACGGCGGTCGCCAGGGCCGGCGGGCTCGGCGAGGGGGGCGTCTCCGCACCCTCGCCCGACGCCCGGGCGCGGGGCGGCGAGCAGCGGCCGGGTACCACCGGGAAGCGTGGAACCGATCTCAGGTCGAGGCTGGGGGCGCGGACCTCTGGGGCCGGTTTCGCGTCCGAACACCGGGCACCGAACCCCGTCGCTTCCCCGGACGGGTGACGACCACCGTCCCGCCGCCGACCGCCTCGGCATGCACCGGGTCGGACGCCACCGCCCCGGCCACCGTCTCGCCGCTTGGCGGCGCGAGGTTGCCGGAGACCACGGCGAGGAGATCCCCGCCGTTCGGCGGCACGGAGGTCCTCGCTCCGTCAGGGCGCCAGCGGGGAGCGGTGCGCCCTGCCCGGTGGCCGTCGGCGGGCCTGACTGGCAGGGCCAGGGCCGCCGGGTCGGCTCGGCCGGTCCCTCAACCGCGTCGACCCACGGTCCGACCACCCTCGTGCGCTCCTGGCCGGCCGGTTGGCACCTGCGAGTAGGTACTGGCGAGTAAGTACATCTACTCTGGCGTGACGGGGGCTGACCGGGCACGCTCTTGGGGCGGCAGAAACTGGCGTGTGCCGCGTTGCTACGCCCTGGAGGGAACGCCCCATGCCCCGCGTCGTGCTTGCCGTCGTGCTCATCGCCGCCGTCTTAGCCGTCCCGGTCGCCGGTCGCCCGGCGCTCGTCGCGGCCCAGGAGGCAACGCCCGAGCAGGGCCTGGGCGGGCTGGGCCTGCCCGAACTGGCGATCACGCTCACCGCCGCCGGCTACGAGGGCATCCCCGAGTCGCTGGAGGCCGGACGGTACCTCGTCACCCTGGCGGTCGCCGAGGACGTCGGCGAGTTCGGCGGCGGCATCGAGTTCGCCCAGCCCGTGGGGGTGACGGTCGAGGAGTACCTCGCCGCGCTCGCGCCTCCGCCCGGCGAGGAGGACGCCGCGGCCGCCGAGGGCACGCCGGCCCTCGCCCCGGACGCCACGCCGGCCGAGGGCGAGGAAGGGATGGGTGGGCCGCCTGCCTTCTTCTACGAGTCCCGCTTCGCGGGCGGCACGTCGGCCGGGCCGGGCCAATCCGCGCAGGTCGTGCTCGACCTGACGTCGGGCGAGTGGGTCGCCTCCTCGGGCGGCGACCCGGACCAGGCCCAGGAGCCGATCACCTTCGAGGTCACCGGGGAGATGCCGGCCGAACTGCCGGAGCCGGAGTCGGGGGCCACCGTCACGATGGGCGAGTACGTGATCGGGGTCACCGAGGGCGAACTGGCGGCGGGTTCCCAGGTCGTCGAGGTCGAGAACCGCGGCGCCCAGCCCCACTTCATCGTCTGGTTCGAGGGTCCGGACGGCCTGACCGAGGACGAGGTCGCGGCGGTCCTGGAGGCCGACCTGACCGGCACCCCGGCGGCGGTCGACTTCAATCCTGACGAGGACCTGATCCCGGTCTTCTTCACGGCGACGCAGTCGCCCGGGACGTCGATCTGGGTCCCCGTGGACCTCGCGTCCGGCACCTACGGCCTGGCCTGCTTCTTCCCCGACATCGCGGACGGATTGCCCCACGCCAACAAGGGCATGTACGCCGTGGTCGAGGTCGGCGAGTGACGGTGGTCCAGTCGGAGCCAGAGCGGTGAACGGCGGTGGGGGTGGGTACCCACCCCCACCGCCGTGCTCACACGGTGCGCGTGGGAGCCCGGTCGGCGGCACCTCCGGGGGGCCGTGCCACGGCGCCCAGGGCCAGGCCACCGAGGTGCCCTCCGCGTCGTTGGATCGTCCCCAACGGTGTGGTCGACGCGGGCCCCGGGTGCCGCGCGACCGCAGCCTCCGGGGAGGAGGGGAGGTGGGCGCCACCGGTCGGTCGGGGGCGCCGCGGTGCGCGGGCCGGCACCCGGAGCCCCGGCCGCCGCTCCTCCTCACCCCGCGCCCACCGTGCCGGGCGAGGCGTGACCGGGCGGGCCATACTCTGACGTCGACGCCGGCCCGCGCGGGCCGGCGAACGAGGGGGATAGACGATGCCGCTCTACCTGTCGCGGTTCAGCTACACGCCGGAGACGTGGGCCCGACTGACCGCCAACCCCGAGGACCGGCGGCAGGCCGCCCGGACGTACATCGAGTCGGTCGGCGGGACGCTCCACGGGTTCTGGTACGCCTTCGGCACCCACGACGGCTACAACCTGTGGGAGGCTCCCGACAACGTGTCCATGGCCGCGGTGGCGCTGGCGATCGGCGGCGGCGGCGCGCTGAGGTCGTTCGAGACGACGGTCCTCCTGACCGTCGACGAGACGCTGGAGGCCCTGCGCCGGGCCGGGCAGCTCGGCTACCGGGCGCCCGGCGCGTAGCGGCGCGCGGTGGGGCCCCCTCTTGCCGCGGCCGCCTGCCGACGGGCGCGGCCCGCGCCGCCGTCGACGAGGTGCGGCGTCCGGTCCGGATGGCCGTCCGCGTCGGCCCGGCGTTGGGGCGCGGGGAGGAGCCGGTTGTAGACCCAGGCCGGCGTTGGACTGGAGGCGTGGCCGCAGACCGTCTCCCAGGAGTCGCGGCACTCCAGGGGCGGCTCCTGGGACCACCCGGCCGAAGCACCCCAGGGACGCCGTTGACGACGGTGCGACGGTTGTTCGCGGGCGGGACCGGGTGAGGCTTCCGAGGAGGCGGCGGCCGGCGAAGCCGTTCCCACCGCGCGCCAGTTGGGTCGCTCGTCTCCGCGTGCCGAGGCGTAGGCCGACACCGACGGATAGGGTCGACCCCATGACATCGCCACCGATCGCCCCCTTCGCCGGCACGACGGTCCTGGTCACCGGGGCGGCGACGGGGCTGGGCTACGCGATCGCCGAGGCGTTCGGGTGCGCCGGGGCGCGGATCGCCCTCAACGACCTGACCGCCGAGCGGGCGGAGGGCGCCTGCGCCGCGTTGGGAGCGGGCGGGATCGAGGCCGTCCCGTTTCCGTTCGACGTGCGCGACGCGGCCGCGACGGCCGCGATGGTCGCGGCGGTCGTCGAGCGGCTCGGCCCGCCGCTCGTCGCCGTCGCCAACGCCGGGCTGTACCCCAACACGCCGTTCCTCGACCTGTCCGAGGCCGAGTGGGACCGGGTGCTCGACGTCAACCTGAAGGGCGCCTTCCTGACCTGTCAGGCCACCGCCCGCGCCATGGTGGCGGCCGGGCGCGGCGGGACGATCGTCGCCGTCAGCTCGGGCGCCGCCAACGTGGGGCTCCGCGGCTGGGCGCACTACTGCGCATCGAAGGCCGGCGTGGTCGGACTGACCCGTGTCATGGCCGCGGAGTTGGGCGGGCACGGCATCCGCGTCAACGCCGTCCTCCCCGGCTACGTCGAGGTCCCGGAGGGTGGCGCCCACCTGGACGAGGCCTACAAGGCGGCGGCCCGAGCGGCGAACCAGCTGGGCCGGCCCGCCGCGCCCGCCGACATCGCGAACGCTGTCCTCCTCCTCTGCTCGCCGCAGGCCGAGTTCGTGACCGGGGCGACGCTTGCCGTGGACGGCGGGGCGAGCGCCGCCCGTGTCGGGCCACCGTACCCGACGCCCGAAGGCGATCGGGCCGCGTAGGGCCAGCATGCGGGAACCGTCGCCGGTACCACGCGCCAGGGAGGCGGACATAGGGGAGGCACCCGATGAAGCCTCCGGGAGAGGACTCATCGTTGCCGGCGGCCGAGCAGGCCCAGCCACTCCCCCCTTAATCGACCTGACCGGTAAGTCGCCAGAGCGTTCGAGAACAACGCCCGGTACCGACCTGGGCGGCACCTCCGAGGTCGATCGCGCGTCGCGGCTCGGCGCGACCACGAGCGCCCTGGAGACAGATGGGCCGGCGAACCGCCGCCCGCCTCAGCCGCTCTGCTCCTCGGTCAGCCAGGACAGCGTTGCGGCGATCGTATCCTCGAGCGGGCGTGCCTCCCCGATCGCGTACGCCGCCGCGAACCCCGCCTCGCCCAGCGGCGCCGTCGCCGCCGCGACCGCTTGATCGGTCAGGTATCGGAACACCTCCGGCCGCGGCAGCCCGATTGCCGCTCGCAGTGCCCGGGTGCTGCCGAGCAGGTAGGCGGCCTCGGCGGCCCGCCCGTCGGCGGCGGCGAAGCCGGCGATGTCGTCGAGCCATTCCGCAATCCCGGCCCGGTCGCCGAGTTCGACGAAGGCGTCCAGGCTCTCGCGGTAGAACCGCGCCGCCCGCGGCGGGTCGGCCTGGACCCGCGGCAGGTTCGCCAGGTTCCCGAGGTGCATCGCCACGCCGCTCTTGATCCCCAGGCGCCGCGCGATCGCCAGACCCTCTTCCATCAGCGCTTCCGCCCGGGCGTGATCGCCGGCGATCTGGTGAACCACCGCCAGGTTGGCGAGGGCCGTGTTCAACCCGGTCAAATATCCCGTCCGGCGGAAGAAGGAGATCGCCTCTTCCAGCAACGGGACGGGCGACGCCAGGTCGCCTCCGGCGTGCGCGGCCGTCGCCAGCTCGACCAGGACCCGGGCGACGGCGTTCGGGGCGCCGAGGTCGCGCTGAATCGCCAGCGCTCCGTCGAGGCAGGCCACGCCGTGTCCAGGATCGCCCCGACGCCATGCCACCATGCCGACGAGCAGCAGCGCGCCGGCGATCGCCCGGCGGTCGCCGAGCTGCCGGGCGATCGCCAGGCTGGCCTCACCGAACGCGGCAGCCTCGGTCCGATCACCTTGGTGAAAGGCGATCATGCCGGCGACACGGAGCGCTCTGGCGCGCTCGTACGTTGCACGGTCGGAAGACCGGGCCAGCGCCCGTTCCAGCCAGGCGCGCCCCTCCGTCAGGTGGCCCCGTTCGGTCCAGAACCGCTCCATCGCCGCGGCCAGGCGCAGCCCGCCCTCCGGCGGGCCACCGGTCAGCAGCCACCCCAGCGCGGCCCGGATGTTCGCATGCTCGACCTCCAGCCGCTCCTTCCAGGCGAGTTCCTCCGGACCGCCCGAACGTTCCTCCGCCTCCTGGGCCAGCGCCAGGAAGAAGGCCGCGTGGGCGTCACGGATTGACGCCTCCTCGCCGCTGGCGACCAGGCGCTCCAGCGCGTACTCCCGCACCGTCTCCAAGATTCCGTAGCGCGGTTCGCCGCTCGTGTCGATCTGACGGACCAGGCTCTTATCAACCAGGGAGGTCAGGGGGCCGAACGTCGGGCCGGAACCGATCCCGTCGGCCGCCGCGAGGTCCCAGCCCCCCGCGAAGACGGCCAGGCGGCGGAAGAGGATCTGCTCTCCGGCGGTGAGGACGTCGTGGGACCAGGTGATGGCGGCCCGGAGCGTCTGCTGGCGGGCAGGCAGGTCACGAGGGCCGTCGAACAACTCCGGCAGTTGGCGCTCCAGGCGGGTCAGCAGCGCCGGCGGGGGTAGGTGTCGGACGCGGGCAGCCGCCAACTCCAACGCCAGGGGAACGCCTTCCAGGCGCCGGCAAACCTCGGCCACGGCCGAGGCATCGGCGGCGGTCAGGACGAATCTCGGCTTGACCTCCACCACGCGCTCGACGAAGAGGCGGACCGCCGGCACGTTCGCCAGCGCGGTCAGCATGTCGACGTCCGGGCCACTGCCCGGGTAAATCTCCGGCACCGGGAGCGGCTCGATCCGCAGCTCGCGCTCGCCCCGCAGGTGCAGGCGCTCTCGGCTGGTCGCCAGGATCTTGGAACCGGGGCTCGCTGCCAGAAGCTGCGTCGCCACCGGCAACCCGGACAGGAGGTGCTCGCAGTTGTCCAGCACCAGCAGCATCGCCCGCTCGGCGACGAAGGCCCGCAGGGCGGCCAGTAGGGTCTGGCCACGGTCCTCCCGCACGCCCAGCACCCGGGCGATTGCGGCGGGGACCACCTCGGGGTCGCGGACCGGGGCGAGGTCGACGAAGGCCGCGCCGTCCGCGTACCCGGCAGCCATTTCCTCCGCCACGGCGATGGCCAGGCGCGTTTTGCCCGTTCCTCCGGCGCCGGTCAGGGTCACCAGCCGGACCTCCGGTCGCAGCAGCAGGTCGAAGACCGACGCCACGTCCTGCTCCCGCCCGACCAGGCGGGTCGGCGGGATCGGGAGTCGCGCCAACGCCGGCAGCGGCGGCCGCGGGAACGGCCGGTCGGGCGATGCGACCAGGAGCGGTCCGGCCGTTGCGGCAAGCTCCGGTCTCGCCGCGGCGATGAGGCCGTCGCGCGCCGTCCCGTCCAGCTTGAGCGCCTCGGCGAGCATCCGGACCGTCTCGGGCCGTGGCGTCGCCCGTCGGCCCCGTTCCAGATCGCTGATGCCACGCACGCTGAGGCCGGCCCGCTCGGCGAGCTCTTCCTGGCTCAGCCCGGCGGTGAGGCGATGCTGCCGGAGCAACTTCCCAAACGGCGCCGCGACGTGGCTCGTCAACGTGCTGCTCCGCTGGACGCGCGTCGCGCGCATCGAGGAGGGGGTGCCGCGATCTTAGCACCACGCCCGAACGCCTGGCGTAACCGGGTTCGGCTCTTCGCCCGTGGGCGGATTCGCCCGTGGGCGGATCGCCCCACGCGCCGCCGCGCCGGCCGCCCTCGCGGGACACTGATCGTCGGCGGGCGAAGACGCGTGGCGGACCCCGCTGCCCGGGACGCGACGCGCGACGCGACGAATCGGCGAACCGCGCGGTCTCCTCGATCCTCACCCGGCGAGGCCGTCGCCCTCGGTCCGCACCGGAATCCGGCGCCGGTCCCCGCCTGCCAACGTTTGCGTCGGCCGAAGCGTTCCCGCCGTAGCGACCCCGGCCCCGAACTCCGCGCACAGTGCGCGGGCCGCTCGTACCGGTCAGCGAGGCAACCCGCGTCGGCGGAGGCGTACGGGGGCGAATGGCGACCAGTCGCCACGACGGGCGACGTGGGTGTGCGGTCTTGCGCGCCTGTAACCTATCCCCCACCGGTTCCGAGTCAGTCGCGCTGGCGCCGCCCGGTGCCTCATCCGCCCGACGATTCGACCGTGGCGAGGAAGCCTCGTTGACGTTCGACAAGCGGTTCGGCAAGATGGGCGCACGCGTCCCTCGTCGACCGCCGCCGACCGCCCGAGTCGCGCCATGCCTGGCCCCTCCCTTGCCGGTCATCGCCAGGGCCTGCTGCCGCCGTGGACACCCCTGGTGGGCCGGCTCCGTGAGTTGGCCGCGGTGCGGGACCTGCTCCTCCAGGAGGACGTCAGGCTCCTGACTCTGACCGGCCCCGGCGGGGTGGGCAAGACGCGCCTGGCCGTGGAGGCGGCCTCGCTCGTTGCGGGCGACTTCCCCGACGGCGTCCGGTTCGTCTCCCTCGCGCCGGTCGCCGACCCGGCCCTCGTCGTGGCGGCGGTGGCCCAGGCGCTCGGCGTGCGGGAATCCGGCGAGGAGCCCCTAGCCGAACTCGTCAAGGCCGCGCTGGGGGATCGGCGGCTCCTGCTGGTGCTCGACAACTTCGAGCAGGTGGTCGAGGCCGCGCCGCTCGTCGCGGACCTGCTCGGCACCTGCCCGCGGCTGTCGATCCTCGTCACGAGCCGGGCCCGCCTCCGGCTCTCGTTCGAGCGCGAATTCCCGGTCCCGCCGCTCGACCTGCCCGCGATGTCCGACGTCCCGTCGCCGGACGGCGCGTCCTCGGCGCCGGCGGTGCAGCTCTTCACGGCACGGGCGCGGGGCGCGCGGCCGGACTTCGCCGTGACCCCCGGGAACGCCGCGGCGGTGGTCGAGGTCTGCCGGCGGCTGGACGGGCTGCCGCTGGCGATCGAGCTGGCCGCGGCGCGCGTCGTCCTCCTTCCCCCGGCGGCGCTGCTGTCACGGATGGAGCGGCGGCTGCCGCTGCTGACCGGCGGTCCGCGGGACGCGCCGGACCGGCAGCGGACGATGCGCGACGCGATCGCCTGGAGCTACGACCTGCTCGCGCCGGCGGAACAGCGTCTGTTCCGCCGGCTGACGGTCTTCTCCGATCCCTTCTCGCTGGCGGACGCGGAGGCCGTCGTCGGCGCGGTCGACGACGGCGACGTCGATCTCCTCGAGCCCCTCGGGGCGCTGGTCGACGCCAGCCTCCTGCACCAGACCGACCCCACCGCCGGCGAGCCCCGGTTCACCATGCTGGAGACCGTGCGCGAGTTCGCCCTCGAGCGGCTGGAGGCTCACGGCGAGACCGAGGCGCTGCGGGAACGGCATGCCGCGCACCTCATGGCGCTGGCCGAGGACGCCGAGCCGCACCTCTTCGGCCCCGCGAGCCGAGCGTGGCTCGCGCTGCTCGAGCTGCGCCACGACGACCTTCGCGCGGCCCTGGCCTGGGCTTCCGCGACGGCGGGCCGAGACGACTGGGTGCGACGGATGGCCGGGGCACTCTGGCGATTCTGGTACGCCCACGGCCACCTCAGCGAGGGGCGCGGGTGGCTGCGGCTGAGCCTGGCCGACGCCGGAGCGGACCGGTCTCGGATCCGGGCCAGGGCCGCGGTCGGCCTGGCACTGCTCGAGCACTGCGGCGGTGCGGAGGCGGAGGCTCGGGCCTACGGCGAGGAAGCCCTGGCCCTCTACCGCCGGCTTGAGGACCGACCCGGCACCGCGATCGCGTCCTACGTGCTGGGCAAGATCGCCGAGGACCGCGGGGAGTACGATCGGGCCGAGGCCCGGTTCGACGAGGCGCTCGCGCTGTACCGGTCCGCCGGCGATCCGATCTGGACGGGACTCTCCCTCGCGCACCTCGGGAGCATCGCCTTCGGCCGTGGTGAGCACCGGCGCGCGGAGGCGGTCCTCACCGAGGCGCTTGGATTCCAGCGCGGCGCGGGGCACGGCTACGGCGCCGCCGTCTCCCTCCTCTACCTGGGGCACATCGCCCTGTGGGCAGGCGACCCGGCGACCGCCGCGCGGCGCTACGCCGAGAGCCTCTCGCGGTGGCGGCATGAGGACTTCCGGCCGGGGATCGCCGAGGTGCTCTCGGGCATCGCGGCCGTCGCCGGGACCGCCGGTGACGCGGCCCGGGCCGCCCGGTTGTCCGGAGCGGTGGACACCCTGCGGCGAACCATCGGACTGCCCGCCGCGCTGCCCGAGCGGACCCTCTACGAGCGTGCCGTGGCCCAGGGCCGGCGCATCCTCGGCCCGGCGGAGTGGACCGCCGAGGAGGACGCCGGACGGGCCATGTCCGTGGAGGAGGCCCTCGACCTGGGCGCGTCGCTCGTCGCGCGGTTGGTCGGGTCCGCCCCTGATCCGGACGACGTCGCGCGCGGCGGCACGGCCTTGGCATCGCCGCTGACGCCGCGCGAGCAGGAGGTCCTGATCTTGATCGCCGAGGGCCGCTCCAACCGAGAGATCGCCGAGGCACTCTCGGTCAGTCCTCGCACCGTCGACAACCACGTCACCCACGTCCTCGCCAAGCTGGATGTCCGATCCCGCACCGCCGCCATCGCCGCCGCCCGGCGGCTCGGCATCGTCTGAGCCGGGAGACCCGCCTCGGCTCCGGTTGACCTAGGTAATTACTCCTATGCCGGCGGCCGGAGCGGCCTCCATCGGAACGAGCATTTCTGCCGATGCGGACGAGGCCGCCGTCGGGCACGCTGGGACCGTGCCCGAGCGATCGGCCTTCGGGGCACGGGGCGGCCGGCGAACGGCCGCCACGGAAGGATCAGGTCATGTTTCCCCACCCGCATACCTGCACCCGCGTGATCGAAGCCGAGCGCCAGTTGGCACTCCGACGCGCCGAGCAGGTAGGACCGCTGGTCGCGGCCGCCAGACAGTCGCGACCCGAGACGGTGGTCGTCGTCGGGAGCCCGGTGGCGCCGCTCGGTCGCCTCCTCCGCGCTGTCCGATCGCTCCGCTGGGTGCTCCGGCCGTCACACGCCTGACGGTCTGGCTCGCCTCGACCCCCGGGGGACGTGTCCTGGTCGAGGCGACGCCCGGACCGCCCGTCTGCCCGCCCGGGCACGGCAGGCCGTGCCCCCGACCGGCGGAACACGGTTGACGGGTCGCTCGGGCCGATCCTCCACAAGCCGGCCGCCGCGGGCGCGGGACCGCGGGCCGTCCGAGGCGCTGCGGCCGGTCGGCCGCCGCGGAGCCCGGCGGTCCGGCGAACGGCGCCGGACCACCTCGCGGTGGCGGCGTGCCGCGCTGACGGTCCCTCGTCGGTGAGGGATATGGCCCGCCGGGGCGGTCCCGCGCCCGCCCTGGGTCGAGGCGGCGCGGACGCGTGGTGCCTCGGCCCCACGGCCCACGGGACCAGGGGCTTCCGCGCGCCCGCGCCGGTGATCGGGACACCGCCCGGCGGTCCTCTGTCCCGGACCCGCGTTGGCCGCGATCGATGGCGCGGCGGAGAAGCGCGGGAGATGCTCGCCCTCTCCGCGGCGCGCTGGGCATCGGTTCCGGCATCTCTGGGTCGGTCTCCGGGGGGACACGCGGGCTCGCCGTGCGCGCCCGGTTGTCACCGCTCGTCGTGCCGTGCGCTTCCCGAGAGGAGCAGCCTCCGATGGGTGCCCAAGCCGTCTCCACCCTGGACATGGAGGACGTCCACGCCTTTGCCTTCAAGGTCCTCGGTGACATCACCGCCTGCCAGATGGGCACGCTGACGGCGATCGCCGACCGCCTCGGGCTCTTCGAGTCCCTCGCGGACGGCGGACCCGCCACGAGCCCCGAGTTCGCCGTCCGCGCCGGGATCAACGAGCGCTACGCCCGCGAGTGGCTGTCGGCGATGGCCTGCCACGGCTACGTCGCCTACGACGACGCGACCAAGCGGTTCAGCATGACGCCCGAGCAGACGTTCTGCCTGGTCGACCGCGACAGCCCGTTCTACCTGACCAGCATCTTCGCCATGGAGCCGACGAACTGGGCCAACGTCGACCTCCTGACGGACGCTTTCCGCCACGGCGGCGGGGTGCCGCAGGCACGCTTCGGGACCGAGTTCTGGTGCGGCTTCGAACGCTTTACCCGGACCGCCTTCCGCAACAACCTGGTGCAGGACTGGATCCCCGCGATGCCGGAGGTCGACGCCAGGCTGCGGGCGGGCGGCACCGTCGCCGATGTCGGCTGCGGCAACGGCCAGGCGCTGCTCTTCCTGGCCAAGGGCTACCCCGAGGCGACCCTGGTCGGCTACGACAACTACGCCCCGGCGATCGCGGCGGCCAACGCCAACGCGGCGGCGGCGGGACTGGCCGATCGGGTGCGCTACGAGGTCCGCGACGTGACGGCGGGGATCCCCGGCCGGTACGACCTGATCACGACCTTCGATGTGGTGCACGACATGCCCCACCCCCGCCCGGCGATGCGCGAGATCAAGGCGGCGCTCAACCCGGGTGGGACCTACTTCGTGCTCGAGTTCAACTTCTTCGGTGACCTCCAGCGCAACATCGACCACCCCCTCGGCATCGGGGCCTTCGGCTACTCCGCCAGCACCAATTACTGCATGACCCAGGCGCTGGCCGTGGGCGGCGAGGGGATCGGCACCTGCATGGGCGAGGAGAAGGCGCGGCAGCTGGCCTCCAACGCCGGGTTCACCCAGTTCCGTCGGATCGACTTCCCGAACAACCCCTTCAACGTCTTCTACGAGATCAGGGCCTGACCGCCCCGTCGGCGATCGGGGCCGCGCAGCCGCGCCCTGGCGCGGACAGCGCCGGTTCGGGAGTCGCCCAACGGGCTGGTCCGAGATGAGGCGCCGGGAGGTCCGGTGGGATAGTCGAACAAGGAGCCCATGATCGCCGTCTCGGCACGGGCGCATGGCTCGGTCGCTGGCGTGGATGGGCGAGACCTCGGCGCACCGGACCTCGGCGAGCCTCGGGGCCGCCTGCGCGGCGTGCTCGTCCTTTCGCCGCGCGCGGTCCTCGATCCCGTCGCCGCGTGCGGGCCTCGATCCCGGCCGGCGCAGCCGTCGGGCGCGCTGGTGGGGTCGTAGGCCGACCGACCTCGCGGCTGTGCGCACCCCCTCTAGAACGCAGGGGGGTGGTGGCGGAGGGTGTTACCGGCCTCAGTCCGTCCCGGGTTCGTTGAGCACGCCTTCCGCCTGGGCGCCGATCGCGGCGGCGATGTACTGGTCGCACGGTGCCCACGAGGAGTCGAGATCCTGCTCGACGGTCGCCGACTCCCCGGGACCGATCACCTCGTCGAACGTGTTGGCGGCCCAGGCGCCGATCGGTTGGTCGGCGCTGCCGGAGATGCAGATCAGGATCACCGCCTCGGATTGGAGCGTGGCTCGCTCGCCGGTGTTGCGGAGCCCGGCGAGGTAGCCGTCCGCGGTGGCCACGACGTCGACCATGCTAATCGGTTCGAATGGCCGATCGTCCTCGTTGAGCGAGGCGCTGACGCTGATCACGGCCGCCGCGATGTCGGCTGGCTGAACGACGTCGCCGACCAGCGGGATCGCGGCCAGGGCGAGGCCGGTCGGCGCGATCTCCGCCGGCATGACGTTGGAGGAGGTGCCGAGGGCAACGGTCCTGCCGCCGACGGCCACCCTGACGCTGACGACGACGGTGTTGACCGCGGCGTTCGTGTTGTTCCGCAGGACGACGACGACCGCCGTGTTCTCCCGGGACGGGAAGTGCGCGACCACCGCGACCTCGCCCGGGGTTCCCAGGGGGAACGGGCCGTCGGGCTGCGGCAGCAGCAGCGCGGCGGACGAGGCGAACACGCCGTCGTCCGAGATGAACGGCGCCCGGGTTCCCGGCGTCTCAGCCCCTGCCGGCGTCGCGCCCAGTGCCGCGGGCGTCGCGCCCAGTGCCGCGGGCGTCGCGCCCTGCGCGGCGGGGGGAGCACCCTGGGGCGGCGCGGGCGTCGCGTCCTGGGCGATCGCCGGGCTCGCCACCATCGCGCCCAGCAGCAGGACTACGGCGGCCAGTCGTCTCATCGTCGCGCCCTCCCACCGGCGTGCCCGATCCGACACCGGACGCCTTCGCCCAAGTCGACCGAGCCTCGGAACTCGCCACTCCGATTATGCGGGTCAGTCGGGACGGACCATCCCCATCCACTCTGGTCTCGGGTGTCGCCCAACCTCATCATCCTTGCCAGGTAGCGGCCGGGCACGCAGCGCCGGTCCCGTCCAGAGCGATCCGGCCAGATCCGCCGGTCACCCCTCCCGATGCATGGGCACCCGGGGGAGGACCGCGCGGCACGTCGCGGAACATCGTCGAGGCTGATCCCATTCGCCCACCTCGGCTCGGACCGCGGTGCATCCGGTAGCAGAGAACATTGAACCGAACTTCAAGGTCGTAGCGGCAGGTGACGGCAGGGCCGTCGGGGCGTTGTCGGCCGGAGGGCGTCAGCGCGACGGGCAGCGGCCGTCCCTGGGCCGGGACGCGGCGACGGCTGCCGACGCCGCCAGGCGACGGGCACGCTGCCCCGCTCAGGGGCGCGGGTGGTGCCCCCGCGCTCGCGGCAGGTCGACACCGGGACCACGGCGCCCGGGGGGGCCGGAACTCGGGGTCGACGCAGCACCCGGCGCCCCGCGAGCACACGGTGTGCTCGGGCGGTGCCTTGCGGATCCGTTCGTCACCGTCTCCGCTGGGTTGGCGCATCAGCGTCTGGGTCGCGTCGTCGACGAGGCACAACTGCTGGACGAAACAGTCGACGCGGTCGTCGCCCGGCAGGCCGACGGCCAGACCCCGGCGACCCGACGCGAGGACCGCCCGGAGTCCGGCCGCCAGCCTCCTGGATGTCGCCCATCGGGTCGACCAGACCGCCAGGGCGTCGTCAACTCGTCGAACCTGGGCCCGTCCATGGCTCCCTCCGCAGCGACGGCCGGGCGCACGGAAACCCGGCCAGGCCGATCGAGGCCTCAGCCGGGTTCGCCACTCACTCCGCCCGGCGCATGGGCGACCAGAAGCGGACCGCACCGGGCATCGACGTGTCCGAGGTGTCCCCAGCCTACACCCGGCAGGGTCGGCTCGCTAGTCCGACGGGACGGCTTCGGCGGCGCACGGTGCGCGATCCGGAACTCGGGAGGTCGCCCGCCCCCACGCCCGGCGGTCTCGCGGTCGGCTTCATGCCCAAGCCCCCGACCTCTGGCCCCACACCGGCCGGTGCGGGCCGCCGCGCCCCCGATTCGACCACCGAACAGCCCGATCCAACGCGAGATCGCATCGCGGGGCGGGGCGCCGCCGCCCAAGATCGACGCCCAGGTGCGGGGGCTTCGCCGCACGGACCACGGGACCGACCATCGAAGGCTCGGCCGCTCGCGCCGGCGGCCCGTCGGCGGCCACGTGGGGCGCTCCGGCGGGGCATCCCACGCCCGAGTGCTGGTCGGGGACGCGGACAACTGACCGCTGCTCGACACCGGAGGACGAGGAGGCGGGTACCATCCGGCGGCGCGTGGCGCGGCGTCCCGGGATGGCGCGCTCGACCGCGCCGGCACCGGGGTTGGTGTCCGGCGACGAGGTCGCGGGCCAGCGAGGGGCTACCCCGCCTCGTCGGCGCGGCGCCCGTATCGCGAGGAGGACGGATGGCCGCGGCATACCCGATCCTGGAGTTCGACCCGGACCCGGGGGCGGTCTACACGCCGCAGCACCACATCCGGCGGCCGCCGGGCGTGCCCTCGCGCTGCGTCCTCTGCTTCTTCCACGAGGTCATCGCCCGGCTGCGCGACGAGGGGCGTGCCCAGCAGGTCGCGTCCCTCGCCAGCGAGCTGGGGCCAAACCCGGTCTACCGGATCGAGGTCGGCGACGAGGCCGTCGCGCTCGTCCACCCCGGTGTGGGGGCGCCGCTGGCGGCGATGTTCCTCGATGAGCTGATCGCGCTCGGCTGCGACGCCTTCGTCGCCTGCGGCGGCGCGGGTGTCCTCGACCCCGCGATCGCGATGGGCCAGCTGATCGTGCCGACCTCCGCCGTGCGCGACGAGGGGACCTCATACCACTACCTGCCGCCGAGCCGCGAGGTCGCCGCGGAGGCGACCGCCCTCGCCGCGGTTCGGCTGGTCCTCGACCGGCACGGGGTCGAGCACCGCCTGGCCAAGACCTGGACCACCGACGCGCTCTACCGCGAGACGGCGGGGCGGATCGCGCGGCGGCGGGCGGAGGGCTGCCTGGCGGTGGAGATGGAGGCCGCCACGCTGTTCGCCGTCGCCCAGTTCCGCGGGGTGCCCCTCGCCCAGATCCTCTACGGTGGCGACGACGTGAGCGGCCTCGGCGACTGGGACCACCGCGGCTGGGACACGCACACCGACGTTCGGGAGCGCCTCGTCTGGCTCGCCGCCGAGAGCTGCCTCGCGATCTAGGCGGATCCCGGTGGCCGCACCGGAGGCGCCGGCGCTCCAGGCAGCCGTGAGCCGCTCCGGGCGCGCTTCGGAGCGGGTCCCTGGCAAGCTGCGACTACCATGCCTGCTCCACCGCCGGGGGCCGACCGGGGCCGACCGGGGCCGACCGGGGCCGACCGGGGCCGCCGGCGGGGGGGGCGCATGACTCGGCGAGGGGCGGTGTCGCGGGCCGGCCAGTCGGTCCGCGTGGCCACGACGGTCTGAGGGGGCACCGTGCGCGTCGCCGAGCTGCACCGGTGGGACGTCACCCCGGGGGAGGCGCGCGGCATCCAGCGCGAGCTGCGCCCGCGGTTGTCGCTGGAGGACACGCTCGCGCCGGAGGGGATCCGCCTCGTCGCCGGCGTCGACAACACCTACCTCAAGCTCGGCGGGCAGGACACCGCGATCGCGGTCGTGGTGGTCTTCGCCCTCCCGGCGATGGAGCGCGTCGAGGCCGTCTTCGCCGAGCGCCCGGTGACGTTCCCCTACGTCCCCGGGCTCCTCTCGTTTCGGGAGGGACCGGCGGTGGTCGAGGCGTTGGGTCGGGTCGAGGCCGTGCCGGACCTGGTGCTCTTCGACGGCCACGGCTACGCCCACCCCCGCCGGTTCGGCCTGGCATCCCACCTCGGGCTGCTGCTCGACCGGCCGAGCGTTGGCTGCGCCAAGAGCCGGCTGGTCGGCAACTGGGAGGAGCCGGCGCGGGAGTTCGGTGCGCGGACGCCGCTCGTCGACCACGACGAGGTCGTCGGCGCGGCCGTGCGGACCCGGCCCCGGCGAGCGCCCCTCTTCGTCTCCCCGGGCCACCGGGTCTCGGTCGACGGCGCGGTGGCGCTGGCGCTCGCCTGCTGCCGCGACGGCGCGTTCCTGCCCGTCCCGACCGCGGCGGCCCACGACCTGGTCACGGCGCGACGGCGGGAGCGGCTCGCCGACGCGGGAGACGGCCTGGAGTGACGCCGGGGCCGGGTGCCGCTCCGCCGTGGCGGCCACCCGACCGCTCACGCGGGACGGTGACGTCCGGGGCGACCCCGGACCGCCCGAGAAGTAGATCTCGTCGGCGTCATCAGGACAGCGCCCGAGCAGGGGTGCTCCAAGGCGCCGGCGTGATCGGCGCCGGCACGACTATCCGAGCCAGCCACGGCCGGGGAGCGAATCCGTCCCACCGCCGCCGCGCCCGACGCAGGCGGCATCCCGGTCGCCAGCCGGCGCGGCTCTCACTCGTCGACGAGCAGGATCGCCTCGCCGCCGCCGTCGGCGACGCCGCGGACGGTCGCGCTGAGGCGCGCCGCCTCGTCGCCGCTGAGGTGGAGCCGCAGGTGGGGCGGCCCGTCCGCCGGGCCGAGCTCGAGGACCACCCCGCCGCCGGGGACGGCGCGGGCCACCGCCGCGCCGATGTCGTGCGTCACGTCGCCGTTCGGCTTGGCGCGCAGGCTCTTGGACAGGACCAGTCGCATCCCCCTCCCCCTCCGAGTCGTGTCCGTCGGGCCGGGTCGTCTCCGGCCGGGTGTCCGTGGTGCCAGTCGGGACCGTCGGCGCGCTTATCGACCCGGGGTCACGGGCAGGTCGGCGCGGGCGCCCCACTCGTTCCAGGACGGCACGTAGTTGCCGACACGGCGATGACCGAGGGCCCGCAGGACGACGTAGGCGTGCGCCGCCCGATAGCCGCTGCCGCAGAAGGTCGCCAGCGGCCGGTCGGGGTCGTCCGGGAGTCCGGCCTCGGCGTAGAGCGCCCGCAGCTCCGACGGTGGGCGGAGACGGCCGTCTGGGCGGAGGTGACGCGTCCAGTCGACGTGGACCGCGCCGGGGATCGTGCCGAGGGCGTACTCCGCGTCGCCCCGGCTGTCCACCGGAAGCGGTGGGGAGCCCGACGCCCCCGCCCCGTGCCCGCCGGCCGAGCCGGCGATGCCCGCCAGCAGCTCGTCGGCGGTGACCAGCACGGTGGGGTCGGGGACGACGGACAGGTCGCCGGGCGGCTCTGGCGGCGTCGGGTCGCGGGTCAGCGCGCCGCCCGCCGCGGCCCAGGCGACGAGGCCCCCGTCGAGGAGGGCACCGCCCCCGTGCCCGAGGTAGTCGAGCGCCCAGACCGCGCGGGCGGCCATCGTGCCGCTGACGTCTTCGACGAACACGACCTTCTCGCCCGGTCGGACGCCGAGGCGGCGCACCTCGTCGGAGAGCGCCGCGGCGAAGCGGGCGATGGCGTCCGGCGCGGAGCGGTCGAGCCGGATCGCGGCGAGGGTCGTGGGGGCGGCGCCGGGGATGTGGGCGGCGGCGTAGGCGTTGGCGGGGCGCACGTCGACGACGCGGACCCCCGGCTGGCCGAGGCGCGCCCGCAGCCACGCGACCGACACGATCGGCCCGTCGTCCCCGAAGTGGTCCCCGATCGACCCGTCGTCCGGCGGTGCCGCCACGAGCTCCCCCTGGCCGCCAGTCGCGGCCACCTACCCTTCCCCGTGGCCCCGCACGGGAGCCGGATGATTCTAGCGAATTCGTCTCCCGCCGTCTCCGGCGCTCGCCACACGGACAGAATCGGTGGCAGCCGTGGATAGTTCGGAGGATACGGGGCGTCGTGGCTACGGAATAGCGCCCGTGGAGAAGTACGTTACCGATACGAAACGGCCCTTGCCTTGCGCAGAACACGGGGATAGACTGACTCGGCGTCGGTTTCGGCGTGCGAACTCCGAATAAAGTATCAGCGGTCATCGGCCATTGGCGGCAGTGGTCGGGCGGCAAGGACCGGTGCGGTGGTCCGAGGCCGAGCGGGGGCGAACTGGTGGCGCGGCGGGGGGTGCCTCGCGGCGATCGGGGACGGGATAGGGAGACAGGACGCAGATGGTGAGCCAGATCGATACGCTGGACGAGCGGATTCTGGACGCGCTACAGGAGCACGGCCGGATGACGATGAAGGGGCTGGCCGAGCACGTCGGGCTCTCGAGCCCGGCGATGATCGAGCGGGTGCGGCGCCTCGAAGATCGGGGCGTGATCGCCGGCTACCGCGCGGTGGTCGCGCCGTCGGCCCTCGGCCGGCCGCTCACCGCCTTGATCCAGGCGGTGGTCGACCGGGAGAACTACGAGGCCTTCCTGGCGCTCGTCGCCACCGACCCGGCGGTCGCGGAGTGCCACCGCACGACGGGGGACGCGACCTATCTGGTCAAGGTCCACGTCGCGGACACCGCGGCGCTCGAGGCGCTGGTCGATGCCCTGGCCGAGACGGGTGCGCGCTGCACCACGTCGCTGGTCCTCTCGTCGCCCGTGGCCTGGCACCCGATCACGCCGCCGGCCGGGTCCACCCGGCAGCGCACCCGCCTGACCCGGCGCGGTCGCGGTCGAGCCGCCGCGCGGGACAACG
>CADCWG010000102.1 GCA_902806335.1 uncultured Thermomicrobiales bacterium | reverse complement strand
GCGTCGACCACCAGGCGGCGGGGCCGGTGCTCGTCGACGGCGGCGAGCAGCTGCCACGCCCACTCGTCCGGCGCGAGCTCCAGCGGCGCCCGCCACAGGACCCGCACCAGCCCCGAGGCCAGGTGCGGGCGTTCACCTTACGACCGGCCCGCCCCGCGGGCTGCCCGAGTCGGCCGCCGCGATCTAGTCCCCGTACCTCCGCCCGCGGTGCGGCTCCGCCGACGCATCCCCGAGGCATCGAGCGGGACCGAATCGCAGGCGTCCACGTTAGTAAGTCGAGTCGGAGGTAGTGCGGGTCGCCCTGTTGCCGGCGGCTGGCGGTGCCGCCCGGACAAGCGGTCGACGGGCCACGAGGCGACGTTCCCGGGTGGACGCCGGTCGCCAGTCCCCAGCGTTGGGCGCATCTCCATAGCCATGACGCCCTACTCCGCGAAGACCACCACCTGATGCTCCTCCACCCGTGGCACCGTCACCCACGTCACCCCGTCCCGATCGTCGTGGGCCAGCAGCTCCCCGCCCGGCGCCAGCGTCACCGCTGTCGCCGGCCGCTCCAGCCGCACGCCGACGCGGACGTCGGCCAGAAGGAGCACGTCCTCGACGACGTCGATCGCGGGACCGCGCCGCTGGGGAACGGCGTGGATCAGGTGGAGGAGGGTGCGGCCTTGTTCCGGTTGCCGCAGCAGCGCGACCTCTGCTGTCGTGGGCAGCCCCGGCGCCTGAAGGACCGGCGCGGGAATCAGGCGGTCGAGCAGCCGGCCGATCAGGTCGCGGTAGGCCGGCACCGCGTGCTGGCGGTAGGCGCCGAAGAGGGGGCTGTGGCAGTAGATCACCCGTCCCCGCTGCGTCACCGCGGGCAGATCCGTGGCGCGGTCGAACGCCGCCTGACGGTGTCCGAAGAAGTGCTCCGGCGTCCGGGTGAAGTACGGGACGCCGACCCGCGCCAGGACCTCCGCCCCGGTCGCCCGAACCGCGCTTCCCCGCTCGTAGAGGACCTGGTGGTGGCCCGTGAACCGGGCCCCCAGCGCCTCCTCGGCGACGAGGAAGTCCGGCGTCTCGGGCGCGTCGCCCTCGTACTCGATCCCGAGCGCGTCCGCGAGGGCCGGGGCGACGCGGTCCCCGGCGGGTGTCAACCCCGACCGGTGGGTGAGCAGCAGCGTCCCGCCGCCGTCGAGGTAATCGGCGATCTTGGCGGCGTGCTCGTCGTCGAAGGGCACGTCGTCGGGGGCGATGAGGACCTTGTAGGGGGCGAGGGCGGCATCGCGGTCGAGGAACTGGAACGGGCGGTGCAGCTCCAGCAGCATCCGCAGCGCCCCCTCGTCCGACTCGCGGCCGACGGTGTGGAAGCGCGGCCCCGTCTCCGCCAGGAGAACGCCGACCTCCGGCACCGGCTCGGTGCCCACGCACCACGGCTCGACGGCCTCGACCGCGGCGAAGACGGCCCCCAGCCGGTCGTAGGTCGCCGCGTCGAGCACGCCCCGGGGGTGGAGGTGGTCGCCGACTGAGCAGGCGCCGCCGGAGGCGAGCATCCGGGCGCACTCGTAGCGCAGCGCCGGTTCCGTCTTGATGCTCCCGAAGTCGCCCCAGTGGGTGTGGAAGATGCCGGTCATGCCGAGGATCGGCCAGGGCAACGTCTGGAAGTAGGCGGCGAAGAGGGGGTAGTGGTTGTAGCCCCAGCCCCCGCCGGGCAACGACTCGATCTCGACGTGGCTGTAGAACGGCAGCTCGGCGCGGGAGCCGAGCGCCGGGTCGCGGTCCGGCCGCAGGCGGCTGTTGAAGAAGATCGTCGCCTCCGGGTTCCTCCCCCGCACCAGCGCCGACGCCCGCTCCATGAAGCCGCGCTCGATCCGCGTCTCAAAGTCTTGGACGCCGACGGCGTCGCTGGGATCGACCCCCTCCTGCCTCATCCGGCGGCGGCGCCAGACCGAGCCGTTGCCGTCGTCCCCCTGCCGGATGATGTCGAAGAAGATCCCGTCGACGGGCCCGTAGCGCTCCAGCACCTCTTCCGTGCAGGCGAGCACGTAGTCGACGTAGGGGCTCGCGAAGTCGAGGAAACGCCAGCTCGACAGGTCGCCCGGCCGCGAGCGGCAGATCCGGCCGTCGGCGGCGAGCTGCAGCCACTCCGGGTGGGTGTCCGCCATCAGCTCGTCCCAGCCGACCGTCAGGTAGATCGGCGCCCGCACCCCGGCCCCGTGGAGCGCCTCGATCTGCGCGCCGAGCAGGTCGAACCCTAGCCCGGGATGCATCGTCCCGACCCGGGTTGGGTGGTAGCTGTACCCGTGGTGGCACCGCGAGAAGACCGTCATCGAGTCGACGTGCGCCGCGGTCACCGTCTCGGCGAACCGCTGCGCGTCGAATCCTTCCCCAACATCCCGGATCTGACCCGGGGTGTGGAAGTCGAGGTGCACCTGCCGCGTCCGCAGTCGTGGAACCGTTGTCATGTGAACGATCCTCCCTGGCGCTCGCGCGGGGACCCGTCGGCGCGACATGGATGGCAGCGGTCGCGGTCGGCTGGCGGTCGGGTCGGATCGCCCCGGCCCCCCGACGAGCCGACGGACCGGTACGGTCGACGATCAAGTCCACGGGATCGGGGCGGTCCTGGCCGGCCGGCGGGGGACGACCGGGACTCGTTCGTCCTCGGGGACGGTCAGTCGGCCGGGATCGCCCCCGGCACCGGCGAGACCCTGAGCGAGTGGGCCGGCGCCTCCGGCAGGTCGACCGGGAGGATCAGGCGGAGCCGGTCGTCCGCCGCCACCAGTGGCAGCGGGTCGTCCCGACCGAGGACGCGAACCGCCGTCCCCGCGGCGGGTCGGAGACCGGGGATCTCGAGCGGACCGGGGGCCGGCTGCCCCAGCAGGGTGGCGTAGAGCGCGTCCCCGGTGCGCGTGAATCGGACCGGCGTTCCGTCGCTGGCCGTGCCCTCGGACGTCACCCACGGGCGGGTGCCGAAGATCGCCTCGCCGTTGACCCGGAGCCAGGCGCCGAGGCCCTCGAGCCGTTCCCGTTGCCCCGATGGGATCTCGCCGGCGGCGGTGGGGCCGACGTTGAGGAGGACGTTGCCGTTCTTGCTCACCACGTCGACCACGAACCGGACCAGCTCGGGCACCGCCAGGAAGGATGCGTCGTCTTCGTTTCGGTTGAAGCCGAAGGAGAAGCCGATGCCACGCGTGAACTCGAACTTCTGCTCGCTCCGCGCGACGGAGGTGGCGTATTCCGGGGTGCGGAAGTCGAAGAAGGCGCCGGGCGACATGTCCGCGCTCATCTTGAAGCGGTCGTTGACCACCCCGTCGGGGACCGCCCGCTCGTAGTCGGCGATCAGCGTCTCGGCGTCGAACGCCTCGGGGCTGCCGATGTCGTTCCAGAGGACGGAGGGCCGGTAACGCTCGATCAGTTCCCGGAAGTGGGCATCGGCGTAGGCTACGTAGGCTGGGTCCTGAGGAATCGCGGCGATCAGGTCCGGGAGGTCCTCGATCACCGTCGCGTTGAAGGTCCAGTCGAGGCCGCCCGAGTAGTAGAGCCCCATCCGCAGCCCCGCTTCGCGGACGGCGTCCGTCAGCTCGCCGACAAGATCGCGCCGGGTGTGGTACGCCCCTTTGGACGGATGGGGGATCGCGCTCGGCCAGAGGCGGAAGCCGTCGTGGTGCTTCGTGGTGAGGACGACGTAGCCGGCGCCGACGTCCCGGAAGAGCGCCGCCCACTCGGCGGGGTCCCAGGCCGCCACTGCCTGGTCGAACACCGGGACGAAGTCGTCGTAGCTGGCGTCGGCGCCGAAGGCGTCCCGGTGGTAGTCGGCGGTCGGGCTGTCCGCGATGCGCATCGAGTTCCCGTACCACTCGGCGTAGGGGTTGCGCCGGAACCAGGCCCGCCACCCCTCACGCTCGACGACCTCGCCGAGCGGTCCCGTCGTCGGCGCCCAGCCGGGGACCGAGTAGAGCCCCCAGTGGACGAAGATGCCGAGCTTGGCGTCGTCGTACCAGGCCGGGAGCGGCCGACGGGACCGGGGCGTTGCGGCGGCATCCATTTGGGACTTGCCTCCAGCGGCTGGATGGACGGATTGGGGCGGGAGGCCGTCTAGCGGCCGCCCATGCCCGTCAGGGTGACGCCGCGGATGAAGGTCCGCTGGGCGAGGAAGAAGACGGCGAGGACCGGCACCAGGGTGATGATCGAGACGGCCATCAGCATGTTGAACTGGGTGAAGTTCTGACCGCGGAACAGGTTGAGCCCCAGCGCCAGCGTGTAGAGGTCGGTCGAGCGGAGGTAGATGAGGGGGTCGAGCAGGTTGGTCCAGTTGCCGATGAAGGAGAAGATCGCCACCGTGGCGAGGGCCGGCCTGGAGAGCGGCAGGATGACGTCCCAGAGGATGCGCAGGTGGGACGCTCCGTCCATGCGCGCGGCGTCGTCGAGGTCACGTGGGATCGTCATGAAGAACTGGCGGAGGAGGAAAATGAAGAACGGGTAGCCGAACCAGGCCGGGAGGATCAGGGGCCAGAGCGTGTTGACCAGCCCGACCTCGCTGAACAGGAGGAACCGCGGCACGATCGTCACCTCGCGCGGGATCATCAGGGTGGCCAGGAGCAAGAGGAAGAGGACGTTCTTGCCCCTGGCGCGGAGCCGCGCGAAGCCGTAGGCCACCAGGGTGCACGAGACGAGGTTGCCCAGCACGTTCGCGAACGTCACGATCAGGGAGTTGCGCAAGAACGTGGTGAAGGGAAGGATCGTCCAGCCGTCGACGTAGTTGCGCCACTGGAAGGAGCTCGGCAGCCACCGCGGTGGCACGGAGAAGACGGCGTCCGACGCCTTCAGCGACGTCGAAACCATCCACAAGAACGGCAGCAGGAAGAGGACCGATCCGGCCAGCAGCAGCGCCCACACCAGGACGCGGTGCAGCAGCCCAGCCCGCCGTGCCCCGAGGAGCGCGCGACGGTGGGCGGCGGGGGCGACAACGGTCGGACGCGGCAAGACGCGGCTCATAGCCTACCTACCTCGCGTGGTCGGCCTCGTAGTAGACCCAGAATCGGGCGGCGAGGAATTGGACCGCGGTGATTGCCATGATGACGACGAGCAGCACCCAGGCGATCGCCGAGGCGTAGCCGAGGTCGAAGAAGCGGAAGGCGTGGCGATAGAGGTAGAGTCCGAGGACCAACGTCGAGTTGGCCGGCCCGCCATCGGTCATGATCAGGATCAGCACGAAGCTCTGCAGGGACGTGATGAAGCCGACGACAATGTTGTAGAAGATGACCGGCGACATCATCGGGACGGTGACGTCCCAGAACTTGCGCCAGGTCCCGGCGCCGTCGAGGGCGGCTGCCTCGTAGAGGTGCTGCGGCACGCTCTGCAGCCCGGCAAGGTAGATCACCATCGCGCCGCCCACGCCCCAGAGGCTCATCAGGATCAGCCCCGGCATCGACCAGTCGGGCGACTTAAGCCAGCCCGGTCCGTCGATACCGACCCGGGCCAGCGCCGCGTTCAGCAGCCCGTAGTCGGGGTGGAGGATATTGGTCCACAGGATTGCCACGGCGATCCCGCTCACGACCGCCGGGAGGTAGAAGATCGTGCGGAACAGGGCGATGCCGCGTACCGGTTGGTTGAGCAGCAGCGCCAGCAAGAAGGAGGTGACGACCCCGAGCCCGACGCTGCCGACGCCGTAGTAGATCGTGTTGCGCAACGCCTTGAAGAAGGTCGCGTCGTCAAGCATTCGCTCGTAGTTCGCGCCGCCGACCCAGCTTGGGTCGCCCAGCATCGCCCAGTCGGTGAGGCTGATCAGGAAGGACGCGACGATCGGTCCGGCGTCGAAGAGGACGAAGCCGACGATCCAGAGCGAAACGAAGCCGTAGAAGGCGAGTTCCTCACGTCGTGCCTGCTTGCCGAGCTGGACCTTGACTTTCGGTCTTATGCGCAGGTGGCCGCGCGCGGCGGTCGATACGAGTGCCACGGGACGCCTCCTTCGCCGGTCGCCGAGGCAGGCCGCCGCCGTTGGCGACCATCGGCGAGTGGAACCGGTCGCGGGCAGACGCCCACCCGCGGCCGGACCCTCGGTGCTGCGAGCGGGACGCCAGTCTTACGACGCGTTCTGCGACAGGATCGGCTCGATCGCCTGACACACCTGCTGCAGCGCCTCCTCGACCTCCAGGCTGCCCGCGATCACCTCGTCCCAGATCGGCCCCGCCGTCTGGGTCACTTGGGCGCCGGTCGGCTGGTCGAGGATCTCGTGGGAGGCGATCGCCGTCAGCGATTCTTGGGCCAACGGCGCCCCCTCCGGGGCGAACTGTGAGTCGAGGTAGGCGGGCCAGGCCGAGAGGCGCGCCGGGCTGCCTCGCCCGGTCAGGGCCCACATGTACACCTGACCAGCGGACGAGAGGTACTCGTTGAGATAGATCCAGGCAGCGTCGGCGTTACTCGCCTCTCGGGTGATCGCGTAGGAGCTGCCGGCGCTGTAGGTGGAGTGCGCAACCGGGCCCTTGGGCCAAACCGTCATCGCCCAGTTGAAGTTGGCGTTCGCCTGGATCGGCGGGGTCGCCCAGGTGCCCTGCAGGTACATGGCGATGTTGCCAAACTGGAAGGGCGGCCAGGCGACGTTGCGCAGGTCCTCCGGGCTCGGCGCCGCGCCGGCCGTGCGCAGCTCGTGCCACCACTGCATCGCCTGGACCGCCTCGGGCTCGGCGATCCGGCACGCGGCCTCGTCCGGCTCGCTGACGTAGGCGGCGCCGAACGGGTAGAGGTACGGGGGCGCGATGGTCCCGTCGCCCGGGGTCGGAAGCTCGCCGAGTCCGAAGGTCTTGGACGGCCCCTCGCCGCTCGTCAGGCGCAGCGCCGTCTCCTTGAGCGTGTCGAGCGTCCAGGTATCGTCGGGGTACGGGACCCCCGCTCGGTCGAAGATGTCCCGGTTGTAGTAGAGCATCCCCGGCCCCTCGTCGTAGGGGATGCCGTAGAGCCCGTCCTCGCCCCGGTAGGAGACGAGGGACGGGGGGACGAAGTCGTCAAGATTGAAGTCCGGCTGCCGTGCGATGTAGTCGTCGAGCCGTTGGAATAGTCCCTGGGTGATGAACTGCTGCGACCAGGCGAACTGGCAGTACATGATGTCGGGCAGGGACCCGCCCGCGGCCTGGGTTGTGTACTTCTGCAGGTAATCGGCGAACGGGGTGTTCTCGGCCTTGATCTCGATGTTCGGGTGGCGCTGCATGAAGAGGGCGTCGAACTGCTCCTGCCGCGCGAAGAAGGTGGCGTCCCAGGCGTGCGACACCGCCAGCGTCACCTTCTCGGTCGGCTCGGGGACGGCGGTCTGGGGCCATGGGCCTTCGGCGCCGGCCGCCGGGTCGAACGAACCGTCCTGGCGGGCGGCGGCCGGCGCCCCGCCACGCTGAGCGCCCAGTCCGGCCGCCACCGCGGCG
>CADCWG010000101.1 GCA_902806335.1 uncultured Thermomicrobiales bacterium | reverse complement strand
CGGCCGCGACCGCGGCGGAGGCGGCCCGGGCGGCGCGGGCGCTGCTCGACGAGCTGGCCCCGGCCGCGGTCCGGCCCCGTCCGGGCGAGAAGCCCGACGGACGATCCCCGGCGGGCGCCGGCGACGAGGCGTTCTCGATCGGCTACGGCCGGGCGCGGGCGGGCCTGGACGGCATCCGGCGGTCGCACCAGGAGGCGCGCCAGGCGCTGACTCTCGGGCGACGCCTGCGTGGGCCCGGCCACCTGACCGGCTTCGACGACCTCGGCATCTACCGCCTGATCTTCGCCGCCGAGGCGCTGCCGGAGCTGCGGGCCTTCCACGCCGAGACGCTCGACACCCTGCTCGGCTACGACCGCCGCCACGGTGCCGACCTGGTGCGGACGCTGGACGCCTTCTTTAGGGCCAACTGCTCGCCCAAGGAGGCGGCCAGCATCCTCAGCGTCCACCGCAACACGGTGCTCTATCGCCTCGACCGGATCGCCGATATCACTGGGCTCGCGCTCGACGACCCGGACGTCCGGCTCCGCCTCCAGCTCTCCCTCCGCATCCACCTCGCGCTGTTCGGGGACGAGTAGGGGACGAATCACGAAGACCCACGGGGGACAAGCCTGTCGTGGCGCCGGTCCTCGCCATGCGAGCCCGTCGGCTAGGCGCGGCGGGCGGCCTCGGCGATCCGGCCGAGCGCCCTGGTCAGGTTCTCCTCCGAGTTGGCGTAGGAGAGGCGCAGGTAGCCCTCGCCGTGGTCGCCGAAGGCGGTGCCGGCGAGGGTCGCCACGCCGTGCCCCTGGAGCAGCGTGTCGGCGAACTCGGCGCTGCTCCGCCCCGTGCCGGTGATGTTCGGAAAGGCGTAGAAGGCGCCGGCCGGGCGGAGGCAGGAGATCCCCTCGATCGCGTTCAAGCCGTCGACCACCAGGTCGCGGCGGCGGCGGAACGCCTCGCGCATCGCCCCGACCTCGTCCTGCGGGCCGGTCAGCGCCGCCAGGCCGGCCCGCTGAACCGCCATCGAGGTGCACGACACGCTGTTGACCATCAGCCGGCCGAAGGCCTCGACCAGCGGCGGCGGCATCAGCCCGTAGCCCAGCCGCCAGCCGGTCATCGCGTAGGTCTTTGAGAACCCGTCGAGCAGGATCGTCCGCTCGAGCAGGCCGGGTAGCGCGGCGACGCTGGCGTGCTCCCCCTCGTAGAGCAGCTCGCTGTAGATCTCGTCGCTGAGCACCGTCAGGTCGTGGCGGGTCGCCAGCTCGGCCACCGCCGCGACCTCGTCCGGCGTGAGCACGCCGCCGGTCGGGTTGCCGGGCGAGTTGAGGACCAGCAGCTTCGTGCGGGGCGTGATCAGCGAGGCCAGCTCGTCGATGTCGACGCGGAACTGGTTGGCCTCGCGGATCGGCAGCGGGACCGCGGTCCCGCCGACGAAGTCGACCATCGAGCGGTAGATCGGGAAGCCGGGGTCGGGGTAGATCACCTCGTCGCCGGCCTCGACCAGGGCCAGCATCGCGAAGAACATGATCGGCTTGCCGCCGGGGGTCACGACGACGTGCTCGGGGCCGTAGGCCGTGCCGCGGGACCGGTTGACGTAGGCGGCGATCGCCTCCCGCAGCTCGGGGATCCCGGCCGCCGGGCCGTAGTGGGTCCAGCCGCCGCGCAGTGCCTCGGCGCCCGCCTCGACGATGCCGCCTGGGGTGTCGAAGTCGGGCTCGCCGATCTCGAGGTGGATCACGTCGCGGCCCTGCGCCTCGAGCGCCCGGGCCCGGACGAGGACCTCGAAGGCGGTCTCCGTCCCGAGCCGCCCCATCCGGGCGGCGAGCCTGGCGCCAGCCTGAGTGCCCCCGCCCGCCGTCCTCGCCCCGGTCGCCATCGTCGTCCTCCCGTCTCCTGTCTTCCCCGGCCGCGCCGCCGGTTCCGTCCGCGCGGTTGTACCCGACGGGCGGGCGCCTCGCCACCCGCCGGCCCGGGGCAGCGGGACGTTGGTCGGCCGCTCGCCGCTCCGGCCCGTCCGGAGCGGTGGGCGCGGCCGAGACACGGTGGGCGCCCGCGTCTCGAGCAACCGCGTCCCCGAGCGTCCGGCCGCGCGACGCGCCGAGAGGCGCCTAGCCGCGCGATGCGCCGAGAAGCGCCGGAGCCGCGCGATGCGCCGAGAAGCGCCGGAGCGGGTACACTGAGTGCGACTCCGCGCCGGGCGGGGGGCAGCGGACGGCGCGAGGCCGCACCGCCCCCGAGATCCCGCTCGCGCCCAGGCGCCGGTCGCCCCGACCGGCGCTGGCCCCCTCCATTGTCCGTCCATGTGCTCGCCGCGACGCCGCGGCACCCCCCGTGCAACGGGAGGATGGCCGCCGCCCCACGGCGGCCGTCGCGTTCCCCCAGGAGAGCCTCGGTGCGCGTCATCCTGCGGATCCTCGGCTTCCTCCGGCCCTACCGGGGCGCGGTGGCGGTCGCCTATGTCTCGACCTTCCTCGCGCTTGGCTTCCAGCTCGCGATCCCGGCCGTGCTCGCCGCCGCGATCGACAACGGGGTGGTCGAGGAGGACGCGGGCTACCTGGCGCGCGCCGCCCTCCTGATCCTGGCGCTGGCCGCCGGTCAGGGCCTCTTCACCTTCGGCCGGGCCTACCTCTTCAACAGGGTCGCCGAGCAGGCCGGCACCGACCTGCGCGACCAGCTCTACGTGCACCTGCAGGCGCTGCCGTTCTCCTACTACGACCGGGCCCAGACGGGGCAGCTGATGTCGCGGGCGACCGAGGACATCAACGCGATCCGGCAGATGCTGATGATGAGCCTGCGGACGATCGTCCTGATCGCCGGCACGCTGATCGCGGTCGCCGTGATCCTGGTCCGGATCGACTGGCTGCTGGCGGCGGTCGCGCTCGCCGTCTACCCACCGCTCGTCTTCTTCTCGTACCGGTTCGGTGTCGGCATCCGGCCGATGTTCGCCCGGGTCCAGCAGCAGTTCGGGGTGATGACGTCGGCCCTCCAGGAGAACGTGGCCGGCGGGCGGGTCGTGCGGGCCTTCGCCCAGGAGGCGAGCGAGGTCGCCCGCTTCGAGGCCGAGCTGACCGAGCTGCTCGACCGCAACGTCGCCACCGCCCGCCGCTGGTCGTTCTCCTACGCGCTGATGTTGCTCCTCTCCGGCGTCGGCATCGCCGCGGTGGTCTGGCTCGGCGGCCACCGGGTGCTGGCCGGCGCGATGAGCATCGGCGCCCTGGTCGCCTTCAACCGGTACCTGACGCTGCTGGCCGAGCCGATCCGCTGGCTCGGCTTCGTCGTCAACCGGGTCGCGCACGCCGTCGCCAGCGGCGAGCGGATCTTCACGGTGCTGGACACGCGGCCGACGATCGCCGACCGGGCCGGCGCCGTGGCGCTCGACCCGGCGACCGTCCGCGGCGCGGTCGCCTTCGAGGGCGTCACCTTCCGGTACCCCGGCGCCAAGCGCGACGCGCTCGTCGACGTCTCCTTCACCGCCAGCCCCGGTCAGACGGTCGCCCTGGTCGGTCCGACGGGCGCCGGCAAGAGCACGGTCACCGCGCTGATCCCGCGCTTCTACGACGTCGCGACGGGGCGGGTCACCGTCGACGGCCGCGACGTGCGGGAGCTCAGGCTCGACTCGCTGCGGGCCGAGGTGGGCAGCGTGCCCCAGGAGACGTTTCTCTTCTCGGTCAGCCTGCGCGAGAACATCGCCCTCGGCCGGCCGGGCGCGACCGACGACGAGGTCGTCGCCGCGGCGAAGGCCGCCCGCGCCCACGACTTCATCGCGGCGCTGCCGGAAGGCTACGAGACCGAGGTCGGCGAGCGCGGGGTGTCCCTCTCGGGTGGCCAGAAGCAGCGGATCGCGATCGCCCGCGCGCTGCTGCGCGACCCGCGGATCCTGGTCCTCGACGACGCCACCAGCGCGGTCGACTCCGAGACCGAGTCGGAGATCCAGGAGGCGCTGCGGACGCTGATGGCCGGGCGGACCTCGCTGGTCATCGCCCAGCGGCTCGACACGGTCCGCGACGCCGACCAGATCCTGGTCCTCCAGGACGGGCGGATCACCGAGCGCGGCACGCACGCCGAGCTGCTGGCCAACGGCGGCTTCTACCGCGAGCTCTACGACCTGCAGCGCCGCGACCGGGCGCTGGCCCAGACCGGCCTCGAGGCGGTCGCCGAGGTCGCCGCCGACGCTCCCGTCGCGTCGCCGAACGAACTCGTCGCCGCGGGGAACGACGACTAGCTGCCACCGGGGAACGGGCGGCGGAGCGGCCCCATCCCCCTGGGTAGGGGGAGGGGAGACGGTTCTCGGACGCGGCCTTCCGTGCTCGGTGCCCGGTGCTCCCGAATGCTGAGAACGGGAGGCCATCGGGGCGTCGCGGTCGGTCGAACCCACCTGGACCAAACGAAGACGGGGCAAACGGACCCCACGGAGGAGCGCGCCGATGGCGCAGAACGTTGACCCGGACGACCTGCTGGGGAAAGCCTACGACGCGCGGATCGTGCGCCGCCTGCTGGCCTACGTGGTGCCCTACCGCGGGCGGGCACTGGCGGCCGTCGCCGCGACGCTGCTGGCGATCGGCGCCGACCTGATGCTGCCCGTGCTCTTCCGGTACGCGGTCGACGAGGTCCGCCCGGGCGGCAACCGCGACGCGATGACCCTCAACCTGCTCGGCGGCGCGTTCGTCGTGGCGCTGCTGGCGCGCTTCGCCGGCCAGTGGGCGCAGCTCTACCTGGTCTCGTGGCTGGGCAACCGGGTCGTCTACGACCTGCGCGACACGATGTTCCGCCACCTCCAGCGGCTCAGCATCGGCTATATCGACCGCCGCGGCGTCGGCGCGATCATGACCCGGATCCAGAACGACGTCAGCGTCCTCAACGAGCTCTTCTCGGGCGGCGTGCCGGGCATGATCGCGAGCTCGCTGATCCTGGTCGGGATCGTCGTGGTGATGTTGATCACCGACTGGCAGCTCGCGCTGCTCGCCCTGGCCGTGCTCCCGATCATGGGCCTGGTGATGGCGCGCTGGCGGCGCCGCGCGGTCGAGACCTACCGGGCGACCCGTCGCACCATCGGCATCGTCAACGCCGACCTGGCCGAGAGCATCGCCGGGGTGCGCGTCGTCCAGGCCTTCGGCCAGGAGCCGACCAAGCGCGCGCGCTTCCACAAGCTCAACATGGCCAACCGGGCCGCCACCATCGACGCCGCCTATCTCGGCGCGCTGCTGCTGCCGGTGGTGATCCTGCTCGGCTCGGCGGCGACGGTCCTGGTCCTCTACGTGGGCGGCCGGCTCGCCTTCGGCACGCGGCTGACCCCGGGCGAGCTGGTCCTGTTCATCACCTTGGTCGATCGCTTCTTCGAGCCGATCCGTGACCTCAGCCAGCAGTACAACCAGCTCCAGGCCGGGATGGCCGCCGGGGAGCGGGTGTTCGAGGTCCTCGATGTCGAGCCGGAGGTCGAGGACGCCCCGGGCGCGGTCGACCTGCCGCCGGTCGTCGGCGCGGTCCGCTACGACCGCGTCCGCTTCGGCTACGGCGACACCGAGATCCTGCACGGCATCGACCTCGACGTCGCGCCCGGCGAGACGATCGCGCTCGTCGGCGAGACCGGCGCCGGCAAGACCTCGATCGTCAACCTCCTGATGCGCTTCTCCGACGTCTGGGAGGGGGCGGTCACCGTCGACGGGCACGACGTCCGCTCCGTGACCCAGGGCTCGCTGCGCTCCCAGCTCGGGGTGGTCCTCCAGGACACGTTCCTCTTCGGGGGCTCGGTCCGCGACAACATCCGCTACGCCCGCCCCGACGCGACGGACACCGAGGTCGAGGCCGCCGCGCGCGAGGTCGGCGCCGACGCCTTCATCCGCCAGCTGCCGCAGGGCTACGACACCGAGGTCCAGGAGCGGGGCAGCCTGCTCTCCGTCGGCCAGCGCCAGCTGATCTCGTTCGCCCGCGCGCTCCTCGCCGACCCCCGGATCCTGATCCTCGACGAGGCGACGAGCAGCGTCGACACCCAGACCGAGCGCCAGATCCAGGCGGCGCTGCGGCGCCTGCTCGAAGGCCGGACCTCGTTCGTGATCGCCCACCGGCTGAGCACGATCCGCGAGGCCGACAAGGTGGTGGTGCTGGAGAATGGCCGGGTCGTGGAAATCGGCAGCCACGAGACCCTGATGGCGCGGGGCGGCCACTACGCCCGCCTCCAGCAGATGCAGTGGCGCGGCGACGACGCGGCCGCCGACTGATCGGGCCTCTCGACCGCAACCCGCCGCGGCGAGTAGCGGCCCATGCGGCGGACCCACCTCCGGTCCCCTGGCCGCTGCGTCCCGCGCCGTCGGGGGACTCCCAGGCCGGGGACGACGGTCGACGTTAAGTGGAGGTCTCTCCACGCGGAACGGGCCGCAATGGCACCCCGCCGGCGGACCGTCCCCAGCTTCGGGATAGGGGAGGACCCAGCGCCGCCCGTCGTCCGACGGGCGACAATGGCGCGGCCGGCAGTGGCTAGTCCGCATGAGCCGGTTCGCCGGTCGCGGGCCACGCGAGAGAGTCGAGAGGGGCTGACGGTGGGCGATCTGGGCACGATCCCGACCTGGGAGTACCTGACGGCGGACGCGGCGACCACCGACGAGGGGGAGCTGGCGGCCCTCGGCGACAAGGGCTGGGAACTGGTCGCCGCGGTCGGCCCCGGCGACGGCCAGCGCTACGTCTTCAAGCGCCCCGGTCCGAGCGCGCGGGAGCGGTGGACGCTCGACCAGCGCACTGCCGTCTACGCCGGGCACGGCGTGATGACGTCGGAGGCGGCCGCGGGCGACCCGCGCGGCATCGGGCCGATCCGGACGATCGCCGGCGACGGGGAGGTGGGCCGGTGAAGCGCACCGGCATCCTCCACCCCGGCCTCGGCCACCTGCTCGCGAGCTGCGGCCACACCGACTACATCACCGTCTGCGACGGCGGCTTCCCGGTGCCGATCGGGCCCGAGCGGGTCGACCTCGCCCTCGTCCCCGGCATCCCGACGGTGCTCGACGTGGTGCGGGCCATCCACGCCGAGTGGAGCGTCGACCGCGTCCTGATCGCCGACGAGATGGCCGAGGTCAGCCTCGACTTCCTGCGCGAGCTGCGCGCCGTGCTCGGGGGCGTGCCGCTGGAGGTGGTCAGCCACCTGGAGTTGAAGCGGCTCAGCCAGACCGCCCGCGGCACGGTCCGCACCGGCGACACGGTGCCCTACGCGAACCTGATCCTCGTCTCGGGGTGACCCCCGGCGCCGGCGCGGCGGCGGGCCAGGCGGGCGGCGGGCCAGGCGGGCGCGATGAATCGCGCCCCTACGCGGCGACCGGTCGGCAACGCCGTAGGGGCGCGATTCATCGCGCTCCCGTCACCCCCATCGCGCCCCCCTTCACCCCCATCGCGCCCCCGTCACCCCCGCCCCGCTTGGGGCGTCCGCCCC
>CADCWG010000100.1 GCA_902806335.1 uncultured Thermomicrobiales bacterium | reverse complement strand
CGGCCGCGGCCGGTGCGGATACCACCCCCGCGGCACCGACCGCGGCCGGCGGCGCGCCGGACGACACCGCGGCTGGGTCGGTGGTGAGCCCGAGGGCACCGCCCGCGACGGCCGATCGGGCGATCACCGCCGCGTCCGGATCCCGGTAGAACAGCAACTGGCCCTTCGGCGGGACACCGGCCTCGAGCCGGGCCGACTTCTCTTCCAGGCCGTGCTCGAGGAGCACCTCGTTGTCGTCGTACCAGTCCATGTTCTCGTGAATCCCGTCGAGGGTCACCGAGATCATGGTGTTCCCGTCGCGCCGGGCGACCTCGATCAGGCACCACCCGGCGTCCCAGTCGTAGCCGGTCTTGCCGCCGAGCAGATCGCCGTACTGCCCGAGCAGGCGGTTGTTGTTCGTCAGCGTGAACCCGGCCTCGGTCTCGTACTCCGCGGCGGAGATCAGGTCGACGAAGCGCGGGTACCTGAGCGCGTACATCATCCAGGTCGCCAGGTCGCGGGCGGTCGAGTAGTGACCGGGCACGCCCCAGCCGTGGGGGTTCACGAGGTGGGTGTTCATCAGCCCGGCGTCGCGGATCCGCTGGTTGGTCCGGTCGACGAACCGCTGGACCGCCACCTCGGCCGTGTCCCCCGGCTGGTATCCCAAATTGCGGGCGATCGCCAGCGCGGCGTCGTTCCCGGACGGGAGCATCAGCCCGTAGAGCAGCTCTTCGAGGGTCAAACGCTCCCCGGGCTCGAAGCCCATCTGGGAGTGGTCCGCCGAGACGAGGTCGTCCTCCGACGTCTCGAGGACCAGGTCCCCCGGTGCCTCCTCGATCGCCTGGACGGCGGTGTAGACCTTGGTCAGGCTGGCGATCGCGACCCGCTGGTCGGCGTTGCGCTGCGCGTAGACCTCGCCGGTGTCGGCATCGATGACGATGTAGCGCTTGGAATTGATGCCGAGTTCAGACTTCTCCTGGGCGGAGCCGCCGGGCACCGCTGTCGCGAGCGAGACGAGCAACACCGCGAGCGCGGCCGCGAGCCGGAGGCCGAGGCCAGCCGACGGAGGGGCTTGCCGAGAGACGTCGCGCGAGGGCAACCTGTACTCCGTTCCGAGACATCGCGGCCACGATGTGTCCTCCGGCGTCGCGGGCGGGAGGCTCCATCGGTGCGCGGGGCGGCGCCGCAACCCGCCGATGATAGCGAGGCCGCCTGGATCGGGTCAACCCGAGCCGCGGCCCCGACAGGCACCGGACGCCGACACCGCGAAAAACGCCTCGGCCCGGCGGTTGCCGGGCCGAGGCGTCTCCGGGTGGGCGATACTGGACTCGAACCAGTGACCTCTACGATGTCAACGTAGCGCTCTAACCAACTGAGCTAATCGCCCGTCACCGTCCCGACCAGGACGGCCGAGTATAGCGACGAGCCGCCGGGCGCGTCAAGCGTCTCCGAGGAACCGGTCGCCGGACCGGTCTCCCCGGTTGAGAAGCCGGCGGGGAGCGTCCCCTATACTCCTCGCATGCCTGCGCCGGACCGCCACGCCCGCGACCACGGGCCCGATGAGGAGTGGTCGGGCGACCTGATCGATCGGGTCCCGATCGTCGGTCGCGCCACGACTCAGTTGGAGCGCTCGATCGGTCCGAGCTGTCTGCTCAGTGCGATCATGGTCTTCCTCATCCTCGTCGCGTTCCGTCGCCTCCTGCAGTTGCCGATCCCGATGCTCTTCCTCCTAGTCGGCATCGTCTGGTTCCTGATCCTGATGCTCCTGGTGCGCTGGCGCCCGAACCTGACGGTCGACGAGGACGATTAGGGCGTCCTCGCCCGTCCCGCCGCCCACGCGGCGCATCGCCTCATGGGCCGGACGGTCGCCGCCGGCTTCTATGATTCCCCACCGGCAGCCTGACCTCGGGAACGTCCCCTCCAAGGTGGGGCGACGTAGCGCGCCGGCCCCTCTACCCATCGCCTACGCTTGGCATCGCACGGTTGGGCGACTACTCGAGCCTCGCGGCCCGCACTCCCGCGGCTGAAGCTTCTTGGTGCGCCGCGCCCAGGAACTTCCCAGTCCCATGCCTCGGCCGCGCGGAAGGTGCAGTCCGCACGAGGCCGTGTCGCGGGCGGGAGGATCGTTCCCTACCGGCTGCGGTTTGCCCCAAGGGATACGGCTTGGCGCGGTGAGGCACTCGGTAGCGAGCGGCCGGACCTTCGCCGGCCCCCGCCCCAGCCAGCGATCGCGGCTGCGAAGCGACGGGGCGACCGACACGAGCGCGGGACGGTCAGTGCCCGAGCACCCGGACGCTCGCGTCGCGGCGGTGCCACTGGACGTCGCTCCGGCCAAAGGCTCGCAAGAGCCCCACGGCGCGGCGGTGCAGCGGCTGCAGGTCCGGGTGCTTGACCTTCCACCGGCCGAGCACCTGGTTCACCACCAGGTTGCTGTCGCCACGGACCGCGACCGTGGTCGCGGGCGCGTCCGGCCCGACATGCTGAGCGAGGCGCTCCAGCGCCGCGATGAGGGTCCTGTACTCGGCCTGGTTGTTCGTGATCCCGTCGCCGTAGTCCAGGCGGTCGTGGGCGACCACGCCGTCCGGCCCGGCGATTCGGTAGCTCCCGTAGCCCTTGCCGGGGTTCCCCAGCGCACCGCCATCGAACACGATCTCGAAGGTACCCGCCACGCCGTCTCCCCTGTGACCCGTCGTGAGGCGGCACGATCGCCGCACGCGAAAGGGCGGCGGCGCGGGCTCCACGCCCGCGCCGCCGCCGTCGGACCGTGATTGTGCTTTCCGCCGTTACGCGGCGACGTGATCTCGGGCAGCGGCCCGGATCTGTTCCGCGATGTGGGCGGGAACGGGCTGGTAGTGCGAGAACTCGGCCGTAAACGTACCACGGCCCTGCGTCAGCGACCGGAGGTCGGTCGCGTAGCGCTGCACCTCGGCGGCCGGCACGGTCGCCTCGACGGTGGTCGTCCCATTCGCCCCGGGGTCCATCCCCGCGACGTGCGCGCGCTTGCCGTTGAGGTCGCTCATCACGTCGCCGAGCATCGCCTCCGGAACCGATACCCTGATCCGCATCACCGGTTCGAGGAGCGACGGCTTGGCGGCGAGGATGCCCTTCTTGAACGCTTCTTTCGCGGCGATCTTGAAGGCCATCTCGTTCGAGTCGACCGCGTGGTAGCTGCCGTCGGTGAGGGTGACCCGGACGTTGACCACCGGGTACCCGGCGAGCGGCCCGCCTTCGAGCGCTTCCCGGACCCCCTTCTCGACCGCCGGGTAGAAGTTCCGCGGCACCGACCCGCCGACCACGCGCTCGGTGAAGGCAAAGTCCTCGTCCGGCAGCGGCTCGAGCTCGAGGAAGACGTGGCCGTACTGCCCAGCGCCTCCCGTCTGCTTCTTGTGCTTGTACTCGGTGACGATCCTGGTGGTGATCGTCTCCCGGTAGGCGACCCGCGGCAGCCCGAGCTCGACGTTGACGTGGCTGCGCCGCTGCATCCGGTCGAGCGCCACCTGGACGTGGGGCTCGCCGAGGCCGGCGAGGATCGTCTCGCCCGTCACCGGGTCGCGGCTGACGTGGAGCGTCGGGTCCTCCTCCTCCAACCGGTGGAGCGCCTGCCCGAGCTTGTCGAGGTCGGCCTTCGTCTTCGGGTGGACGGCGACCGCGTAGGAGGGGCTCGGGAACACGATGCCGTCGAGCACGACCGGGTGGGTGGGATCGGCGAGGGTGTCGCCGGTCAGCACCGTGGTCAACTTTCCGACCGCGCCGATGTCGCCCGGGCCGATCGCGTCCGTGTTGAGGTGTTCCTTGCCACGGATCGCGAAGAGCTGGCCGACCCGTTCCGGCTCCCCGCGGTTGGCGTTCACCACGTGGCCGTTGGAGCGGAAGGTGCCCCGGAAGACCCGGAACAGGCTAACCCGGCCGACGTGGGGATCGATGAGCGTCTTGAACGTCAGCGCCGCCAGCGGTCCCGCCGGGTCGGCGGCGACCTCCTCCGTGCCGCCAACGGCCAAGACCGTACCAGAGGCGTCCGGGAGGTACTCCACGATCGCGTCCAGCAGCGGCGGCATACCGCGGTTCCCCGTCGCCGCGCCGCAGAGCACCGGGATCAGGCACCCCGCGTCGACGCAGTGCCGCAGCCCCGCGCTCAACTCCTCGTTCGAGATCGGATCGTCGTCCAGGTAGCGGACCATCAGGTCCTCGTCCTGCTCGGCGATCGCCTCGACCAACTGGCGACGGTACATCGCGCAGTCGTCGGCCAGCTCGGGGGGGATCGGACCCGCCTCGAAGCCGCCGTCGTGGTTGTCGTGGAACGTCAGCGCCTGCTCCGAGAGGAGGTCGACGAGCCCCTTGAAGCCCTTCTCGCGGCCGATCGGGAACTGGATGGGGGCGACGGCCTTGCCGAATGTCTCCCGCGCCGACGTCAGGGCACGGTCGAAGTCGGCGTTCTCGCGGTCCATCTTGTTGATGAAGATGACGCGTGGGACGCCTCGCTCCGCCGCCAGGCGCCAGGCCTGCTCCGTGCCCACTTCCACCCCGGCGGACGCGTCGAGCACGATGATCGCCGCGTCGGCTACCCGCAGCGTCGCCCGGACCTCGCCGGCGAAGTCGGCGTAGCCGGGGGTGTCGAGGACGTTGACCTTGGTGTCCCGCCACTCGAGCGGCGCCACCGCGGCGCTGACCGAGATCCTCCGCTTGACCTCGTCCGGGTCGAAGTCGGAGACGGTCGTCCCGTCCTCGACGCGCCCCAGGCGGCTGATCGCGCCGGTGTCGAAGAGCAGCGCCTCGGTCAGCGACGTCTTCCCCGCGCCTCCGTGGCCGAGGAGGGCGACGTTCCGGATGCGCTCGGCGGGGTACAGCTTCACGGCTCGCCTCCAACACCTGGGGCGACCTCCCGCTGGGGTGACGGGCGGGACGGGCCCCGTCTGGGTTCCACACGTCGTCGTGCCGGTTGCCCTGCTACCTGGGTTGGATCTCGCGTCCCGCGTGGGGTCCGCTGGGCGGGATCGGTGTCGCCTCCTCCTGGTGCGAGGGCCCAGGCGGCTTGGCCCGAGCCGGACAGGTTGGGGCCGTATTATAGGGAAGTTGCCTTTGGCCACAACCGCCGCGACATGCGCGACCGGAGCGGAACACCGCCGAAGAGAGGACCAGCGTGACGGATCGCGACGAGACCAAGCGAGTGCTAACCGAACGCCTCGGCGCGTACGCGGCGATCGACGGGGTCACCGGCCACGAGCAGGCGATCGTGGCCCGGTTGCGCGACGACCTGGCGCCCCACGTCGACAACACCCTGGTCGACGCCTTCGGGAACCTGATCGGCACCCTGCGCGGGCCCGAAGGGGCGCCGTCACTGATGGTCGCGGCCCACAGCGACGAGATCGGCGGTGTCGTCAAGGCCGTCGAGCCCGACGGCATGGTCCGCTTCGAGCGGCTCGGCGGGGTGGTGGAGCTCCTCCTGGTCGGCCGCGCCGTCCGGATCAAGGGTCATCCGGGGGTGATCGGCGCCCGGGCGGGTCACCTTATCCCGCCCGCCGAGCGGCTGACCGCGCCACCGCTGCGGGACCTCTACGTCGACCTTGGGGTCGATGACGCCGGGGCGGTGGCGGCGCTCGGCATCGGCATTGGCGACCCGATCGCCTACGACGCGCCGATGCGGGCGCTGGCGAACCCCGACCGCCTGTCCGGCAAGGCGCTCGACAACCGCGTGGGATGCGCGATCGTGGTCGAGCTGGCCCGGCGGCTGGCAGGAGCCCAGCTCGGCTGCACGCTCTTCCTGGTCGTCACCACCCAGGAGGAGGTCGGTCTCCGGGGCGCCAGGATCGTCACCCACCGCCTCGACCCCGACGCGGCGATCGTCATCGACACCATGCCGAGCGGCGGCACGCCCGACGTCTCGGCGACGCGGGACCTCCCGGCCCGGATTGGCCTCGGTCCCGTCGTGACGCTGGTCAGCCAGAGCGGGAGCGGCGGCGCGATCGCCCAACCGGCGATGCGGGACCTGCTGTTCGAGACGGCGAAGCGGGAAGGCATCCCCTTCCAACCCGCCATCTTCTATGGAGGGAACTCCGACGCGGCCGCCGTCCACCTCGCCCGGTCGGGGGTGCCCACCGGGATCGTCAACATCGCCCGTCGGTACTCCCACTCACCGGTCGAGACGCTCGACATCAACGACGCGGTCGGCGCGCTCGAGCTGACCGAGGCGGTGGTACGCGGCTTCTCGGCCAGGACCGAACTGGGCTTCCTCCCCGGGACGCTCTGACGGCCACGACACCGTGTGGGCCCCCGCCGCGGGCGCGGCCGACTGAGGGTTCGGAGGCCCCCCAGCGAGGCGCCTCCACCGGCCCCGCGCCGGCCTCCGGTGCCGGAGGACCCCCGCTTCGCTCCGTCCTCGGTGAGGATCCGTGCGGATCGTCAGCTGGCGGCGGATGTGATGGCCGCGCGATCGCCGGCCGCGACGCGGGCATGGATAAGGCGCAGGCCGTCGATCGTCAGGTCGGGGTCGTGGTGCGCGATCAGGGGAGACGCCGCGGCGAAGACGTCGGCGTAGCCACCGGTCGCGACCACGGGGGCGTCGGCGCCGAGCTCCGCACGAATCCGGGTGACCATGCCCTCGACCATCGCCAGGTAGCCCAGCACGACGCCCGACTGCATGCTGGCCGCGGTGCTGGTCCCGATCGCCCGCTCGGGCAGCGCCAGCTCGACCGTGAACAACCGCGCCGCGCGGCCGGCAAGGGCGTCCAGCGAGATCGTCATCCCCGGCGCGATGGCGCCGCCGAGGTAGTCGCCGTTGGGCGCGATGACGTCGAAGGTCGTCGCCGTGCCGAAGTCGACGACGATCGACGGGCCGCCGTACCGGGCGAAGGCCGCGACGGCGTTGGCCAGGCGATCGGCGCCGACCTCCTCCGGCCGGTCGGTTCGAACGCAGAGCCCCAGTGCGGGTCCGAGCCCGACCCCGACCACCGTCGGCTCGACGCCCAGGCGGCGGCGCGCCATCTCGGTCATCCAGGTCGTGACGCTCGGGACGACGCTGGCGAGCACCACCGCCGAGATGTCCTCGAGCCGGTACCCCGCCGCCACGACGAGCGGCGAGAGGAACGAGAACCACTCGTCCGGCATCCGGTCCCGCCGGGTCGACGCCCGCCACGACGCGACCAGTTCGCCCCCCACCGCCGCCATCGGGTCCCAGACATCCCGACCATCGCGCGGTAGCGGAGCTTTCCCGTCCGCGCAGAGCCCGAAGACCGTGTTCGTGTTCCCCACATCGATCGCAAGCAACATCGTCCGGTCCCCCTGAGATGAGCGCGGTGCGGGCTCGCGCGACGATGGTACTCCCGTCGGCCTCCGGTTGCGCTCGCATGGCCCGCCCGTCGGAAGCCGCACTACCATTCGAGGGACGGCGTACGTGAGACGGATGGGTCCGCGCCGGGCCTCCCGTCGGGGCTCCCGTCGGGTCTATCGGTCCCGGGTCGCCGCGCCGCGCCACACATACCCACGTCCCCGATCCGTCTCTTCGGCGCCGCCGGAGCACGGGTCCCTCCCTCTGGTCCCATCCCTGGAGCAGCCGATCGATGGTCACGCCCTCCACCTCCGACGACGAGCGACAGACCTCCTCACCATCCCGCGTCTCGTCCGGCAGTGATCCCGCCGCCCCGGACGGGGCCGACGCCGCTACTCGCCACGCACCGGCCTCCGTCCCCGTCGGCGGTCGGGCTGTGGACGGCGACGGCGACCTGGCTGGCATGCCCACCCAGACCAGCGTCACGGCGACCCGGCCGTTGCCGGCCGGCGACATCGCCGATCGGATCGAAGGAACGGCGCTACCGCCACGGCGGCCGACCGGTGACCCAGGGCGGTGGCGAGCCGCGCTGGTGGTATCCACCGGGATCCTGGTTGCCCTCACCAGCTTCGCCGCCGGGATGCTCGCCGAGCGCGATCTGCTCGGCACGGGGTCGACGTCCGCCGACTCGGACGCGTTCGGGCGCGTCGCGGAGGTGGGCAGGCTGTTGGAGGATGAGTACTACTTCCGGCCCGACGACCCGGCCGAGCGCGACGCGTTCCGCCAGCGGCTCGTCGACGACGCGCTCTCGGGGATGACGCAGGGGCTGCACGAGCAGGACCCGTACACGGACTACCTCCCCCCCGTGGAGGCCGGCCCCGCGGCCGCTCAGCTGGCGGGCCAATACGAGGGCATCGGCGTCACGATCCAGCCCGTTGCCGGCCAGCTCACGGTGATCGCGCCCTTCCCCGGGGGGCCGGCCGAACGGGCAGGGATCCGCGCCGGGGACATCCTCGAGGCCGCCGATGGGCGGCCCCTGGCCGACCTGGGCGACGGCGAGGCCGCCCAGTACGTCAGCGGGCCGGCCGGGACTACCGTCCGCCTGACGGTGCGCCGGCCGGGCGTCGCCGAGCCGTTCGAGATCCTGGTGACGCGGGAGACGATCGTCCAGCAGCAGGTCGTCTACGGATGGCTGCCCGATTGGCGGATGGCACACATCCGCATCACCGTCTTCGGGGACCAGACCACGCCGCAGCTCGACGCCGCGCTCGACCGGGCAGCGGCCGACGGCGCGGTCGGCATCGTCCTCGACCTCCGGGGCAACGGCGGCGGCTGGGTCACCGCCGCCCAGGAGACGATCGGCCGCTTCGTACCGGCGGACCGCGGGCCGGCCCTCTTCGAGCGGTCCGACGCCACGACGGGCGAGCAGCGGCCGGAACCGATCCTCGCCGGCCCCACCGCGGCGCACGACACGCCGCTCGTCGTGCTGGTGAACGCGGGAACGGCCAGCGCGGCGGAGATCGTCGCCGGCGCGCTCCGTGACTACGACCGCGCGATGCTCGTCGGGGAGGAGACGTTCGGGAAGGGATCGGTGCAGCGGGTCCACACCTTCGATGACGGCGCCTCGGCGCGGATCACGATCGCGGAGTGGCTGACACCCAGCGGCCAGCACATCCCCGAGTCCGGCCTGACCGTGGATCACCGGCTGGCCCAGCCGCCCGACCCGGAAGCCGGCCCCGACCCCCAGCTCAGCGCGGCGAGCCGGGTCCTGTCAACCGGTGGCTGGAGCGAGGTCACCCCGCGCTGGTGAGGCGATCCCGGTCTATGGATCCGGCACATGGACCGGTCGCCGCTCCGGCTCGCGGGCACCGGCTGGGACCAGGGACGCCAGTGGGAGAAGATCGCGCCCGCCGGCCGGCGGCTCGTGCCGGCTCAGGCGACCGGTTCCCTGGCCCGGCCTCGCTGGCAGCGCCGAGAGGTCAGCGCTGCGCCATGGGCGTCCGGTCCTCGACCGTCGCGCCGCAGCCGTCGCAGCGGACGGCGCGGACGATCGTCGGCCAGTGACCGGGGATCTCTTCGAGGTCCTCGCTCACCAGTCGAAGGCGGCCGACCGAACCGCAGCCGGGGCAGGCGCGACCGACGGCTCCGGCGGCGATCCTTCTCAGCGTTCGCGCCGCGCTCGCCGGTCCCATCACGCGTGGCATGGCGACCATCGTTGTCCCTCGCTCCTGGGATTCCCCACTCGCCGCCACACCCCATGGCACCGCAAGGGCGCCGAACGGCCGCACCCTGATGATGGGGCGCGCCCTCGCCGTTCCGGTTAAGCCTCCGTTGGCCGGAAGGCAACGCCGGACGATTTAACTGGCCGCTTACCCGCCGCTTACCGGGCGTTAACATGGGGCCGCTATCCTCAAGACCGTGGAGAGCCAACGACCAGCCGCACAATCCCAAGAGATGGGCCGCACCCGACCCGAGGCGCTTCGGACCTACGCCGATGGCGCCGACGAGCACGAGGGCGCCACGGTTCTGGTCGTCGAGGACGACCCGACGCTGCTCTCCACGCTCACCTACAACCTGACCCGAGAAGGCTATCGGGTCCTGTCCGCCGCCGACGGCGAGAGCGGCCTGGCGCTCGCCCGGCGTGAGGGGACCCGGCTCGACCTGGTCGTCCTTGACGTGATGCTGCCCGGCATCAACGGATTCCAGGTGCTACGCCAGATCCGCGTCGAGTCCGATGTCCCGGTCCTGATGCTCTCCGCCCGCGGGGAAGAGCAGGACCGCGTCGACGGGCTGGAGTTGGGGGCCGACGACTACGTCGTCAAGCCCTTCGCGCTCCGCGAGCTGCTGGCCCGGGTCCGCGCCGCCGTGCGGAGGCGGGCGGTGCCGTCGGCGCGTCCGCCGGCGGTCCTCTATCGCGGGGCGCTGCGGATCGAGCCGGAGCGACGCCGGGCCCTGGTCGGGGACCGGGAGATGACGCTGCGCCCGAAGGAGTTCGGGCTGCTCGTGACGCTGGCGATGGAGCCCGGTCGGGTCTTCGGCCGGCAGGACCTCCTCGACGCCATCTGGGGCGAAGAGATCATCGTCGACGAGCGGACGGTCGACGTCCATATCTCCTGGCTCCGCGCCAAGCTGAACGAGGCGGGCATCGGCACGGACGTCATCCGGACGGTCTACGGCGCGGGCTACCGCTTCGTCGTCCCCGAACAGGGGCGGGCGAGCGCGGTCGGGGATCAGCGGCGCCAATAGACCGTCGCATTCCAACCACCACATGGGCTCACGCCGCGGGGCCGGGACCGGTCCCGCGCGGAAGGGTCGCCGGACGAGGGTCGCCCGGCGTGGAGACGTTACGGAGGAGGACAGCGTTACCCATGGCAAGGATTCTCGGGCGACTCGGGGCGGGTATCCCGCTCGCGTCCCTGGTCGCGCTGGTCGCGCTGCTTGCGCTCGCGCCGTTCGCCGCCGTCGGGGCCCAGGACGCCACCCCAGCAGGTGGCGAGGTGGCGCCGTACGAGGCCCCCGAGAACATCGGTGAGCTGGAAGGCACCATCTCCTCCGACGGCTCGTCCACCGTCGGGCCCATCACGCAGATCGTGGCCGAGGACTTCAGCGAGGTCGCCGGCAACGTCGACGTCACCGTCGACATCTCCGGCACCGGCGGCGGCTTCGAGCGCTTCTGCGCCGGCGAGACCGACCTTCAGAACGCCTCGCGCCCGATCGGCGACGACGAGATCCAGGCCTGCGCCGACGCCGGGGTGGACTTCTACCAGTTCCCGGTCGCGCTGGACGGCATCACGATCGTGGTGCCCGAGGGCAACGACTTCCTGACGTGCATCTCGGTCGAGCAGCTCGCGGCGATCTGGGGTCCGGAGTCGACGATCACCAACTACAACCAGCTCAACCCCGAGTTCCCCGACCTCGCCATCGACCTCTACGGCCCGGGCTCGGACAGCGGCACCTACGACTTCTTCAACGAGGAGATCCTCGGTGAGGACGCGGCGGGCGAGACCGTGACGCCGCGCCAGGACTACACCCCGAGCGAGGACGACAACGTGCTCGTGGAGGGTGTCTCCGGCAGCGAAGGCGGCTTCGGCTACTTCGGGTTCGCCTACTTCGAAGAGAACCAGGACAGCCTCAACGCCGTCGCGGTCGCCCAGTCGAGCGACCTGAGCGACTGCGTCCAGCCGTCCATCGAGACGATCGCCGACGGCACCTACGCCCCGCTCAGCCGCCCGCTCTTCGTCTACGTGAACGCCGAGAGCCTCCAGCGGCCGGAGGTCCAGGAGTTCATGCGGTTCTACGTCGCGATGGCGGTGGAGCTAGTCACGGAGGTCGGCTTCATCGACGCGCCGGCCGAGCAGTACGCCGCGGACCAGGAGAAGCTCGAGGCGGCGATCGCCGGCACGGCGACCCCGGACAGCCAGGCAACGCCGGCCGCCTAAGCGTCGACTCGGTCCGGTCGTTTGGACCCAATCGGTATGGCCTCCCGGTCCCCTCGAGGATCGGGAGGCCGTCCCGTTGGGAGACGGGAGCGGGTATCTGCGGCCGGGTGCCCCGCTATACTTGGCCCGCCCCCCTCCGACGCCGCCCGCGCCTTGCAGGAGAGGACGTACGCCCGTGAACCAGAGCGCAATCGACCAGGCGGCCGCCGCCGGCGTGTCTCCGCTGACGGCGACCGGCGCCTCGGTTTCCCGCCCTTTCGACCTGTCGAGCAGCCGGTCGCGGAACGTGTCCGAACGCATCATCGGCCTGCTGCTCGGTGCCTGCGGCCTGGTGTCCTTGCTGACCACGGTCGGCATCATCTCGGTCTTGTTCTTCCAGACGGTGGAGTTCTTCCGCTCGGTCTCCGTCTTCGATTTCTACCTTGGCACGGAGTGGCTGCCGAACCGTGGTTCTGACCCGCTCTATGGCGTGCTGCCCTTGATCACGGGGACACTCACCATCAGCGTCATCGCGATGCTGATCTCGATTCCCATGGGATTGCTCAGCGCGATCTATCTCAGCGAGTACGCGCCCTCGCGCGTGCGGTCGGTGCTCAAGCCCGTCCTCGAGCTCCTCGCGGGCATCCCGACGGTGGTCTACGGGTTCTTCGCCCTGACGTTCATCACGCCGAATCTGCTCCAGGCGCTCGTCGGGAAGGACCGCGTCGGCGCGTTCAACGCACTCTCGGCGGGGATCGCGGTGGGGATCATGATCCTGCCGATGGTCGCATCGCTCTCTGAGGACTCGATGCGAGCCGTCCCGCGGTCGCTCCGCGAGGGCGGGTACGCCATGGGCGCGACGAAGCTCGAAGTCTCCACCCGCGTGGTTCTCCCCGCGGCGCTGTCCGGCATCTTCGCGTCGTTCATCCTCGCGATCAGCCGGGCGGTCGGCGAGACGATGATTATCGTGGTCGCCGCCGGGAGCAGGCCGGCCGACCTCATCCCCAACCCCCTCCAGCAATTGCAGGCGATGACGGCCTACATTGTCCAGGTGTTCAGTGGAGACGTGAGCCGAGGATCGGTCCGCTACCAGTCCCTGTTCGCGGTCGGCTCGACGCTCTTCCTGATGACCTTGCTGCTCAACATTGTCAGTCAGCGGCTGGTCGCCCGCTTCCGCGAGGAATACCAATGAGCGTCATCGCTGGTCGCCGTGAGGCGGGTGTCGGGCTCCGCTCCGGCCCCCAGGTCCGTCGCCGGGAGGGCGTCGCCCGGCTGATGCACCTCCTGTTCCTCTTGGTGACCTCGTTCGCGGTCATCATCCTCGGGGTCCTCCTCGTCTCGATCCTCAACGATGGGCTGCAAGGCATCGACTGGAGCTTCATCACCAGCCGGGCGTCCCGACGTCCCGAGCGGGCGGGGCTGATCACCGCGCTCTTCGGGACCCTCTGGATCATGGCCCTGACGGCGCTGATCGCGATCCCGATCGGCATCGGGGCCGCCATCTACCTCGAGGAGTACGCGCCGCGCAACTGGTGGACGAAAGTCCTCCAGACCAACATCGCGAACCTGGCGGGAGTGCCGTCGGTCGTCTACGGCCTCCTCGGCCTCGGCGTCTTCGCGAACACGCTCGGGCTCGGCCGAACGGTGATCACCGGCGCGCTGACGATGTCGCTGCTCGTGCTCCCGATCATCATCATCGCCAGCCAGGAGGCCATCCGCGCGGTGCCGCTCTCGCTCCGGGAGGCCGCGCTCGCGCTCGGTGGCACGCCGTGGCAGACGGCCCGCAGCCACGTCCTCCCGGCGGCGATGCCCGGCATCCTGACCGGGACGATCCTCGCGCTCTCGCGGGCGATCGGCGAGACGGCCCCGCTGCTCGTCGCGGGGGCGTCGCTCTACCTGACGTTCAACCCGGGCGGGATCGACAGCAACTACACGGTCCTGCCGATCCAGATCTACAACTGGACCTCGGAAGCGAAGCAGGAGTTCAAGGACCTGGCCGCGTCCGGCATCGTGGTCTTGCTGGCGGTTCTGATCGCGATGAATACCGTGGCCATCGTGCTGCGCCAACGTTTCTCTCGCCAGGCTCGTTGGTAGCCGCCAGCCACCGTCCAGGAGACGACACATGGCAACCCAGACCGCTGGCCCGGTCCACGTCGCCGCCCCGACCCGGTCCGCGCGCCCAACAGAGTTCACCCAGTCAGAGCCGATCGTGCAGGTCCGGGACCTCAACGTTCACTACGGCGCCTTTCACGCCGTCGCGGGCGTCAGCTTCGACGTCCCGAAGAACAGCATCACCGCGTTGATCGGGCCGTCGGGATGTGGCAAGAGCACGGTCCTGCGTTCCATCAATCGGATGAACGACCTGATTCCTAACTGTCGCGTCGATGGGCAGATCCTCTATCACCAGGTCGACGTCAACGCGCGAAAGGTGGACCCGGTCGAGGTCCGCCGCCGCGTCGGGATGGTGTTCCAGAAGCCGAACCCGTTCCCGAAGAGCATCCGTGACAACATCCTCTGGGGCGCCAAGATCAACGGCTTCAAGGGCAACGCCGACGAACTGGTGGAGCGGTCGCTCCGGCAGGCGGCGCTCTGGGACGAGGTCAAGGACAAGCTGAAGGAGAACGGGCTCGCCCTCTCCGGCGGCCAGCAGCAGCGCCTCTGCATCGCCCGCACCATCGCGATCAACCCCGATGTCATCCTGATGGACGAGCCGGCGAGCGCCCTCGACCCGATCTCGACCCTCAAGATCGAGGACTTGATGCGGGAGCTCGAGCGTCAGTACACGATCATCATCGTCACCCACAACATGCAGCAGGCGGCGCGGGTCTCCGACCAGACGGTGTTCTTCTCGCTCAACGAGAAGCGGCAGGGCGTCCTGATCGAGGCCAGTCCGACCGCGGAGTTGTTCACCCACCCGCGTGACCAGCGGACCGAGGACTACATCACCGGCCGGTTCGGCTAGACCGCGACCGGACATAGGCGTGACCGACGTGCTCGCGGGCATCGGCTACCGATGCCGCCCGTCGGAGGTGCGAGAACACAGAAGGCGGGGGTCTCCATGACGACCAGGGTCGCGTACGTCTCCCAGCTCCGCGACCTGCGGGATGACGTCGTCTCGATGGCAAGCATGGTCGATAAGGCGATTGCGCGCTCGACCGACGCCCTCCAGCGCCAAAATGTCGCGCTGGCGCGCGAGGTGATGACCAACGACCAGCAGATCAACGAGCACCGCTGGCGCACCGAGGAGAAGGCCCTCCTGCTGATCGCGACGCAGGCGCCGATGGCGCGCGACCTCCGTGTGATCGCCGGCGTGATCAGCATCGCGACCGACCTCGAGCGGATGGCCGACCACGCGGCCGGGAACGCCAAGATCGTGGTCCAGACCGCCGACGAGCCCCTCCTCAAGCCGCTCGTCGACCTGCCGCGGATGAGCGAACTCGGCCGGGCGATGCTGAGCGACTCGATCACCGCCTTCATCGACAACGATGTGGAGCGGGCGCGAGAGGTGGCTCGCCGGGACGACGACGTCGATGCCGTCTACGACCAGGTGTACCGCGAGTTGCTCACCTACATGCTGGCCGACCCGAGCACGATCAACCGCGCGACCCACCTCCTATGGGCCGCCCACAATCTGGAGCGGGTCGCGGACCGGGTGACCAATATCTGCGAGCGGGTCATCTTCGCCGCGACCGGCGACATGGAAGAGCTCATCGTCTCGCCCTACTGACGCGGCTCCCGCCGCCTCTTCCTGGTGGCGGGACCGTGAGGGTCGATAGCGGTCGCTCTCCGATACCGCGGTCGTACGGCGCACCGGGGGATGACAGGGCCCGAACGCGAGGCGTGCTCCCGCGCCTGCTGGGTCGTTGTGGCTCGCAGTTGGCACCAGGGCCCGGCGACACCTTCCGGGCGGCGCCGGTGCGTCTCGATCGCGTGTTACGCCGCCGGGAGACCCCCACGGTGGTGCCGTCCTCCCAGCGGTGACGGCGTGACAGGACCGGCGGCGGTCGGGGAAGGCGGGATGGGGGCGGGACCGACGCGGCCGCTGGAGGACCTTCATCGCGATTGGTGCGCGGCCCTCGAATCGGCGGCGGGCGCCGGACTCGTCGCCGCGGCGGATTTTCCGGCGGGCTACGAGCACGCCTATGAGACCACCGATCCCAAGGATCGGCGCCTGGTGATCGTCTGCCCGTGGCACTGGCGGCAGTACAGCCACTACCAGTTCTGGGAACTCGCCGCGGTCCCGTTCCTCGCGCGGGAGGCGGGATACCGGGACGTCCTCCTCGTTACCAACGATGCCTGGACCGACTGGTGCCTGGTCGGGCTCCGTCACCTCTACGGGACCGTAGCCGTTGGCGACCGCGACGCCGCGATCGGGGACGCGCTGACCCGCCTGAGGCTCGCCCCGATGGCGGCGTCGCTGCCCGAGGTACCCCCGCCCGGCTCGGTCCTGATCGGAGCGGCGGTGAGCGGCGCGTCGACCGTCGATGTCAAGCGCCGCCTGGCCGAGGACGACGCTCTAGACTTAGTTCGCCCCGCGCCGATGACATCGGCGCTACCAGGGGTGGTCCTTCGCCCACCGTTCGCATCCAGGGACGGCCGGACCCTCGTCGTCGTCAAAGGGTTTCGTAACCCCGACCCGGTCCACGAGGCGAAGATGCTCGCCGGGCGCGGTTTCCTCTGTCCGCCGGACCGGCGTCTGATCGTCGTAGTCGACGGGAAACCCCGGGACACGCCCTCGCTCATCGCGCGTTCCGGGGCGATCGTCTGCACCCCCGACCGCGCGGCCGAGGCTCTCCGCACGACGTGATCGCGTCCTCTGGGATCCATCAGGTCGACGGTGGTATGGGTGCGCCATCGGCGGGTAGGCCCGAGGGCAAGCACCGGGCTCGACCACGACGCCGGCTCGCGCAGGCGGAGGAGCCGCGGGGCGAAGCCCGCGTCATAAACCGGACCGCAGACTCAAAGCACACCTGATTCGCCCGCGGGACCTCGACGTCAGATGCCGCGTGCCGGGGGAAGGGTGTCCTCCTTCCGCCGGCACTCGGCACTCGGCAGGGATCATGACAACGTCGAGGCGCCGAGTGGCACCTTGGGGGCGACCGGCGGCTGTCACGGAGGGCAACGGAGACTGCTCATACCGAGGTGTGGTGATCTCCGGCGCTTCGCCCGGCGGGGTGGCGGCCGGCTTCAGCCGGCTTCGTCCCTGCGCCCGGGGCTCGCCCCCGGCACCCCCGGTACCATCGATCAGCCGGTTTGGGTATCGGTCCCGCAGCCGCTTTCAGTTTTTGAGCGCGTCTCCATTCTGTGTCGGCGCAGATCAGTGGCCAAGAGAGATGGCCGTCGCCAGCACCCGGTCGGCCGTCTGCTCATGGTGCGGACGCGTCGCCCGTTCGAGACGCTCCGCCGACGGCACGAGACGCCGCGAGACCTGCAGGCGCAGCCGGTTCGGGTCCAGGTCGCCGAGGCGCACCCGGTCGAGCCCGTCGGCGTCCTTGAGGATCAGCAGTTCGAGGCTTAGCCGTCCGATGCCGCCGTCGGGGACCAGGTGCCAGGTGCAGAGGTCAGCGACGAGGTCCAGGTCCACCTCGGCTACAGCCGGTCGCTCTGACAGGAGGTGTGCCCGAACCCAGGCGGCGGATCGCTCGCCGTGCTCGGCGTCGATGCCGTCGTCGATCCGACCGACATCGTGCGTCGCCGCCGCCCAGAGCAATTCCCCCCGGCGGATGGCGTCTGGCCGGCCGATCAGGTCCGCGATGGTCGCCGCCCAGACGAGCACACGGGTGACGTGGGCGACGCCGTGGATCCCGCGAGGGTTGTGTCGAAACCAACCTTCCTCAGGGAGGTAGCCCACGAGGCCCAGCGCCACCCCCATCCGGTCGTCATGGCTCACGCTGTTGACCCCTCGCGGAGCGCGAACTCGTCACAGACGAACCGGATCGCCGCGGGAGATCGCTGGGTTGACTCCCACCGATCGGTAACGACGCTCCCGACGGATCCGGTCCTTTCTCCCGACCGGCATGACGCGACTCGGTCGCTAGGTGCTCCCGCCAAGCAAGGCGAGGGCTGCCAGGGCGTACGCCCGCGTGGCTTCCAGGACCTCGTCGACGCCAACCCACTCGTCGGGGATGTGGGCCAGCTTGGGGTCGCCCGGCCCGTAGATGATGGTTGGATGGCCCGCGGCCGCGAAGAAGCGTCCATCCGAGGCCATGCTGAATCCGGTCAGCTCGGTGCTCAGCCCGAGGTAGCGGTTCGCGCCGAGCATCGCGTGGACCAGCGGTCCGCTCGGGTCGGCCATCGTCGCCGGGCGGACCTCGTCGCTCGGCGTCACCTCGACGCGCAGACCCGGGATGTCGGCCACCACCCGCTCAGCGACCGCCACGATCTCGGCGTTGACCGTCGCCGGGTCCTCCCCCGGGACCAGGCGGCGATCGATCATGAAGCTAGCGCGGTCGGGGACCACGTTCCCCTTGACCCCACCGGAGACCATGTTCACCGACGCGGAGGAGTGGTGAAAGTACCGGTGCGTCCGCGCCTCGAGCGACGGCCATAATTCGCGACGAAGGGCGGCAACCACCTCGGCGGCCCCCTCGATCGCGTTCGCGCCCTCCCAGGGCAGGGCGCCGTGCGCGGCGCGGCCAAAGACGGTCACCGTCTGGCCGGCCGTGCCCTTCTCCCCGACGCAGACGCGATTGAGGGTCTGCTCGCCAACGATCACGTAGTCCGGGCGGATGAGGCCGGCGTCGACCACGTATCGGGCCCCGGCCGGCCCACCGATCTCCTCGTCGGCGACCTCGTTGACGACCAGACGACCGCGCAGCGTGACACCGGACCGGGCGAGGGCGACCCCGGCCATGACCTGGGCGGTGACGCTCGCCTTGTCGTCGCCGGCGCCGCGCCCGTAGACCCGGCCGCCCTCGAGCGTGCCGCCGAACGGGTCGTGGCGCCACGCCTCGAGGGCACCCGTCGGGACGACATCGACATGGGCGTTGAAGCAGACCGTGGGGCCGTCGCCGCCGTGCAGTTCCGCGATCAGGTTCGGCTTGCGATTGCCCGCATCCTGCTCGACTTCCTGGCAGGCGAAGCCCGCCGCCTCCAGCGGGGCGCGGCAGAATGCCACGGCGTCGACCACGTCACCCGGGGGATTGACGGAGGGAATCTGGACGAGCCCGCGCAGGAACGCGATCGCCTCGTCGGCGTCGATGGCCGCCAGGACCCGGCGCGCGTCCTCCTCACGGATCGTGGCCGTGCCATTCGCGTCCTGGTTCTCCGTCATCCGTTCCCCCCGCTTCCCTTCGTCGCTCGTTGCCCCGCGCGTGCCGGCGCGACGCCGGGGGCGCCCCTGGTATGCCGCTTGCAGCCCCCGGTGCGTCGCTTTGCCGCCGGCCAGGAGCCGGGTAGCGCAGGAGTATAGGCCCGATGGACAGCACGCAGAAGAAGGTCGCCATGGTCCTCGCGAACAACTTTGAGGACGTGGAGGCGACCGACCCGAAGGAGTACCTCGAGCGCCAGGGTGCTCAGGTCACCGTGATCGGGACAACGTCCGGAACGATCAAGGGCAAGAAGGGGGCGGAGATCCAGGCCGACGCCACGTTCGCCGACGTCACTCCGGACCAGTTCGACATGCTCGTCATTCCCGGCGGCGGATCCCCGGAGAACCTGCGCATCGACGACGCGGCGGTCGAGTTCACCCGCCGCTTCGTGGAGTCCGGGAAGCCGGTCGCGGCGATCTGCCACGGGCCGCAGCTCCTGATCTCGGCCAAGGTGCTCCAGGGCCGGACCCTGACCTCGGTGAACAAGATCCGTGACGACATCACCAACGCCGGCGGCAACTACGTCGACGAGGCGCTGGTCGTCGACGGCTCGCTGATCACCTCCCGGGTGCCGGGCGACCTGCCGGTCTTCGACGAGGCGATCGGTCAGGCTCTTGGCGTCGTCGCCGTCGGCTAGACGGGGTGGGTCGGAGGTCGCCGCCGGATGCGCGACAGCGGGTGCACCGACCATCGGTGGACCGGCAATGGGGGGGCGGCGCGCTGAGCGCGCCGTCCCCTCGTTCGCCATCCCCTGGGCCGACCTGGCCTGCGTCGATGGGTGGGCCGTCTGGCCTGGCCACCCACCCGTCCAGGACGTGCTCGCCCTCTTGCCCGCCCCTCCCGAGTCGCTGTGGGACAGGCCGAAGCTCTCCGTCGACCTGGTCCGTTCGGTGGTCGCCGCGTATGCGGCGCGGCGCGGTGCGGTCGGAGCGGCGGCCAGCCGGGCGGTAGTCGCGCGGGAGGCACCGGTCGCGGTCGTCGTCCCGGACGACCTCGCGTCACCCATCGAAGCTCGGCTGGTGGCCCTCGGGGCCGCCGGCGTGCCGGTCGTCCGGCGACCGGCCGACCCGCGTCGGGCACTGGCCGCCCTGCCCTCGTTCGCCGCCCGCCGCGCCGCCCATCGGGTCGATCTTGGGCGCGCCCACGACCCGGCGCACACGGCGCAGCAGGTCGACCCCGCGGCGACGATCGGCGGCAATCCACTCTCGTCGTTCGTCGTTCACGCCGAGGGCGAGCGTGACGCGACCACGGTGACGGGCGAGCCGAGCGAGGCCAATGCCATGGAAGTGCGAGGGAGCGGCGCGAGGTTCGGGATCGCCGAGACCGCGGCACTCGAGTCGGCCGCCACCGAGATACCGGGGTTCCTCGACGGCGTGCGCTCCGCGTTCGTCGGCCACTCGATCGCCGTTAGGTGGTCAGACGGCCCGGGGTCCTCCCCGCGGGCGATCGGCGGGCCGGTCCGCGCCTGGCTCAAGGCGCTCCACGCGGTCGCGCTGGTCGACGACCGGATCGCCTCCGCGCCGGCCGGGGGCCGATCGGCCTGCCTGGTGGACACGCGGGCCCGGGCGGCGGCGTACCGCAAGCACCGGCAGCACGTCCTGGCCGGAGAGGTCCCGCCAGGAGCACCGGCCACCGACGCGGCCGGCGGCGCCCGCGACGCCGCGCCACTGGACCGGGCACCGCGCCTCGGCTAGAGTCCTGACCGCCCTCGGTCGGCCTGGCGCGGGCATTCGCTGGCGAGGAGGAGACGCGGTGACGTTCGGCGGCGCGAGGACGGGGCTGGAGCAAGAGCAGGACCCGGTGGCGGTCGCACGGCTCCGTGCCGCCCGGGCATTTCTCTTCGATATGGACGGCGTGCTCTACCGAGGCCCCGACCCGCTCCCCGGCGTGGGTCCGCTGCTCGACCGCCTCGTCGCCGACGGCTGCGGGTATGTGCTCGCCACCAACAACTCGATGGCCTCGCCCGCCGAGTACACCATGCGCCTCGGGGGCATGGGTATCGGCGTGCCCGAAGAGCGGATCCTGACGGCGGGCACCGCGACCCGCGACTACCTGACCGACCTCCTCCCGCAGGAGGCACCGATCTATGCCGTCGGCATGCCTGCCCTTCGCCACCAACTCTTCGACCGTGCCCCGTTTCGCGAGGTGACCGACGTCCAACCGGGGGAGGACGCACCGGCGGCCGTCGTGGTCGGCCTCGACCTCGCGTTCACCTACGACAAGCTGCGCGCGGCGACGACGGCGATCCGCGCCGGCGCGCGGTTCGTCGCGACCAACGCCGACGCTACGCTGCCGACCGAGCGCGGACTGGTGCCGGGAGCCGGCAGCATCGTCGCCGCGATCGCGACCGCCAGCGGGCACCAACCGACGGTGATCGGCAAGCCTTCCCCCCGCATCCTCGAGCAGGGCGCCGCTAACCTCGGTGTCTCCCCCGCCGAGGCGGTCGTCATCGGGGACCGACTTGACACCGACATCCTGGCCGGGCAGCGGGCCGGGATGCTGACGGTGCTGGTCCTCACCGGCGTCTCGACGCGCGACGAGGCGATCGCGGCCGAGTCCCCCCCGGACCTGATCGTCGACGACCTGCCGGCGCTGCTGGCGCTGCTCGACGCGGCTGACGGCTAGTCCCGCGGTCCTAGGTGGTCGGGCGACACCGCCTACCGGTCTCGTGCCACTATGATGGAGGCATCGGGTTTCCGGTGGTGTTTGAGGGGAGCGGGTGCGGCCGGGACGCCGGGGGTCGAGCTCGGGCCAAGAACCCCATTCGACTCAAGCGCACCCCGGACCCGCTGGGCGAGCCTCCCGTGGTCACCGGGATCCCGTTTGGTTCGACCAATCCCTCGGTCCGTCGGAGAGTCAGCCTGGACACGGGTTAGCTGCCAAGCGTCGTCTCGATGCACGAGCGCGGCGTCATCAGGAGCGGCCCCCTGGTCTCCGGGAGCGATCGGACTCCGTTTCGTACGGACTCCGTCCACCCGCGGGTGCCAGGGGCGTGGGCCGGCGGCCGTGCCTGGCCAGGATAAGCTCCTCGCTCGGAAGCCAGGCAGGCCGAAGCGGGCAGCGGACCCGTCGAGCGAAGGCATTGCTTGCCAACCGCCGCCCGTCTCAGGTCGGTGTACTCAGTCCTACGCTGCCGGTCCATTCATCGATGATTTCGTAAGAACGGCGAGGAACGACCGTCGTTTCCATCTGCGGTCAGGCCCGGACGGCACTTACCCGTCCTTTGGTCCGAGCGTCGTCATGGCGGCCGGTTGGACTGCGAGGGCGAGTCGCACGGGTCAGGCCCGGTCGCCTTCCGCGACGGCGACGCCCGCGGCGATGATCTTCGACCGCCCACCGGCTTCGAGCCATGCGTCCAATGCGTCGAAGGCCGCGATGATCGCGGCAGCGGGGTCAGTCGGAGTCCCGCTCAGGGCACGGTCCGACATGTCGCGGAGCATCCCGTCGACCACCACGACCGCCCGCCGGGTGACCTCATCCGCAGAACCTGTCCCCGCCACGAGGCCCTCTGTCTCCCGGCGGAGCGCGGCGTCGACGGCGACGCGCGGGTCCTCGCCAGGTGCCTCAGCGACAGCGCCAAGCGCGACCCGACGCGCGTTCGCCGTCATCCCGGTGAGGACGTCGGCGAGGCGCTCCCAGTCGGCAGCGGTCCGGTCGCCCATCTTCCTCGCCTCTCCCTCGATCGACGCCTCTGTTCCCTTTGGGATCGAGGGCACGCCACTCGCTCCCACGCCTCGGGCTCCGTCGCGATCTCGGTCCGCCTGCGCGGGCGGCACGGACATGAATCGCCCTTCCGTCACCCCAGGGCGGCCGGGACGATCAGCTCTTCGACGATCGGCCGGGGCGACCTCAGGTCCTCGGATGGCACGCGCCGAGCCACGGCGGCGACCACGACCAGGTCGAGCGCGGGGACGACATAGATGTACTGCCCGCCGTAGCCGAGCGCGAAGTAGGCGTCGTACCCGGTGGCTCCCGTGACCCACCACTGGTAGCCGTAGGCCGCGCGCCCGGTGGCATCTCCGGCGCTCTGGTAGGCGGTCGACGCGGCCACCCAGTCAGCCGGCACCACCTGGCGGTCTTCCCACCGCCCGCCGTTGAGGTAGAGGTAGCCGAACTTGGCCATGTCGCGTGCCGTAAGCTCGAGCCCGAAGCCGCCGTTGGTCTCGCCCTGCGGGGACCGGTCCCACCGCGGCTCCGCGATCCCGAGCGGCGCGAAGAGGCGGTCCGCGGCGTAGTCAGCCGCCCGGCGCCCAGCAACCGCCTCCACGGCCACCGAGAGGAGGTGGGACCCGCCGGTGTTGTAAGCGTAGACCTCACCCGGCGGGTAGACGATCGGCAGGCCGAGCGTGAGCGCGACCCAGTTATCGCTGTCCACGAGCCGCTGGTAGTCGCGCGAGATGTCCCAGTCCCACCCGGCGGTCATCGTCAGGAGTTGGCCGATGGTGACGTCTGCGGTGCGGGGATCGGCGTTGGCCGGGAGTCGATCGGGGATCACCTCGCCGATCGTCTGCGTCACGCCATCGAGCAGCCCCTCGCCGATCGCGATTCCGACCAGCGCGCCGGTGAGGCTCTTGGTCACCGACCGCACGTCGATCGGCTCCTCGCGTTCCTGGTCGCCGTAGTACCGCTCGAAGACCAGGTCACCGCCCCGGACGACGAGCAGCGCGGAGACGTCGGGGAGATCCGCCGTGACCCGGCGATCGGCCTCCTCCAGGAGACTCGCGTCCATGCCACGGTCCTCGGGGGCCGCCTCCCGCCAGCCCTCGGTCGGCCAGTAGGCGCGTTCTCCGGACGCATCCTGAGCTAGCGCCGGCCGGCGGGTTCGGGCGAGCCCGAGGAGCGGCATGGCGACGATGGCACGACGGGACAGCGGGCGCACGGCGTTCTCCTCCGGCGACTGGAGCCTTCGTTCCGGGCCGGGACTGTGGTCGAGGGCCACCGACCGGGCACATAAGGGGCTGGCAACTCGAAGGACCGTCGGGCTGCCGGCTCCCCGTTACCATGCTACGGCGGCCCAGGTTGTAGTGGTCTTTGACTCTCGGGACGGTGAAGCGATCACGACGAGCAAGCGCTACCGATCTGGCCGTGCGCCTCGATCCGCGCGTATCCGCTGCCGTGGGCGGCCGTGAGGCAGTGCTTGTCGCAGAGCGTCGCTCACCCGATCGGGACGGCGACGGGAAGGTCGGCCCCGGACCAGCGCAGCGACGCGAGACACATCTGCCGCTTTGCCTCTGGCGATCCGAAGCGGGCGTGGAGCATCAGGTAGTCCGACCCATCGACGTCGCGGAGCCAGCTGCAGTGTCCGGGCGCGTAGACTCCCCGGTCCGGGTCCGGACCAATCACGAAGTTCGCCTGGCCGTCCGAGACGTCCTGTGGCGAGACACCGTCGTCGACCACCGCGCCGACGGCATAGAACCCGTAGAAGCAGCCGCCGCTGTAGAGATAGACCCGGCGCCCCCCCGGCGAGACGAGCCCGCCGACCGGTGCCTCGACGGTGGACCAGCGGACCGTGTGGGTCGTCCAGTCAACGCCGGGGATCGTCTTCCAGGGCATGACCCGCGCGGCATCGTAGACCTGCCAGTCGGTCGCCGGGCGGGCCAGCAGGCGGCGCTCCCCCTCGATCGCCGTCAGATCGTCGGTTATCCCTGTCTCGACGATGCCGGTCCCGTAGGGCTCGTCCTCGACGAAGTCCATCGCGAAGGCGAGCCGAAGTCGACCGTCGGCCAGGCGGTACACGTCGGGGTCGATCGCAAAGTCGAGGTCGGGGGTCAGAATCTCCCCCGAATCGACGAACGGCCCCTCGGGTCGCTCGCTGTCGGCACGGCGGATCGCGTGTCCGACGTGCCCCTCTGGCCCGAGCCCGACCGCCCGCGAGTAGAGCATCACGTAGGGACGGTTGAGCTCGGGGACATGGCGGACGCAGGGTGCCCAGTGGGCGGTCCGCGCGCCGGCTTGGAGCGCCGACCCAAGTGGCGCCCAGGTCCGAAGGTCGTCCGACCCGTAGACCGGGAACGCGGCACCGTCGAGCGACTCCTCCCCGGTGGTGTAGACGTAGTACCGGTACCGCGCCGAGCCGTCACCGGGCGCGGCGAAGAGGAACGGATCGCCCTGGTCTCGGTCCTCCGGCAGCAGCGGACGAAGCTGGGCCGAACGCGCCGTGGTTGTTCCCATGGTGTCCCCGTCGATCTGTCGGTGCTTGAAGCACCGAATGGAACGCGATAACTCTCTGGCCGGACGACCGGTCGCCGACGATCGGGAGCGGGCCCGGACCGAATCGCCCGCCTTGGAGTGTGCTCGACCGATATCGCCGGTGGTACCGTCGTCGCGGCCCCTCAGATTGGCACGGCAACGCTAGCGCGACTCGCGCCATTCTGCCTACGGACGTCCCCGATGCAATAGCTTCGAGAGAGCGTCCGCGCAGCCCACGGGCCGCGGCCCACGATGGTGTGATCGCACGGCTGTCCGACCTAGCTCTATTGTCGCGGGCACGACCCCGTCTGTGCTGGGCGTCGACATGGCCGTCGGTATGGGTGCGGCAACACGGACGCGTCGCCCATCGGCCCGGTTGCGCGTCGGCCGCTCAACCCCGGCAGCCGCGACCCTCGCGGTCGCCGTGCCCCAGCGGCTCGTCTCGGTCACGGCTCCTGCTCCCGGCTACCGCCTCCAGAACATCCACCATGGCGCCGGCGGCTCGTCCCCAAGGGTGTCTGCACCGGCCGAGGACGCCGCGACCGGCTGCAAGAACCCGCCGTAGGGGATCATCTCGCGCCGCTGCTCCCGCTCCCACTCGAAGCTCGCCACCCGCTCGGCCAGCTCGGCGGCGTCCTGGGTAGCCCAGTCCATCGCGAAGATGCCCCACTTCCGCTCGAGCGGAACGATCCGAACGAGGATTGCCGTCTCCTGCTCGTCCGGGCCGCTCATCGCCAGGCTGTAGGCGCGCTGGTCGCTGGCGAGGTCCTCACGGACCACGGACGTGACTTCGGCAAAGGTTTGGCCACGGTACGTCGGGTGCCAATCGAACCGGCGCTCGCCGGCTTCAGCCTCGTTCCGCCCCTCGCCCACGCCCCGCCCTCCGCCCGCCACTTGACGCGACCCCACCGCTCCCAGTTCTTGCTCTGGACCGGGTCCGCGGTCGTGGGCCGTGTCCACCACGGCGCCTCCCGCGGACCCACCCCGGTGGCCACGCGACTGCTCCGGCTGGCGCCGCTGACCGCGGGACGACTCCGGCTTCGATCCGTGCGACGGTCAGGTGGCCCGATGCAGCGCCGTCCGACGCTCCGATGCCGTGCGCCAGCCCACCTTCAGGTCCCGTCACCACCGGAAGTACTCGGCGTCTTGTTCGGGAAGCATACGTCGCTCGCGCCCACCTCGGTGAGGTGCAGGCGTTAACGCTGCTCGGACCGGACCGGACGCGTCGCCCATGCCATTGGTCACCTGCCGTGACAGCCACCTAACGCCCCTGCCAGGAGACCCGCCGGGGCGAAGACCCGCAATGTCCGACCCGTCTCCCCACCTCAACCGGACCGACCGTGACTCGCTGTCCGTCCGCGACCATGGCGGCACCGAGCCGGCCCGCGAGGGTGCTACATCTTGCTCGTGAGACCGCCGTCCACCCAGACGATCTGCCCGGTCATGTACCGAGCGCCCGGGGAGCAGAGGAAAACCGCCAGGGGGCCGATGTCCTCCGGGGTGCCGAGGCGGCCCGCCGGGATCCCCTCGCCCCAGGCTTCCCGGTCGAACCCGGGCATCTCCGCGTACCGCTCGACCTCGATCGCCCCCGGCGCGATCGCGTTCACCCGGATCTCGTGCGGGGCTAGCTCGATCGCGCAGGACTTGGTCAGCATGTTGATGCCGCCTTTACTGGCCTCGTAGTGGCTGTGGTCGGTCGTGGCGGCGAAGCCGTGGACCGACCCCAGGTTGATCACCCAGCCGCCCTCCCCGCGCCTGATCATCTCCCGCGCCGCGCGCTGGGTGGAGAAGAACGCGCCGCGCAGGTTGGTGTCTAGCGTCCGGTCCCACTCCTCGGGCGTCAGCTCCAGGAGCGGTCTCGGCTCGGTAATCCCGGAGTTGTTGACCAGGATGTCCACCCGGCCGAACGCGTTGATCGTGGCGTCGAAGAGCCCCTGGATCTCGCCGTGGTCGCGGACGTCGCAGCGGTGGGTGAGGGCGCGGGTTTTGCCGCCGAGCCGCCTGGCCAGCTCCTCGGCGCCGGTGGCGTTGCGATGGTAGGAGATGACGACGGATGCCCCGGCGCCAGCGAGCGCCTCGCAGATGCCCGCGCCGATCCCCGTGCCGCCTCCGGTCACGACGGCCACCTTGTCCCGCAGCAGGTCGGACGTGAACATGGCGATCCCCTCATCCTCGGCGTGCAACCGTCCACCGCGGCGGTCGTCGCCCACCGGGGAAGCACCGCTCGAGACCCTTCCCTGCACGCCGGAGACCACGGCCCCGGCCGTGGCGGCCATCGTCCCGGCGACCGCTGGTCCGGCGAGTCACGCCGCCATACTCGGTGGACCGGACCGGTCTCGGGGACGGGCGACCTCCCGCTGCCGGATTCCCGTGGCGCCCTATCCCCCACCGGCATCGGCTCTCGCCGGGATACATGGCGCCGGCCTGGTCGTGAAGACGGTGCAAGGAGGATGAGAGGCCCGGGAGCAGCCCGCCAGCGAGACGTCCGTCGCGCCCCATCCGCACGTACCGGAATACGCTCCGTGCCGCCTGACGCGGAACGTGCCCGACCGCGCCACCGGGCGCCACTCGATGCGCGGGGACGCCATTCGGGACCTCGGATCGCGAAGATCGACTATCATCGAACGGGATGCGCCGAGGACCGAACCCACCGGGGCGGCATGGCCATCCAACGTCGGGGCGACGCTGCATGGGGCTCTTTCCCGGATTGCCAGACGCCGACCGGGCGCCGGTGATCGACACGGTCGCGGTCGAGCTGTTCGGCGTCCCCAGCCTCCTCGCCGGGCAACGGCGGGTGGCCGTCGTAGGAGCGACGCTCCAGGAGCTTTCGGTATCCCTCGCCGCGGTCTGCCCGGCCCTGCTCGGGAAGGTCATCGACCCGGACACCGGCTGGCTCCTGGGCGGCTACACATTCGTCCTCGACGAGCGCTTCACGACCGACCGGCGCGCGCCGATCGCGCCGACCTCGGCGGTGTTGCTCGTCTCGACGGTGGCGGGAGGCTAGGTGTACGGCACACACGGCCGCCTGCTGCGCGTCGACCTCACCACGGGCACCAGCGGCTCCGAGCCCATCCCCGAGATCGTCTTCGAGCGGCTGCTCGGCGGGATCGGCCTGGCGAGCTACCTCCTCCTCCGCTGCTGCCCCGCGGGGGTGGAGCCGCTGTCGCCGGAGAACCCGCTCGTCTTCGCGACCAGCCCATTCGTCGGGACCGGCATCACGACCGCGAGCAAGCTCGCGGTGGCGGCCAAGTCGCCGCAGACGGGGGTCATTGGCGATTCCCTCTCGTCGAGCTACCTCGCCATCGCGCTCAAGCGCACCGGGTTCGACGCGCTCGTCGTCACCGGTCGGGCTCCTGAGCCTACGCTGCTCGTCGTCGACGACGACCGGGTGACGTTTCGCCCGGCCGGCAGGCTCATGGGACTCGACCCCGCGGCCACGGCCGAAGCGGTGCGAGGTGACATGGGGGCCGGCTTCCGCGTCGCCGCGATCGGCGTCGCGGGCGAGAACGGCGTCCGCTACGCCGCGATCAGCAACGACGGTCGCCTGGCAGGCAGGACCGGCGCCGGCGCCGTGATGGGCAGCAAGAACCTGAAGGCGATCGCCGTCCGCGGGAGCCGGGGAGCGCCGGTCGCCGACCCGAAGGGCCTCGCGACCGCCGCCCGCGGTCTCGCCGAACGCAGCCTCGGCGCGGGGACGGCCAAGTACCGCGAGGTCGGCACCGCGGCCAATCTGGCCTTCTTCGACCGGATGGGCGTCCTTCCGACCAGGAACTTCCAGGCCGGTAGCTTCTCGGGCGCGGAGGCGATCAGCGGCGAGACGCTGCTCCTCGACCACCACACCGACAAGCACGGCTGCGCGGCCTGTACCGTCGGCTGCGAGCACCGCTACCGGACCCGCGACGGGGGCCCCGCGACGGAGGCCCGCCTGGAGTACGAGACGCTCTTCGCCCTCGGCTCGCTGTGCGGCATCGCTGACCCGAACGTCGTCCTCCGCGCCGCCGCCCGGTGCGACGCGCTGGGGATCGACGCGATCACCACCGGTGCGACGATCGCCTGGGCGATGGAGTGCGCCGAGCGCGGGGTCGAACTCGGCGTGCCGACGGCGGACTTGCCGCGGTTCGGCGACGGCGCCTCGCTCCTCGCCACGATCGAGGCGATCGGTACCCGGAGCGGGCTGGGCGACCTGCTGGCCGAGGGGTCGCGCCGTGCCTCCGCCATCGTCGGGCAGGGTAGCGAATCGTGGGCGATGCACGTGAAGGGGCTGGAGCTGCCCGGGTACGACCCGAGGAAGCTGCAGACCCTCGCGCTCGGCCTCGCGGTGGGGACGCGCGGCGCCTGCCACAACCGTTCGTCGGCCTATGAGGTGGACTTCTCCGACCGCCTTGACCGTCGGTCGGAGGCGACCGCCCGCGCCTCGGCCGCCGCAACGGCGGAGGACCAGGCAGCGGTCCTCGACTCGCTCACGCTGTGTAAATTCCTCCGCCACGCCCTCGTCGATCTCCACGGCGAGTCGGCCGCCCTCCACACGCTGGTCACGGGCCGGCCCACCAGCGCCGACGATCTCCGCCGCGCCGGCGAGCGGATCTCGAATCTGAAGAAGCTGTTCAACATCCGCCAGGGGTGGACCCGGGCCGAAGACACCCTCCCGCCACGGGTTCTCACCGAGAACGACGGGACGCCGACGCACCTCAGTCGACCCTGGCTCGACGAGATGGTCGACGCCTACTACGGGGTGCGCGGCTGGGATGAGGACGGCACCATCCCCGCGGCGCACCTGGAGCGGATCGGGCTCGCGGACCTCGTGGCGGAGATCCAGCCGGTGGGCACCCAGCGGAGCACCGCCCCGGTCGCCGTCTAGCCGAACACTCCGGTCCGAAGTGCCGATACCCGTCGTCCCAGTCGACCCTTATGGGATCGAGCCGTCCAGACCGGGTATCTGGGGCGTCGGCGCCCGGACCCGCCCGTCGGATGCGCCAGACGCACCGGCATAGGCACGACGCCCGCGAATGCCGGCCACGCACTCGCCGTACGGAGTCTTGGCGATCACTTGGACTCCGTATCAATCGGATCCGTCGCCCATCTGGGGTAGTCGAGCCGGTCGTGCTCGTCATCGGTGTGGAACGGTCTACGGAGAACCCGCCCCCCGACCAAGGGTGGGCAGCATGAGCGACACGGGGCCGCACATTCGCCGGGGTTCTGCCCGGCGGCCCGGCAACTGACCCCAGCCGGCTTCGTTCCTGGGCCCGGGGCATGCCCCGGTCGGGCCCGCTCACCAACGCCACCGCGTTGCCACCGCCGAGCAACCCGATTCCGCCCGAGACACCGCCGGAGCGTCGCCTGTCCGGTCGGCAACCGACCGGTCCCGACGAGTGCTCGGCGCTCGTCCCCAGGGTCGGTGCCGCTGTCGGCGGGACGTCGCGTCACCAGCCGCGATTCGCCTCCTGGGCGCCGTAGAGGTCGTCGGAGCCGCGTCGCCTCGCGGCTGTGATCGGCGCGAGGAGGGCGGCGACGGCCGGGTCTCCGGGTGTCGCCACCACCTCGGGGACCGTGCCGGTCCGCGCGATCGCGCCGCCGGCCAGCACGACCAGCCGGCTGGCGAGCACCTCCGCCTCCCGGATCTCGTGGGTGACGAGCACCGCCGCGGTCCCGGTCTCGCTCAGCCAGGTCCGGAGATCACCGAGCAACTCCGCCCGGGTCGGCGCGTCGAGCGCCGCGAACGGCTCGTCGAGGAACAGCAGGTCCGGCTCGGTCGCGAACGCGCGGGCGAGGTTGGTCCGCTGCGCTTCGCCGCCCGAGAGCGCCCGCGCGTTGCGGCGGGAAAGGTCGGCGATGCCGAAGCGGCGCAGCCAGTCCGCGGCCCGCGCGTCGGCCACACGCCGGCTCACACCCCGGAACCGGGGCCCGCTGGCGACGTTGGCGAGCACCGTCCGGTCGAAGAGCAGCGGAGCCTGGAAGACGACCGCCACCCGGCGCCGGAGCGCACGGCTACCGCGCCTGGTCGCCCGCTCCCCGCCAACCCAGACCTCGCCCAGGTCCGGCCGGCGAAGCAGGGCCCCGACCTGGACGAGGGTCGACTTCCCCGCACCGTTCGCTCCCATCACCGCCAGAACCTCACCCGGCGCGAGGGAGAGCCGGGGCACCTGGAGCAGCGGCCGCGACCGACCGCGGACCATGATCCCTTCCAGGTGCATCGCGGCGGCAGGATCCCCGAGCGGCAGATCGCCCCTCGTCACGGCCGGCGCTGGCGCTGCTGGAGAACAGTCAGGGCCATGTTCACGCTGTAGGTCAGCGCCAGGAGGACGATCGTCAGGGCCACCGCCACGTCGTAGTTGCCGCGCCCGACCTCGAGGACCGTCGCCGTGGTCAGCACGCGCGTCTCGCCGACGATGTTGCCGCCAACCATCATCGCCGCCCCCACCTCCGAGATGACGGCGCCGAACCCGGCGACGATCGCGGCGATCAGCGGCAGCCGTGCCTCCCGAAGCAGCCACCACGTCATCTGGACGCGGGAGGCACCAAGGGCGAGGAGTTGCAGGCGGAGACGAGGATCGAGTGCCTGCACCGCGGCGTGGGTCAACCCCGCGACGATCGGGGCGGCGATCACGGCCTGGGCCACGACCATCGCGGTCGGGGTGTAGAGCAGCCTGAGGTCGCCCAGCGGACCGTTGCGCCAGAGCAGCAGGCTGACGAACAGGCCGACGCTCACCGGGGGGAGCCCCATCCCGGTGTGCACGAGCCCGACCAGCAGGGCGCGACCCGGGAACCGGGACAGCGCGAGCGTCGCGCCGACCGGGACCCCGATCGTCAGGCTGACCAGCGTCGCGGAGAGCGAGACCCGGAGCGAGAGCAGGACGACGCCCCACACGTCTCGCTCGCCGCTCGCGAGGAGCCGCAGCGCTTCGGCGAGCCCCTGCCGGAAGTCGTCCATGCTCGCGTCGCTCCCGGTCGTCAGGGGGCCGGCGACGCCGCCGGCGAGGCAGTGGGCGTCGCGGAGTCGACGGCGCAGACGTTGCCGGCGCAGGGGGTGAAGAGCGGCTCCCCGAAGCGGTCGACGCCGAACTCCGCGATGGCGCCCTGCGCCTCGGGCGACAGGAGGAACGCCAGGAACGCCGTCCCACCGTCCACGTTGACGCGGCGGCCGTTGTCGGGGTTCACGGTGATGGCGTGATAGACGTTGAGGAGGGCTCGGTCACCCTCGCTCAGCACCCTGAGGTCCAATCGGTCCCGTTGCGCGAGGAACGTTCCCCGATCGCTGACGGTGTACGCCCGACGCTCGTTCGCGATGCCGAGGGTGTCCCCCATGCCCGTGCCGGACTCCTGGTACCAGGAGCCGGCGGGGTCGACGCCCGCGGTCTCCCAAAGGCTGCGCTCGAGCGCGTGCGTGCCCGAGTCGTCGCCGCGGCTGACGAACGGCGCCTGCGTCTTCGCGATCGCGCGGAACGCGTCCGCCGCGGACGGCACCGTGGCGATGCCGGCCGGGTCGTCCTCGGGTCCGACGATGACGAAGTCGTTGAACATCACGACCTCGCGCCGCGTGCCGAACCCTGCGGCCATGAACCGCTCCTCGGCGGCCGGGCTGTGGGCGAGCACGATGTCCGCTTCCCCACGCTCACCCAACTCCAGCGCGGCTCCAGAGCCGACGGCGATCGGCTTCACCTCATACGCCGACTGCTCCTCAAACATCGGGACGAGCACGTCCAGCAGCCCGGAGTCCTGCGTGCTCGTGGTCGTCGCCAGGATCACGTCCGTGTCGCCTGCTGGTGGCGACGACTGGGCCAGGCTCCCTGCAGCGGTCATACCAGCAACGAGGAAGATCGCCGCTGGGACGGTCAACGCCAGGAACCACTGCCACTGTGACGACCGCCGTGTAGACAGGGATCGCAACTGTCCCCTCCGTTCATTGAGAGCCGAGCCCGTGCCCGGCGACGTTCCTAAAGTCGGCCTCCCGACAGCCGAGACGACCGAGGCGTGCGCCGCTCCATCCGAACGACCGACGCAAGGACGCGAAACGACCCTGCGATCAGCACGTCTCCCGCCGGACAAACCGCCTCGTTATGCCGCGCCGTGCATAACGACCGCGCAGGTTACTCGCCGGCGGTGCGATCTTCACGGCGACTCGCCGAACTCGGCCTGGAACCGCGCCTCCACGAGTTCCGAGACACCCGCCGTGACGCGCCGGAAGCGCCGGACGAGGTCGCGCGCCTCCGCCGTCAGACGGCTCCCCCCGCCGTCGGATCCGCCCGACTCCGTCTCTAGCAGGCGGACGTTGA
>CADCWG010000099.1 GCA_902806335.1 uncultured Thermomicrobiales bacterium | reverse complement strand
CCCGGCGGACGACGATGCCGCCCCCAGCCAGCCGGTCCCGATCGTAGGCGTGGAGCGGCTGTCCCCGCTCCAGCATCACGTATTGGGTGACGTCGACGACGTTGTTGATCGGTCGGAGACCGGCGGCCGTCAGGCGGCGGGTCAGCCACGCCGGCGACGGGCCGACGGTGACACCCTCGATCACGACGCCGACGCAGCGCGGACAGAGGTCGGTCGCCTCCACGGTGACCAGGTCCGGTGGACCGCCCGGGACGGCGATCAAGTCGACCACGGGCGGCTCGTGGAACGGCCGGCCGGTGACGGCCGCCGCCTCCCGAGCGATGCCCGCCACGGAGAAGGCGTGGACCAGGTTCGGGGTGATCTCGAACTCGATCACGGTGTCGCCGAGGTAGTCGGCCAGGGGGACGCCGACCGGCGCGTCCTCCTCGAGGACCATGATGCCCTCGTGCTCCTCCGAGAGCCCCAGTTCTTTCTCCGAGCAGACCATCCCCTCGGAGCGGATCCCGCGGATCGTGCCGGGCTTGAGCGTCTTGAGCCGCGGGGTATCGCTGTGGCCGTCGTAGAGGCGGGCACCGGCGACGGCCAGGGCCACGTTCTGGCCCGCCGCGATGTTGGGTGCTCCAGTCACCACCCGGAGGCGGTGCTCGCCCGCCGAGACGTCGGCGAGCACGAGCCGGTCGGCGTCGGGGTGGGGTGTGACCGAGTCGACGTGGCCGACGTAGACGTTGGCCCAGAGGTCGCCGATCGTCTCGATCTTCTCGGCCTCGAGCCCGGCCATCGTCAGGCGCCGGGCGAGTTCCTGGGGCGACAGCCCCGTCTCGACGAAATCGATGAGCCAGCGGACGGGAACCTTCATTTGGATACCTCGAGGTGGCCACGCCGCCGGGGTGGCGTTGATGGTATTCGGCTAGACCTGGGCGCGGGCGAACTGGCGCAGGAACCGGAGGTCGTTGCCCGCGAAGGCGCGGACGTCACCGACCCCGTCCCGCATCATCAGCATCCGCTCGACGCCGAGGCCAAAGGCGAACCCGGTGTAGCGCTCCGGGTCGTAGCCGACGCCCTGGAGCACCTTGGGGTGGACCATCCCCGCCCCGCCCATCTCCAGCCAACCGGTCTGCTTGCAGACGCGGCAGCCCTTGCCGCCGCAGATCGCGCAGTCGACCGCGAAGTCGACGCCCGGTTCGACGAAGGGGAAGAAGTCGCAGCGGAAGCGGACCCGCCGCTCGGGTCCGAAGAGCTGCCGCGCCAGCTCCCGCAGCACGCCCTTGAGGTCGGCCATCGTGATCCGCTCGTCGACCGCCAACCCCTCGAGCTGGTGGAACATCCACTCGTGGGAGGCGTCCTGGGCCTCGTAGCGGTAGCAGCGGCCGGGCACGACCACCCGCACCGGGGGCTGCCGCTGCTCCATCGTCCGCGCCTGCATTGGCGAGGTGTGCGTCCGGAGGACGATCTCGGCCTCGTCGGTGTCGAGGACGAAGGTGTCCCAGACGTCCCGGGCGGGGTGGTCGCTGGGGATGTTGAGCAGGTCGAAGTTGTAGTGGGCGGTCTCGACCTCGGGCCCGAAGACCGTCTGGAACCCCATCAGGGCAAAGATGTCGCTCAGCTCGGCGATCATCTGCGTCACGGGGTGCGTCGAGCCGACCGCCGGCTGGCGGCCCGGAAGTGTGACGTCGACCGCGTCCTCGGCGAGGCGCCGGTCGAGGTCCGCGGCGGCGAGGGCGGTCTCGCGGGCGGCGTAGGCGGCCGACAGCTCCTGCTTGAGGGTGTTGGCGGCGCGTCCGGCCGCTGGTCGCTCCTCGGCGGGCAGCGCGCCCAGCCCGCGGAGGAACGCCGTCAATTCGCCCTTGGCGCCGAGGAAGCGCCGCTCCCAGTCGCGCGCGGTGGCCAGGTCCGCCGCGGTGCCGAGTTCGGCGAGGGCGCGCTCCCGGATCGTGTCGAGGCTCGTCTGGACGGTCATCGGTACCTCTTCCCTGTCGGCGCGCGGCCGGACGGTCTGTCACCACCGGTCGCGTGGTCGAGCCGTGGGCACAGCCGTGGGCGCTCTCGTGGGCACAGAAAAACCCCTCGCCCAGGGACGAGGGGTCACCGCGCGGTACCACCCTGGTTCGCCGGTCGCCCGGCGCGCTCGACGGGCCCCCCGCTCGAGACGGCTGGGGAGCCCTGCCCGGTAATGGCGGGCCGCCAGGGACGACTACCGGCGTGGCCAGCACGGCCGACGCGTTCACCGTCCGGCTCGGGAGGGAACTTCCCCGTCGCGCGGCCGCGGCGGCTTCCAGTCGGGGCGCGCCTTCCCTGGCCGGCGCGACGACGGGTACTCGGCTCCGTCATCGCCGTTGGGATTCTTGGGATGTTGGCGCCGAGTATAGCAAAGGCGGCTGGCTATACTCGGACGGGTTCGGGGTGGCGGTCGTGGTCGTGGGCGACGGGTCGTGGGGGTGCCACGGCCGCGCTCGGGACGCTGGGGGGGGAACGGTGACGATCATCGAGTCGGTGCTGGCGCGAGAGATCCTCGACTCGCGGGGGAACCCCACGCTCGAGGTGGAAGTCGTCCTCGACAGTGGGGCGGTCGGTGCCGCCGCCGTGCCGTCGGGGGCGTCGACCGGCGCCCACGAGGCGGTCGAGCTGCGCGACGGCGACAAGGGGCGCTACGGCGGCAAGGGCGTCCTGACGGCGGTCGCCAACGTCAACGGCGAGCTGGCCGAGACCGTGGTCGGGCTCGACGCCCTCGACCAGGTCGGCGTCGACCGCACGATGCGCGAGCTGGACGGCACCCCGAACAAGGGGCGGCTCGGCGCCAACGCCATCCTCGGCGTCTCGTTGGCGACGGCGCGGGCGGCGGCCGAGGCGGTCGGTCTGCCGCTCTTCCGCTACCTCGGGGGGCCGAACGCGCGGACCCTGCCCGTGCCGATGATGAACATCCTCAACGGCGGCAAGCACGCCGCCGGCTCCAGCGTCGACATGCAGGAGTTCATGGTGATGCCGGTCGGCGCGCCCTCGTTCCGGGAGGGGCTGCGCTGGGGGGCCGAGGTCTTCCACACGCTGAAGGGCATCCTCCACGACCGCGGGCAGAACACCAACGTGGGCGACGAGGGCGGCTACGCCCCGAGCCTGGCCAGCAACCGCGAGGCCGTCGAGGTCGTCGTGCAGGCGGTCGAGAAGGCGGGGTACCGGCCCGGCGAGGACATCGTGCTCGCCCTCGACCCGGCCGCCACCGAGTTCTTCGTCGGTGGCGCGTACCGCCTGACCGGCGAGGGGGTCACCCGCTCGAGAGAGGAGATGGTCTCCTTCTGGGCCGACCTCGTCGGCGCGTTCCCGATCGCCTCGATCGAGGACGGGCTGGCCGAGGACGACTGGGCGACCTGGGTCGCGCTTCGAGCGCGAATCGGCGACCAGGTCCAGCTGGTCGGCGACGACCTCTTCGTCACCAACACCGAGCGGCTGGCGAGGGGCATCGCCGAGCGCGCGGCGACCGCGATCCTCGTCAAGCCGAACCAGATCGGCACCCTCACCGAGACCTTCGAGGCGATCGAGATGGCCCAGCGGAGCGGCCTCCGAGCGGTGATCTCCCACCGCAGCGGCGAGACCGCCGATACCTTCATCGCCGACCTCGCCGTGGCGACGAACGCCGGCCAGATCAAGACCGGCGCGCCGTCGCGGGTCGACCGGGTCGCCAAGTACAACCAGCTGCTTCGGCTCGAGGACGGGCTCGGCGATGACGCGGTCTACCCGGGGCACGCCGCCCTCCGCCGGTAGGCGATCACGCGGACGGCAGCCCTCCGGGCGACTGGCCGAGGGACGGGGCATGGACCAGCGAGGGCTGGTCCATCGCCTCGGGGACGGGAACGCCGAGGAGTTGGAGGACGGTCGGCGCGACCGCGCTCAGGACGGCTCCGTCGGCCAGGGTCGCGTGGCGGGACGGGTGGTCATCCGGCGCGACGAGCACCAGCGGGACGGGGTTGGTGGTGTGCGCCGTGAGCGCCGCGCCACCCCTGGGGTCGATCATCGTCTCGGCGTTGCCGTGGTCTGCGGTGACCAGCGCCACGCCGCCGACCTCGGCGAGGGCCGCGAGGATCCGGCCGAGGCAGGCGTCGACGGTCTCGATCGCCCGGACAGCGGCGCTCATCACGCCGGTGTGGCCGACCATGTCGCCATTGGCGAAGTTGACGATCAGGAACCCGAAACGCCGCGAGCGGAGCGCCTCGACCACCGCGACCGCGACGCCGGACGCGCTCATCTCCGGTTGGAGGTCGTAGGTGGCGACCTTCGGGGAGGGCACCAGCCTCCGCTCCTCGCCGGGGAACGGTTCCTCCCGGCCGCCGTTGAAGAAGTAGGTGACGTGGGCGTACTTCTCCGTCTCGGCGGCGTGGAACTGGGCGAGGCCCGCGTCGCTCACCGCCCGGCCGACGGGGAACTCCACGTTCTGGGACTCGAAGGCCACCGTGACCGGAAGGTCGGACTCGTAGCGGGTGAGCGTCGTCACCGCGGCGGGCTCGACGCGGACCGACCGCGGAAAGGTGGGGAAGTCCGGCGCGACCAGCGCCTCGGTCAGCTGCCGGGCGCGGTCGGCGCGGAAGTTGAACCAGACGATCTGGTCCCCCGGCCGGTAGGCGCCAACCGGCGTGCCGTCGTCGCCGACCACCACGGTCGGGACGATGAACTCGTCGGTCACGCCCGCGTCGTAGGACGCCCGGACGGCCGCCGTGGCCGACGTCGCCCGCGGCCCCTCGCCGGCGACGATCGCGGCGTAGGCGGGCGCCACCCGTTCCCAGCGGTGATCGCGGTCCATGCCGAAGTAGCGCCCGCCGACGCTTGCCACCCTGCCGGTGCCCAGCTCCGCCATCGTGCCTTCGAGGTCCCCGAGGTAGCGGACTCCGCCGTGCGGGTCGCTGTCGCGGCCGTCGGTCAGGGCGTGGACGAGCACGCGGTCGCCGGTCAGGCCCTGAGCCCGGGCCAACTCTAAGAGCGCGTCCAGATGGCGGACGTGGCTGTGGACGCCTCCGTCACTGACCAGGCCCAGCAGATGCAGTCGGCCGCCCCCGTCCCGCGCCCGAGCGATCGCCCCGGTCAGAGCCGCGTTGGCGGCGAGGCTGCCGTTGGCGATCGCCTTATCGATCCGGGTGATCCACTGGTAGACGATGAAGCCGGCCCCGAGGTTGAGGTGACCGACCTCGGAGTTCCCCATCTGGCCGTCGGGCAGTCCGACCGCCTCGCCGGACGTGCGCAGGGTGGTGCTCGGGAAGCGCGCCAGCAGGTCGTCCATGGTCGGCGTCGCGGCGGTGGTGACCGCGTTGCCCGGCCCGGGCGGTGCGGTGCCCCAGCCGTCGAGGACGACCAGCAGGACCGGCGTCCGGCTCGCTGGGGCGGTCGCGGCGGCGGTCGCGGCGGCGGTCGCGGCGGCGGGATCGCTCATCGCGGCGGCTCCTGGGGATCGGCGTGGGACGGACGGGGGAAGGCCGGGAGGCGACTGGCCCGTCGGCGCCCGGCCGCGCCGCGACCCGTCCAGACCGACATGTGACGGCAACGGCGGGTAGGAGTGGACTCTACCAGGGACGCCCCGTGCGACAATCGGCGGTCGGAGGGACCGACGGGCGTCGGTCAGCGGGCGGCGGTGACGGTGACGGAGGGGACATGGCGGCGTATTCCGTGACGTTGATCCCGGGCGACGGCATCGGGCCGGAGGTCGCCGAGGCGACCAGAAGGGTGCTCGACGCGACCGGCATCGAGTTCACCTGGGAGGTCCGCGACGCGGGCATCGAGGCCCAGGAGCGGCACGGCGACGTCCTCCCCGAGGAGACCCTGGCCAGCGTTCGGGCGACCAAGGTCGGCCTCAAGGGGCCGATCACGACGCCGATCGGCGGCGGCTTCCGGAGCGTGAACGTCGGGCTGCGCCACGCACTCGGGCTCTACGCCAACCTCCGGCCGGGGGCAACGATCCCCGGTGTCCAGAGCACCTTCAGCGACATCGATCTGGTGGTGGTCCGGGAGAACATGGAGGACCTCTACGCCGGCGTCGAGTTCGACACCGGGACGGCGGATGCCGCCCAGGTGATCGCGACGGTGAACGGGCTGAGCACCCGCCAGGTCCCCGCCGACGCCGCGGTCAGCATCAAGATGATCACCCCGGAAGGGTCGCGGCGGATCGTCCGCTTCGCCTTCGAGTACGCCCGTGCCAACGGCCGCCGGATGGTCACCGCGGTCCACAAGGCCAACATCATGAAGTTCACGGACGGCCTGTTCCTCCGCGTCGCGCAGGAGGTGGCGACGGAGTACCCGGAGATCCAGTTCAACGACCGGATCGTCGACAACATGTGCATGCAACTGATGCAGAAGCCGGGCGAGTACGACGTCCTGGTGATGCCCAACCTCTACGGCGACATCCTGAGCGACCTGGTCGCGGGGATGGTCGGCGGCCTTGGCGTCGCGCCGAGCGGCAACATCGGGCCCGACGCCGCCGTGTTCGAGCCGATCCATGGCTCGGCACCGAGCCACGCCGGCAAGGACGAGGCGAACCCGACCGCGATGATCCTCTCCGGCGCCCTGATGCTTCGCCACCTTGGCGAGCAGGCCGCGGCGGAGCGGGTCGAGCGGGCGGTCAAGGCGGTGATCGCCGCTGGCGAGCAGGTCACCTACGACCTGCGGGCGGACCGCGACCCGGCGAAGGCGGCGGGGACGGCCGCCATGACGGACGCGATCATCGCCCAACTCTGACCGCATCGCCGCCCGCCCGTCGCTCCGAGCCGCCGGCTCGACCGCCCCGGGCAGTGGGCGGACAGGGCGTTCGAATCGAGTGCCGGGACGTGGACCGAGCGCGCGATCGGACCGGCGCTGGTCGACCCCGGCGAGGCAGCGTGGGTGGGTGGGCGGCGCTTGACACTCTCCTGGCGCGGACCCTATCCTTGCCGATGGCTCGGAGACGACCGCCCGCCGACGTAGCTCAATCGGTAGAGCAGCTGTTTTGTAAACAGCCGGTTGCGGGTTCGAGTCCCACCGTCGGCTCCGCCGCTCGCGGTGGGTGACGAGGGCGGTCCGAGCACCGGGGATGGCACGGGCAGGTGCCAGAGTGGTTAAATGGGCCTGGCTGTAAACCAGGTGCGAAAGCTACGGCGGTTCGAATCCGTCCCTGCCCACCGAACAGGCCGGTCGCCGCGCGGCGAGCGGGGCGGCCGATTACCCGGGCCCACATAGCTCAGTTGGTAGAGCACATTCTTGGTAAGAATGAGGTCCCCGGTTCAAGTCCGGGTGTGGGCTCCAGCTTGTTCAGCGGCCTGAGAGGCTCCCCCCGGAGCCTCTCTTCCGTGTCCGTCGTCGGGCGGCGCGGCGAGTAGCACACGGCGCGCCGGGGATCACGGCGATCGGCCGGGTCAGCGTGCCAGAGGAGAGAACAGACGTGGGCAAGCAGCGGTTCGAGCGGACGAAGCCGCACCTGAACGTGGGCACGATCGGGCACGTGGACCACGGGAAGACGACGCT
>CADCWG010000098.1 GCA_902806335.1 uncultured Thermomicrobiales bacterium | reverse complement strand
CGGCGCCGACGCCAAGCGCCTGATCGGGCTCACTACTCGCTCCCGCCGGCTCCTCGGGGAGTACGCCGCGGCCTGGGGCGACCCGTTCGCCCTGGTGCCCTGCGGCACCCTCGACGTCCTCTTCACCGAGGTCGGGGTTGAGGAGTACCGCGCGGCCGTCGCCGCCCAGGTCGCGGCGGGGCTCGAGGCCTGCATGGTCTCCGGCGACGAGGCGCGTGCCCGGGAGCCGCTCCTCAGCGACGACGTGATCGCCGCCCGCTGGTGTCCCTCCGACGCCAAGCTGATCCCCTACGAGCTCGTCTACGCCTTTGCCCGTCAGGCCAGCGCCCTCGGCGCCACGATCAGCACCTGGAGCCCGGTCTCGAAGATCCTGGTCGCCGGGGACAGGGTCCAGGGCGTCGAGACGCCGCGGGGCAGTGTTCGGACCGGGCAGGTCGTGATCGCCACCAACGCCTGGGCGCCGGACCTGGCCGGCGCGGTCGGCGTCGAGCTGCCGATCGTCCCCCGGCACGGGCAGATCCTGGTCACGGCGCCCGCGCCCCCGGCGCTGCGGTTCACCGCCAACCTGCTCACCCCCGACACCGTCACCTACGGCTACTGGCGCACGATGCCGGACGGCCAGGTGGTGATGGGTGGGGGCGGGTTCGGGAGCCCGCCGGTCGACCGCTACCGCGTCGACCTCGACCCGGGCCTCCTCGGGGGGATGGTCCGCGCGGTGTCGCGGGCGACGCCCGCCCTGGCGGCGCTGCCGGCGGTCCGCGCCTGGGCCGGAACGATGGCGTTCACCCCGGACATGGCCCCGATCGTCGGTCCGCTCGCTCGACCGGCGGGGCTCTCCGTCGCCGCGGGGTTCTGCGGCAGCGGCATGCCGTTCTCGGCGGCCGTCGGTGAGGGGATGGCGGCCATCCTGGCCGGCCGCCGGGAGCCTGTCTCCTTCGCCGGCGTCAGCCCCGCTCGGTTCGCGCTCTAGCGCCCCTGCCCAGCCCCGGCCGCACTCAGGGGGCGCGGGCCCACGCGAGGGTCGGCGTCGCCGCCCGTGCCTTCGCGCTCGGCGAGGCAGCACGTCGGGAGCCAGCCCATGTGCTGGCGACCGCGGGGAGGGATACGGAATCCTGCTCTCCGGTGCTGTCGGGGACCCGGGGGCGGCCTGGTCCGCCCGCGGCCGAGTCGCGAGGCAGAACCGCATCTGGGAGATCACTGGAGGGATCGGGCACGCCAGGACGGCCGCGCCCGCCTGGGGCCAGGTCCTGAGGTCCGCGGTCAGGGCGCGAGCCCGACCCACGCCGGCGGCGGGTCCGGAGGGTGAAGCGTCGGCGACCGCCCGGACCCCGTGTCAGAGGCTCCCCGCGACGACGGCCAATACCAGCGGTGGGCCCGACCGGCGACGCCATGGCCGCCTCTCGGGTTCCGCGCGACCAGGTTCCCCTCCGGGGCCGGCCCGGCCGACATGACCGACCCGGCGGAGCCGACGTGTTCTCGTGGCCGCGACGTCCCGCGCCGACAGCCCGCGCCAGCCGATGAGCACCCACCGGGGCCCACCGGGGCCGTCCGGGGCCGTCCGGGGCGCTCGTGGCGGCGGCTGGGGTCACCGGGGGCATCGGAAGGCGACGGCCGCTGGAGGGAACACGGCGGCCGGGTCTGTTCCCGCCGGGACGGGTACACTCGGTCCGGGTCGGCCCGGGAGCCGAATCGATCGGCGTTGGCCGTCCCAGGCCGGTCCCCACGCCGCCCCTCGCCGCTGGAGTACCCGTGCCGCCCCCGGACCTCTCGTCCCGTCCCGCCGGCGCGGCCGTGCCCGCTCGGCCGGCACCGGTCGCCTCGGCACTGCCCACCGCCGCACCGTCACCCCGCTCGCCGGGGGCGGTCACGGCGTCCAAGTCGTCCGAGGGTGAGGCCGCCCGCGCCGGCATGTTCTCCGCCCTCGCGTTGTACCCCGTCTACCGGCGGCTCTGGTTCGGCTCCCAGGGGGCGTCGCTCGCGCAGTGGATGCAGCAGGTCGGACTCGGTTGGCTCGCCCTGACGCTGACCGACTCCGAGTCCTTCGTCGGCCTGGTCGCCTTCACCGCGGGGGTCCCGTTCCTCGTCGTCTCGGTGCCCGTCGGCGCGCTCATCGACCGAGTCGACCGTCGCCGGCTGATGCTGGCCTGCCAGGGGTGCGCCGCGGTGCTGGCAATCCTGGTCGCGACGGACGTGATCCTGGGCTGGGTTGAGCCCTGGCACCTGGTCGCCGCGGCCGCCCTCAACGGCACCTTCCAGGCCACGCTGGCGCCCACCCAGCAGTCGCTAGTGCCGAGCCTGGTCCCCCGCGAGGCGCTCACCAACGCGATCGGCCTCAACAGCGCCGGGCAGAACATGACCCGGGTCGTCGGTCCCTCGCTGGCGGGGATCCTGATCGGGGTCTTTGGCGTCGGCGCGGCGTTCGTCCTCCAGGCGGCGGCGCTCGTCGGCGCCTTCGCCCTCGTGCTCGGTATCCGGGTGCCCCCCCGGACACCGTCGGCGGGCAGCCGCGGGGTCTTCGACGGGGTGCGCCTGATCGCCCGCCGGCCGGACCTGCGCGGGCTGTTCCTCCTCGCCTGCATTCCGACCTTCTTCGTCTTCCCCTACGTCTCCTTTCTCGCGGTCTTCGCCCGGGACATCCTGCGGATCGGCCCGGGGGGTCTCGGCCTGCTGATGGCGGCCTCGGGGTCGGGGGCGGTGATGGGCTCGCTCTGGGTCGCGTCCCGCCGGACCATGGTCGGGGCCGGGCGGCGGCTGATCGCGATGACGGTCGCCTACGGCGGGATCGTCATCGCGATCGCGCTCTCGCGGACGGTCGTGCTCTCCCTGCCGCTGCTCGTCTGCGCCGGCTTCTTCGGCGCCTCCTACATGAGCGCCAACAACGCCCTGCTCCAGATGCGGGTCGACGACCACGTCCGAGGTCGGGTGATCAGCGCCTACCTCCTGACCCAGGGGCTGATGCCGCTCGGCGCGATGCCGATGGGCCTGCTCGCGGACCGGGCCGGCGCGCCGATGGCCGTCGCCGCCGGCGCGATCGTCTCGTCGACCCTCGCGGCGTTCCTCGGCATCCGCTCCCGGGAGCTGCGGGAGCTGTAGCGGCGCGGCCACGGCGGGGATCGCCGCTCGCATCCCGTGGGTATCCTGACGACCCCGGAGCGAACCACCGGGCTGGAGTCTCCCCGCTCGCCACCGCCGCCGACACCGACGTAACACGAGGACATCGAGGCTGAGTTCGCCCCGGTGCCTACTCGACCGTGGCCGGCGTGAGCACGGTGACCGGCGAGGCGGCACCGTCGGCGCCGGTCGCCGGGTCGGCCACCTCGGGCTCGGACCCGGCCGCTGTCGGCGCGGTCTCCGCCGCGAGGAACTCGGCGATGACCGTGCGTGCCTGGCCCTCGACCGCCGGTGCCAGCGAGGCGGCGACACGGGCGACCTCGCGCAGCGTCGCCCCGAGGTCTGCCACCGGCGGCTCGATCGGACCCAGGCGCTCGCGGAGCTGCCCCCGGTACCACCCCGCGAGGCGACGGCGGACCTTGTTCGCGGACGGCGGCTCAGTGCCGGCCGCTTCGGCCATCGCCAGGCCCAACTCGCGGAGGTCGCGGCTACCCAGCGGCAGGGTCGCCACCTGGTCGACCGCGGCCCGTTGCGCCCGGACCGTCTCCACGTCGGCGTGCCAGCCCAACACGAGGTCGAGCGCCGACCTGGCCGACCCGATCCGCTCCTCGAGTCCGGCGACCACCGCCCCCTCGTCGACCGGGAGCCGGTCGTTGAAGGTCAGCAACGGTCCGGTCGCGTCCAGCCAGCACCCGACCGCCGCCCGGGCCAGGCGGAAGTAGTAGAGCGCCGCCAGCAGGCTCTCCTCCGTCGACACCGGTAGCGCGTCGACGCCCGCCAGCGTCGCCATCGCCGCCGCGCCCTCGAGCGGCCGGAAGAAGACGTCGGCCGGAGCCGGGAGCACCGCGACCTGCTCCGGCCGGACGGCCGCCCGCACGATACCGTGCCGGCGCCGAAACATCAGGTGGGTCAGGGGGTAATCGGGACAGAGGAACACGCCGTCGACCAGCGCGGGCGCATCACCGACATCGCCGAGCAGATCGCCGACCAGCGGTCCCAGCGTGAGGAGGCCCTCGACGACCGCGGCGCTCACCTGCTTCGGTCGGGCGGTCTCCACCGAGAACTTGGCGTCGGCGGCCTGGAGCGCCGGCCGGCCGTCGACCTCGCCCACCAGGAGCAGGTCGGGGTTCTGGAGGTGGCGCCGCGCCGCGGTCGCGGCGATCGCCGGCGTGTCGTCGAGCCGGGCGACCCGGGTGACGCGGATCGCCCCCCGCCCGACCCCCGGGACGTCCCGCCGCTGCCCGACCCATCCCGTCGCCTGCTCCGCGCAGAGGTCGGCCCAGCGGGCACCGACGAGGCCACTCGCGCCCCCCCGGTCGGCCAGCCCCATCACCCGCCGGTCAAGAGCCGCCGCAACGAGGTCGCCGCCCGGCAGCAGCGGCGAATGGATCACACGATCGTCCACGCCACCTCGCGCCCACGCCTCCCGTGCCCGACCGACCCAGCCATCGTCCGTCTCCCGCCACCGGCGCCACGCCGACAACCGGCGCCATGCGGACGCGCCAGCGTATCCACCGAAGCATAGCAGCCGAGCAGGGCGGTCCGGCTCTTCGCCCACCCCCGCCGGCTCGATCCGGGACCGTGGGTGACGATCGGTGGCCAAGAACGGTCTGCCGGCATCGCCCGATGCTAGACTTGCTCGCCGACGTCGCCCGCCCACCTCGGAGTTCCATGTCCCCCCCCGACCGACAGCGTGCCGCCACGGCCGAGGTCCGACCTTCCCCGCTCGACCCGTTCCTGCGGCCCTTCCTCGACGAGGTGGCGGCGAGAGAGGACGGCTTCTCCCCGATGTCGCACGGGGCGGCGGCCGCCGCCGCCCAGGGTTGGCCCCCCTCGTTCACCGAGGTGCTCTTCACGAGCGCGCGTGGCCGGGGGCTGATCGAGCCGTTCCGGTCGGCCGCCGCGCGCGGGCGACCCCGTTGGCGGCTCTCCACCCGCGGCGCCGCCTGGCTCGGCCGGGACGATCGCGACGGGCACGCGCCGGCCGACCCCGCCGCCCAGGACGGGCAGACCGCCTAGGTCACAAGCTCCACGGCCATGGCCGCCCCTGCGGCGGTTGCGACCGGCACCCGCCCGGTGGTAGAACCGGCGGGCTCGCCGACGCCCGGCCATGACGCCCCGCGTCCGACACGTCCGCCGACTGCCACGCCCGATCCCGGGGCGCGGCGACCCGCTAGACCAAGGAGGACCGAGGTCGATGGTCGGAACCGACTCGTCCGCCCCGCCGACGCCGCTGGGCGCGGCCAAAGAGGCGGCGCCGACCGGCGCCTCGCTCGCGATCGAGACCCTCGTCGCCAACGGCGTGGAGACCGTCTTCGGCGTGCCCGGGGTGCACACCCTCGCGCTCTACGACGCGCTCGTCGACGCGCCGATCCGCCACGTCCTGGCTCGCCACGAGCAAGGCGCCGGGTTCATGGCCGACGGCTACGCCCGCGCGACCGGGCGCCCCGGCGTGGCGGTGATCATCACCGGGCCCGGCATCACCAACGTCGCGACGCCCGTCGGCGAGGCCTACGCCGACTCGTCGCCCGTCTTCGTCCTCTCCTCGAACGTCGAGCGTCCCTACCTCGACGCGATGCGCGGCAATCTCCACGACCTCAAGGACCAGCGTGGCGTGATGGCCGCGGTCACCCAGTGGAACGCGCGGCCGATGACGGCCGGGGAGGTGCCGACGACGGTCGGCGAGGCGTTCCGCCGGCTCGGGCACGGCCGGCCCCTGCCGGTCCACGTCGAGGTGCCGCTCGACGTGCTCGACGAGCCCGCGCCGAACGCCGGCCCGGCGCCGACGAACCGGCCCGAGCGCCTCGCGCCCGACCCGCAGGCTCTCCTCGACGCGGCGGCCCAGCTGAAGGCGGCCCGCCGCCCCGTCATCTACTGCGGTGGCGGTGCCGTCTCCGCCGCCGCGGGCGAGCAGGTGATCGAGCTGGCGGAGCGGCTCGGCGCGCCGGTCCTGACCTCGATCATGGGCAAGGGCAGCGTGCCGGAGGACCACCCCCTGGTGGTCGGCGCCCTCTGGCAGCCCGGCAACGCGATCGACGACCTGCTGCGGGAGGCCGACTGCCTTCTCGTCGTCGGTTCGAAGCTCGGGGTGCAGGCGACCAACGGCTTCCGGCTGCCGATCCCACCCACCCTGATCCGGATCGACGTCGACGAGCGGGAGCTCACCCTCAACGCCCAGCCGACGCTTGGCATCCTCGGCGACGCCCTGCTCGCGACCGAAGGGATCGCCTCGCTGCTCGCGGGCGACGAGCACACCGCCCCGGGATTCGGGACGGAGACGGTCGCGACCGCCCGAGCGGCGGCACGGGCGACCTCCTTCGGGGCGGACCGGACCGCCCACCTCGACGCCCTGCGGGCGGCGGTGCCCCGGGACGGCGTGGTGGCCTTCGACATGACGATGATGAGCTACGTGGCGTGTGGGCTCTTCCCCGCCTACCTGCCGCGCACGTTCCTCTTCCCCTCGGGGTACGGCACGCTCGGCTTCGCGCTGCCGGCGGCGCTCGGCGCCAAGGTGGGCCGGCCTGAGGCGGCGGTCGTCTGCGTCTGCGGGGACGGCGGATTCCAGTACACCATGGAGGAACTGGGCACCGCGGTCCAGCACCGGCTCGGCGTGCCGATCGTGATCTTCAACGACTCGACCTACTCGGCCGTCAAGCACGAGCAGCAGGCGTCCCGCGGGGCCCGCTACCTCGGGGTCGACCTGGTCAACCCCGATTATGTCGCCCTTGCCGCCGCCTACGGCATCCCCGGCGTCCGCATCGAGACCCCCGAGGCGCTGGCCGAAGCGGTCGGTCTCGCCCTCAGCCGTGACCTGCCGACCATCATCGACGTGCCGATCCCGGGCTGGACGTAGCGCCCTCCCGGGCTCGGGGATGAAATTATCCCTCTGGGAAGAGACAACCTGCTGGGCTACCGCAGCGTCGGCCGGAACCGGCCGGCGCTGCGCGTCCGGCGATGCCCCCGGCGCCCTCGGCGTCCCACGCGCTCCGGGGAGCGTTCCGCCGTGGGTCCGGCGCCGGAGATGACGGGCCCCCTGGTCACCGGGACGTGGAGTGGTGGGACCGGAAGCGCGCACGTCATGCCGCGCTCCCGATGTCCTCGGCACGCCGGGACGCAACCCCTCGCCGACTGCGCGAACACGCCGCCAGGCAGACGTCTTCTCGGGAACCACCTCCCCAAGCAGGACGGGCGAGGGCGGGCGAGGGCGGGTGAGGGCGCCGATCCGACCGACACTCGGTCGGCCTGTCCGGGGGTGCCGACGTCCGTGCGAGAGGCGAGCCTCCCCGGGCCTGACGGCGGTCGGTCGTCGAGTCGCGTGAGACGCGATCCGGGTGATTGCCGAGAGCCTCGCATGGCGGGTCGGTCGTCGGCTTCGGCCGCCTTCGCTTCCGAGCCTCCGATCTCGGGGCTCGTCCTGGGCGGGCGCGGGGACGACCGGTCCTTCGGATCCGTCAGGTGATCACCCGGATTGGGTGGGAGTCGGTACGATAGGGCGGCCACGACCCTTGCGATCCCTTGCACCCCTGGCGCCGTATGGCGCCGTATGGTGCCGTATGGCGCCGGGCTTCGACGTCGCCACGAGGTGCGCCCATGCTGCAGGACTGCCCCCGCGAGCAACCCCCGGTGGCCGGGCCCGAGAAGCCGATGCTGACGGCATTCCTGGACTGGCAGCGGGCGACGCTGCTCTGCAAGATCGACGGCGTCGACGACGCCGCGCTCCGGCGACCGGGGACGGCCTCGGGCGTCAGCCTTCTCGGAATGGTCAAGCACCTGGCCGACGTCGAGCGGTCCTGGTTCCGCGAGGAGTTCGCCGGGGAAGACCTGGCCCACGTCTGGGACCCCAACGACCCGGACGCGTACTGGCGGATCGACCCGAACGAGACGACGGCCGACGTGGTCGCCTTCTACCAGGGCGAAGTAACCCGCGCCCGCCGGATCGTCGAAGCCGCCGACCTCGACGACGTCGGCCGCGGACCCCGGGCGAAGCAGGAGGGTTACACGCTGCGCTGGATCCTGCTCCACATGGTCGAGGAGACCGCCCGGCACGTCGGCCACGCCGACATCCTCCGGGAAGCGATCGACGGCAAGACCGGCGAGTGACCGGCGCGCTCAGCCAGCACGGCGGCCACGAGGCACCCACCGCCGCCGTAGTGGGACGAGGAGCGCCAGGGTCAGGAGCAGACCGGCCACCGTCATCGCCCGCGCCAGCCAATCCACGCGATCCACGGTGTAGGTGAGGACGACCTCGACCTGGCCCGGGGGCGCCTGGACGGCCATGAACCCGTCGTCGGTCCGCGCGACCGCCACGGGCTCGCCGTTGACGGTCGCCTCCCAGCGCGGGAACCAGTTAGCCCGAACGCGAACCTCGCCGCCGGTGCCCGTTCCCGTCGCCTCGATCCGGCCGGCGTCGACCTCAGTCCCGCTGATCGACCCGCCCCCGAGGGTGACGAGCGGCGTCGGCGCGCGGACCGCGTACGCGTCGAACGGCCCCGAGGTCAGGGGCTGGAGCGCCGCCGAGGCCGCGGCGGCGCGCTTCGCGGCCCTGCCGGTGACGACGACCGCGCCGATCCCCTGGTCGGCCAGGAAGTCGGCCTCGAAGGTCTCCGGTACCGTCTGCTGGGTGTAGTTGTGGCCCTCGCGCTCGTCGAAGCCCGGTGCCTTCTGACGGAAGTGCCAGTGCCAGAGCCAGTTGTCGTACCGGAGGGGCCGGCGGGTGACGAGCGGCGCCCAGAGCTGTTCGTGCCAGTACGGCGGCGTCGAGCCGACCACGTAGAGGGCCGTCCCGGGCGCCGCCGCCCGGTCCGCGGCCGCGAGCGCCGCGTCCAGGGCCGCCCGCGATCCGGTCGCGGAGCCGAGGACCGGGAAGAGTCCCCGCTCCTCCTCGGGCGTCCCGGCCGGGGGCCGGAAGACCAGGGCGACGAGGATCCCGGCAACGGCTGCCGCCTGGGCCAGGTCGCGCCAGGGCCAGCGGCCGGGCATGCCGGACAGCACCGTCCGCGCGCCGGCGGCGAAGGCGACCGCCGCCAGGTAGATCACGAGCAGCCGCTGGAACGGCATCAGCCGCACGGTCTCGAGCTGCCGCAGCGGACCGCCCCCCTCACCGCCGCCCGAGAGGACGACGGTCGCCGCGACGTAGAGGACGAGCGTGACCGCCGCCGCCCGGGTCAGCGGCCGCCCGCGAAGGGTGAGCCCGAGCACCACCCCCGCGGCACCGAGCACGAGCACCGGCAGCGTGGTCGCCACCCGGGACTCATGGAGGTAGGCGCCGAGGTCGGCGTAGGACTCGTAGCGGAGAAAGTCGTAGAGGTGCTGGAACCGGAGCAGGCTAACGAGCTCGGGGGCCGCCAGGAGACCGGCAAGCGCGCCGACGAGCGCGACGCGTCGGACCAGGGTTCCGATCGGCACCCGGTCATCGCCGGCCGCCGTGGCCATGGCCAGGACGGCCCCGATGCCGATCACGGCCAGCGCGACGCCGGACCGGGGATTGGTGACGAGGGCGAAGGCGGCCGCGAGCGCCGCCCCGGCGGCGGCGGCGCGGGCACCCCGGGCCAGGTAGTCGGTCAGCCAGAGCAGCACGAAGAGCGCGGCGATCGACCCAGCGACGTTCGTGACCAGCCCCCACCCCACCAGCTCGTGGTAGCCGCCCCCATACTGGCCGCCGGGCACGGCGACGTGGGCGGCAAAGGCGGTCGCCGCCACGCCCAGCCCCAGCCGGTCCCGCCACGCGAGCCCCACGTAGGCCAGGCCAGGGAGCAGGAAGAGGCCGATCACGACGAGTTTGTGCGCCGCGGCGATCGGCAGCGCGCCGAGCGCCAGCGCCCAGACCCCGACCTCCAGCCAGGCGACGCCGGGGGGGTAGAACTCGACCGGGTACCCGCCCTGGTGGTGACCGACCCAGCGGAGCGGCTGGCCGTCGGCCAGGGCCCGGCGGAGGGTCTCCGCCCGCGCGACGTGGAAGGGGTGGTCGACGTTGCCGAAGGTCTGGACCAGGCTGGCGGTTCGCCCGTCGCCGAGGGTCACGGTCGACCAGAGGTCGAACGCGCCGAGCCGGACCGCCACCCAGAGGGCGAGGGCGCCCATCAGGGCCGGCCAGAGGACCGGCCCCAGTCCGTGGTCGCGCCGGACCGATCGCCGCGCCGAGGCGTCGGCGTCGCTCCCGCCAACGTCGTCCGGCTCGCCCGGGACCGACGCGCCGCCGGCCGGGCGCTCGCTCAAGGCGTCACCGGCTCGGAGCGGTCGGGCGGCGATGACGCGGCGTCGTCCCCGGGGAGCATCTCGGTCTCGGCCGGCACGAGGGCGTACCAGAGCGCCACGCCGCCGGCGAGCAGGAAGAGCAAGATCGCGGCGAGGAACGCCACGGCGAGCAGCGTGTCGTTCGCCACGTCCGGGAGGTTGGCGACCTGGACCTCCCAGATGTGGAGCAGCCGGTCCCGGCTCCGGGTCGGATCGCCGAGGCGGGGTGCGTTTTCGCCGTCGCGGTTGACCGGGACGCTGCCGACGGCGATGAACACGGCGAGCGCCGCGATCATCGCCGCCCAGGCGATCACGCGGGTCTGCCGCCCGCGGGCGCTGGGCGTCTCATCCCCGGGCGTGGCGCTCCCCTCCACCGGGGAGTCCACTCCGGTGGCCACCCGCGGGTCGCCGGGCGCCGCGGCGGCCGGCACGACCCCCTGGTCCGACCGCGAGGGGACGCCGTCGCTCGCTGCGTCGCGGTGTGGTGGCAGCGCCGGGTCGTCTGGCGCGCCCGTCTTCTGGTCGCGGTCGGTCACAGCCGGTGCCAGTAGGGGATCACGTACTGGGTGGCGATCACCACGTTGAGGGCGAGCATCGCGAGGACCACGGCGCCACGCCCGTAGGCATGGAGGCGCCCGGGGATCAGGGTCCGCAGCCCGAGCATCAGCAGCAGCGCGGCGGCGTTGATGACCGGAAAGTAGTAGCGGGCCTGGGTGAGGCTGAAGTCAAGCCCGAACTGGACGACGGCCAGGTAGGCGACCACGCACGTGACCGCCAGGATGACGAGGATTCGCGTCTGCCACCCGGTCGGGAGCAGGACCGGATCGCCCGTCAGGCGAGCGACGCCCCGGTTCGCCGTCACCGCGTACTGAACGAGGCCGCCCACGGCGAAGATGAGCGGGATCCCGATCGCCCAGAGGATGGGTGCGTCGAAGTCGATCTTACGCCAGCCGAAGTAACCCCAGGTCTCCTCGAAGCGCATCGCGGCGAAGTCACGGCCGAACAGCATGCCGAAGAACGTGCTGTTGGGCTCGTCCCACCACTGCATCTCCTCCACCTGCGGTAACCCCGAGAAGTTGCCATAGGTGTCGTAGAGGAACGCGTACCACGGCGCTACCAGGACGGCCGCCGGGCCGGCGATCATGACACCGCGTCGGAGGATCCCGGGGAGGTCGCGCCAGCCGACCGCGAGCAGGACCGCCAGGCCGATGATCGGCACGGCGGTCAGCGAGGTCCCCTTGGCGAGCGTCGCGAGGCCAAGCGTCACCCCAAGCAGCACGCAGGTCCGCGCGGGGAACCGGTCGCGAATGCCGGTCGCGATCAGGCAGAGCATCGCGCTGTAGAGCGCGATGCACACGATATCGTTGTTGACCATCGCCGCCTCGTAGGAGATCTGCGGCTGGAGGGCAACGAACGCGGGGACGGTCACCGCGAGAAACGCGTCGCGGGGGAAGACGATCCGGGCGAGCCCGTACGCCAGCCAGACGGTGGCGAGGCCGAATGGGATCGCGGCGAAGCGCAGCAGATACTGCTGGGTCTCGGGGGATGCGCCGTCGCTCAGCCAGTAGATCGGCGTCATCAGGAGGTAGTAGAGTGGCGGATGATTGGCCGCGTACTGGTACCCCTCCTGGCGGACCACCCCGTCGTCGTAGGTCAGTTCGTAGGGCGGGTTGGCCAGGTACTCCTCTTCCTCCGGGAAGCACCACCACCCAAGGGTGTACTTGCAGTACCTGTACATCTCGGGCGGGAGTCGGTCCTCCAGCAGTACCGGCACGCGTCCGTCGGTCGCGACCGTGCGCAGGTAGGAGTAGTGCGCGACCTCGTCGTGCCCGGTGAAGGGCGGGAAGAGGAGGACCAGGATGGCCTGCTTCGCGAGGTAGAGGACGGAGAGCGCCAGCACGAACTTGCGCACCGCCGGCCACGCCCGGAGACGCGCCATGGCGCCCGTCCGGCCGCGGCGGACGGCGGGGACGCCCGCCGCCGGCGACGCCGCCGGGCGCGCCGGGATCTCCCGTGCCGGGGCGTGTTCGACCAACTCCGCCATGCGTCTCCCGTCCCCAACTACGGCGGTTTAGCCGGCCCTCGGGACCTTGCCGCGGGCACCCAGCGGGCCCTCGACGCCTTCGCCCGTTGTCCCCGCACCGCGGGCGCCCATCCGCGCCCCGCAGCGCCCCCCGACGTGCGTGCCTAGGCGGTCGCCGACCCGACCGGCTCGCGCACCCGCTTGATCTCGTGGTACTCCTGGTCGGCGTTGACCTGGTCGAGGTCGTGCTGCTCGCCGAGGATGTTCTTGGCCGCCAGGAGGCCGGTCTCGATCGAGTGGTCGGTGTTGTTATACCGGAACGTGCCGTACCGGCCCACGATCTGCAGGTTCTCCATCTCGGCGACGTAGTCCTTCACCAGCTGGACCGCGTTCTCGTAGCCCATGGTGTAGACCGGGTAGGAGCGCGGGGCGCGGATCGTGAACCCGCCGATCACCTCGTCCCGGGCGATGAAGCCCATGTCCTCGACGAGGTGCTTGATCGACCGCTCGACCAGCTCCTCCTCGCTCATGCCCCAGATCTGGTCGCCGAATGAGCAGAAGTACTCGATCACCAGCGACGTGTAGTCCTCGCCCGGGACCATCGCCGCGCTCCAGTTCTTCGGCTCGTGGAACCGGCCGAAGAGGATATTGCGGTCGTGGACGTAGAGCCACGTGTCGTTGGTCACCTGCCGCTTCTTAAGCATCAGGTTGACCGTGATCACGTTGCGGTAGGTGAGCGACTTCGCGGCATCGAGGACCGCGGCGGGGGCGGCGGGCTCGACGATCTGGGCGAGCAGCGTGAGCGGAATCGAGGAGATGAAGTTGTCGCCCTCGACCCGTTCCTGGCCGTGCTCGGTGCTGACGGTCAGCGCCGTGACCCGGTTGCCCTCGCGGTGGACCCGCTCGACACCGGTGTTGAGGCGAATCTCGTTGCCCAGTCCGGTCACGCCGTCGGCCATCCGCTCGGAGAACCGGCCGAAGCCGTCGCGGGGGTACATGAACTCGTCGATCAGCGAGACGACCTTGCCCTTCGAGGGCACGACCGCGTCCTTGACGGCGGTCATGATCGACATGCCCTTGGTCCGCTGCGACACCCAGTCGCCGCTGACCTCGTCGCAGGGCAGACCCCAGACCTTCTCCGAGTACCGCTCGAAGAACAGCTTGTAGAGCGTCGGGCCGTACTGGTCGACGTAGGCGTCCTTCATCGAGAGGATCGGCTCGGGGCGGAGCCGGTGCTGGACGCGGATGCGCCCGTAGTCGGCCATCGCCCTGGCGGCGGTGACCGGGCCGATCGCCTGCAGGGCGTTGCCGATCTTGAGGGGGTAGTCGACGTACTTGCCGTCGAAGTAGATCCGGCTGATCCGGTTGACCCAGAGCAACTCGTCGGCGACCACCTCGCGGAACAGGTCATTGAGCGCGTCGTTCTTGGTGAACCAGCGGTGGCCGCCGATATCGAACTTGAACTCGCCGTGCTCGGTCTGCCGCTTGATGGTCCGCGCCAGGCCGCCGACGAACGGCGCCTTCTCCAGGACGACCGTCGGCACGCCGGCCTTGCTCAGAACGTAGGCCGGGCACAGGCCCGCCGGCCCGGCCCCCATGATCACGGTCCGGCCGCCGACCCGGGTCCCGCCGCGCGTCGCGGTCGCGGTGCCGAAGCCGTTGCCCCCACCCGCGACGCCGCGCTGACCGCCCACGCCTTCGTGGTGGCCGGTGGCGTCAATCTCCGTCCCGCTCGCGGCGGCGTCACCGTGGGCGTTGACCGCGGTCGCGCCCGCGCCGTTGGGCGCGGTCCGGTCCGGCGTTGGGGTCTGGCCGTCCTGCATCGGTCTCGGTTCCTTCCCGGGCGGGGCCGCCCCAGCGACATTCACCCGCGCGCCACGCGCGGGCGGGAGCGGTTCAGCGGGCCTCAGCGTGACCCGGATACGAGCACGGCGTCATGGCCCTAACGATGACGGACCGGTGGTGGCCGCGCAATACCACACTGTTAACTTGACCGGTCGCGCGCGGCGCGCGGGAGTGTACCCGATTACCCGGCGGTCTTCGCGCCGCCGGGTCCACGAGGAGCCCGGGCAGCGGCGCCGACCCGGGCAGGCACACGGCGTGCCGCGGCGATCGTCAGGGCGGTCGTGACGCCGACCAGCCACGCCGTCGCCGCGGCGAACCCCACCAGCGCCCCGCCCAGCAGCACCCACGCGCCGACGCGCGACAGCATTCCCGGCGGGTTGTCGATCAAGGCGGCGAGCACCGTCCGACCGTCGACCCGCGAGTAGGACTTGATGCTCCAGAGCGTCACGATGTCGTCCTGCGTCGCCGGGCCGCGCTCAACCCAGACGTAGTAGCGCCGCCCCGCCGAGTCGGCGACCGGCGGGAAGCGGACGGTAGTGAAGGGATCGGCGAAGGCGGGTTTGCGGTAGTCGACGTCGTCGCCCTTGACACCGAGCGGGATCCGCCGGATCGGCGCGGCGTTGGGCCGGCCGGGGTCGTCGGGGCGCACGTAGACCGTCAGGTCGTACCGGTCGCCCTCGGTGAACGCCCGCAGGTCGAGGTCGACCCGATTGAAGTTGGGGTAGTTGGCGACGACGGTCGTGCCCGGGACCGCGATCGACCGCTCGGTATCGAGGGTGAGCCGAAACCCGAAGGGAGCGCTGTGGCGCACCTCCAGCGGGACGACCAGGGCGAGCACCAGGAGCAGCACCGCCGCGCCCGCTCCGACCGCGGCCGGCACCCATTGGCCCCACGGCCGCGTCACGGGTTGATCACCGCGCCGCCGCCGGGGCCGAAGTAGAACGGGATCACGTAGCGGAGAGCCGTCACGACGTTGAGCGCCAGCAGCGCCAGCAGGAGCACCGGCACGCCGATTGGCCGCCACCGGGCGGGCAGCCAGGCGGCGTAGCCGACCGTGGTCAGCAGGCCGAAGCCGACCATCGCGGGGAAGGCGAAGCGGGACTGGGTGAACTGGATGGTGCCGACGTAGACCACCCCGTAGATCAGCACCGCCACCGACGCGGCGACGACCACGAGCCCCTGGGCCTGGAAGCGGTCCAGCGTGGGCGACCAGCCCCGCCACCGTCGGAGACCGGCCCGCACCAGGATCGCGCCGAGGCCGAGCGCGGCGACCCCCCAGGCGAGCTCGATCACCCGATAGTCGGTCGGGTCGTAGGGGACCTGACGCCAGCCGTAGTTGCCCCAGAAGTCTTCGAGCCGGCCCCGCCAGAACGCGGGCGAACCAAGCATGTCGGCGTAGGTGCTGGCCTGATCGCCGTAGTCGGGGATCAGCCGCAGGCGCTCGGCGCCCGTGGGGTCACCGTAGAGCCGCTGGTTGCGGACGAACCAGGGCATGATCGCCACGAGCGGCACCGCCAGGGCCAGAGCCCCCTGCCAGGCAAGCGTGAGCAGCGTCGTCGTCCAGCGCCGGTGCCGGCCCCAGGCGGCGAGGAGCAGCGCCAGACCGACCACCGGCAGCGAGAGGCCGAAGCTGACCTTGGTCCAGAGCCCGACCGCACCGACCAGGCCGATCGTCAGGCAGAGGTCCGGGCGAAAGCCCCTCGCCGACCGCAGGCCCTGCAGCGCGAGGTACACGACCAGCGAGAAGAGGGCCACGACCAGGATATCGTGGTTGACGATCGCCGCCTCGAACGAGAACTGGGGCTGGAGCGCGACGAACACCGGGGTCCCGACGCGGACCAGCGACTCCCGGGGGAAGAGCAGCCGCGCGGTCAGGTAGGCGAGCCAGACCGTCGCCAGGCCGAGCGGGACCGAGAGCAGGCGGAGCGCATAGAGCCGGCCGAGCGTGTCTTCGGGCAGGACCCGGTAGGCCATCGCCAGGACGCCGTGGTACAGCGGCGGCTGGATGACCTCGGCGTTGGTGGGATAGTCGGCGACGTACTCCTCGTAGGGCTTCGTCGATGGGGGAAGGTCCACCTCACCGACCACGCCGAGGCCCTCGCCGGCCGCGAGGCGGTCGATGTAGTAGAAGTGGTCGACCTCGTCGTGCCCCGTGAAGGGCCCGATCACCGCGACCAGGAGCAACTGCTTGGCGACGAAGAGCAGGAGGAGCGGCGTCAACCAGGGCAGGTCGGCCCGGGTCGCCGCCCCGACGATGCCCCGCGAGCGAATCGACCGACCGCGCCCCACGCGCGCCCGGTCGGCGGACTGGACGGGGGGCTGGAGCGGCACCGCGGCGGACATGCTGCGGACTACGCCCGCCACGTCACCGCGTTATTGAGGACGAAGTTCCAGACCGCGGCGAGACCGGCACCGACGAGGTTGGCGAGGAGATAGTAGACCCCCCGATCCTCGAGCAGGACGAGGACCTCGGTGTTGATCAACAGGCCCACCGTGTTGATCGGGACATAGAGCGCCATCCGGGAGAGCATCACCCCGCGGCTGCGGTCGTGCCAGGTCCACAGTTCGTTGAGCGCGAAGGTAACCACCATCGAGAGGGCGATGGCGACCACGGCGGCGATCCGAAGTCCGACCCCGGCCACGCTGTGGAAGAGGAAGAGCATCGCCAGGTTGACGCCCAGCCCCACCGCGCCGACCAGCAGGAATTTCTGGAACCGCTGGGCAACGTTCCAGACCCGTACCGCGGATGCGGGCCACGTTTCGGTCGACATCATCTGCGCGGGGTCCTCCAGGGACGGCGTCGAATTGCGGGCGGCGGGCGACAGGCGGCCACATCCGACGGGCCACGGCGCGACGACAGCGGCGCAGGCGGCCCGAGAATACCACGCCGACCGGGCGGTCCCGCCGGAGGGCTGTGCGGCCGAGTCGTTCCCGGGGCGGTGCGCGGTGGAAGACCGGTCAGGCGCCGGCCAATCGGCACCGTTCTTGCAACCCGCCTGCCACGGCCGGAAACGGAGTCGTCCGGCCAGTGTCGAGTCCCGCCTCGGCGACGCGGCGGGTACGCCAGACCGTCAGGGGAACCGATGACCGACACCAACGACCGCGACCATGCGGCGCCCGGCGCTCCAGCCAGGTCGATCGACGAGTTGCTCGCGTCCGACGAGCTGGAGCGGGCGGCCGAGTCGGGCGAGATCACCTATGCCCAGGCCGACGAGATGCTGCAGCAGGCCGAGCGGCGGCGGGCGGCCGAAGAAGGCCCGGCCTCCGACACCGACGCGGCCGGACGCATCACCCAGGGCGGCTTCGGGTCCGGCAACCGGGGCGACAAGCAGGCGAGCGGCAACGGGTAGGCGCCCGCGGCCGGCCGAGGAGGGCCGGGACGTTCCCCGCCGGCGGGCGGGGCCGTCTCGGCCTTCCCGGCCCGGATTGGTCCGGCTCACCGTGCCGACGCGGGCCGGGGCGAGGCGCCGCCCCGCTCAGTGCTCCTCGTCTTCCTCCACGTCCGGCTCGTCGTGCCCGCGGCGCCCGATCGCGCCGCTGGAGTGGCGCAGGTCATCCAGTTCGTCCGGGGTCGTCTCGTGGTGGCCGCCGGTACCCCCACCGTCCTCCCCACCGCCGGTCGACGTCTCGCCGACGGCGTCGCCCTGCTCCCGCTCGGCGGCGGACCGGACTTCATTGCCGGCCTGCTCCATCAGGGAGAGCGTCTCCGCCGACGGTCGGTTCGCGTTCTCCGTCTCGGCCAGCTTGTCGCGCAGGTCCGCGCCGAAGGTCTCCTCCTGGGCCTGGATGGTGGCCGACGACTGGGTCAGCGACTCCTTGGCGTCCTTGTAGGGCTGCTCGCCCTTCTCCCGGCGGTCGCGGTGGCGGTCCTGTGGGTACGGGTACGACATGGTGTCCCTCCTGGTGCGGCACCCAAACGGTTGGGCTGCGGGGCCATCTTGCAGGGCGCGTGCCAGTTGGCCGCTGGCGCCACTAGTTGTCCCCTGCCCTCGCCGTGGCCACTTGCTCGGCGGCGTCCGCCTGCGCGGCGACCAGCTGTGGATCCTCCAGCCGTCCCAGTTCGGCACGGGTGATCTCGGGGTCGTCGCTCGGGATGACGGGTTGCTCGCCGTAGGGAATCTGCACCACCTCGTCTGGCGCCACGCCCTCTCTCCAGACCGACCCGCCGTCGGCGGTCAGCCAGCGCTGGGAGCCGATGACCACGACGGAGCCGTCGGGGAGATCGACCGGGGTGAGCACGGTGCCGGTCCCGAACGTCTGCTGCCCGATCAGGGTGGCACGCCCGTTGTCGCGGAGGGCCGCCCCGACGATCTCCGCCGCCGAGGCCGAGCCGCGGTTGACCAGCACGGTCAGCGGTAGGTCGTAGGCGTCGCCCTCGCCGGACGCCGGGACCGCCACGGGGTCGTCGTCGCGCCCCGCCTGCTGGAAGAGGACCGTTCCCGGCTCGAGGAACTGGCTGGCGACGCCGATCGCCTCGGAGACGAGCCCGCCGGGGTTGCCGCGGAGGTCGAGCACGACGCCGACCGCCCCCTCCCGCTCGGCGCCGGCGATGGCCTCGCGCAGCCCCTCGGTCGCCCCCGTCGCGAAGACGCTGATCCGGATGAACGCGATGCCGTCGGGCAGCATCCCCCAGGAGACCGGGTCGATCTCGATGAGGCGCCGGGTAAGGTCGACGGCGAACTCCTCGTCGCTGGCGGGCCGGTAGAACCGGAGGGCGACGTCTTCGCCCGCCTCTCCGGCAAGCAGGTCGCCGACCGTCTCGAGCGGCGCGCCGACCGTGTCCTCGCCATCCACCGCGAGGACAACGTCCCCGGCCTGGACCCCCGCCTCGTCGGCCGGCCCGCCGTCGACGACGCCGCCAACGATGACCTGGCCGCCGCGGTCGACCAGGGAGAAGCCGATCCCGATCACCTCGCTGTTGAGCGCCCGCTCGAATGCCTCGGCTTCGGCCGGGTCGAGGAAGCGCGAGTGCCCGGTATCGCCGAGGGCCTCGACCATCCCGGCGCTCGCGCCCCGGAATAACGCCGTCTGGTCGACGTTCGCGAGGTCGACGTACTGCTCCTGGATGACCTCCCAGGTTTCCTCGAGAATCTGATACCCGGCCGCCCCGGCCAGGCGGTCGGTCTCAGGCGCGGCGTCGACCTGCGCCGCCCCCGCGCCGGCGCGGTCCGTCGGCAGGAGCACCGCGCGGTCGACCAGGACCCCGGCGCCAAAGACCAGCGCCAGCAGCGAGAGCGTCAGGACATGCCGCATCGGACGCAGCGCGGCGACGACGCGCGGGCCGCGCGGCGCGATCCCGCCTCGTCGCGGGGATGAGACGGGGAAGTCGGGTGACGGACGGGAGTCGGGCACGGCCGTACTGCTCCTCGTGAGGTCGGATGGCTGCCGGCTACCGGCGAAGAACACGAAGGGGATGCCGGCGCCGCGGTCGGCGTGGCTTCAGAGTCTACGTGGCCGACGGCGCTTCGGTGTTCAGCGCAAGGGGCGCTCGTTACACGCCGAGGCCCCTCATGCCGGGCCACACGGCGGCCGAGCGGACTCCACGGCCATCCGTCCACGGACGACGGCCGGAATCGCCGGCCGAGGTCGCCCCGCGTCCCCCTCCGCGTCCCCTGTCGAGCGATCGGTCTCGTCGGCGGGCCGACCTTACGTCGCTGCGTCGCCGTCGTCCCCGTTCGCCGCGCGGCCCGTCTGCCGAGCCGGAGGACGGGGACGATGAGGGACAGAAGGGGGCGCGCCGCGTGCTCCTGACACCGGGCCCCGAGCGCGATGGCCGTGGTTGGGGAACGGGCGGGGAGAACTGGCAGGGGGGATCGGTGACGTGGGGCGACTGTCCACCGCCTCAGGGGGGAGCGCCGAGGGATCGGCGGGGCGATGCCGCGGCGTCGACCGGCCGACGCCATCGCGGGCTGCCGTGACACCGGGTCACTTGGCCCAGGAGTCGTGGGGGGACGTCCGCCTCCGGGTCCACCCCGACGGGACGGCGACACGCTGAGAGGGAGTCTCGGAGGCCGCAGCCGAAGTGCCGGCCAGGAGTTCTACAGGTTCGAGGTGGTCGCGCGAAGCGCGCCCGGCGGGACGACAGCCGGCTTGAGCCGGCTTCGTCCCCGAGCCCGGGGCCTGCCCCAGGCGGGCACGGGGACGGCCGTGCAACCGCATCCCCCAGCCGACCACCTGGGGACGGTATGGCGCCACCCGGTGGCCCGGCCACCGCCGGCCCGTTGACCGCCGGCCCGCCGACGCTGGTCGGGATCGGGTGCGACGCGGCTGCCGCCGTGCCCGCCGAGGTCCGGGGTTGGATCGGGCGCCGCCGCGAGATCACCGCGTCGACGACTGCCTGCTCCCCGGTGGTGCACCGCCAGGTGACGGCCTATCCCGCTGGGGGATGCGTGCTGGGGCGCGCTCGACGAGCACCGATCCCGCAGACAGGACCCGGTGACGTCTCGGCTCGCGGGCAAGGAGGGGCCGTCGGGCGCCCCACAGCCAAAACACGGCCCGAGAAACCGGACTCGGACCGTGCTCGACTGGATGGACTTGGCGCGACGGAAGCCTAGGCCGTGGCCAGTGCCCCCACGCCGACCGGGGTCCGCCAGTGGGCGTAGCGCTCTTCCCGGCCCCGCAGGACGTCGTGGAAGCGACGCTCGAGCTCCCGCGTCAGCGGCCCGATCTGGCCATCGCCGACGTCGTAGCGGTCGACCGAGAGGATCGGCGTGATCTCGGCGGCCGTGCCGCAGGTGAAGACCTCGTCGGCCAGGTAGAGCTCGGTCCGGTCGATCGGGCGCTCGACGACCTCGACGCCGAGGACCTCCCGGACGAGCGTGATCAGCGCGTCGCGGGTGATGCTCTCCAGGATCCCGCTGCCGACATCGGGGGTGATCAGACGGCCGTCGCGGACCATCGCCACGCAGGCCCCCGGGGCCTCCGAGACCTTGCCGGCCGGGTTGAGCAGGAACGCGACATCGTAGCCGTCGGTCCTCGCCTCCATCGAGGCCAGTTGCCCATTGCGGTAGTTCGAGAAATTTTTGGCCCGCGGCGGCATCACGTTGTCGCTGATCCGCGTCCAGGAGCTGACCTTCGCGTGCTGGGCATGGCCCGTTAGCAGGTGGGACGGCATCGGGTTGGTGTTGATCAGGAGGTCGCTGTCCTGGCCCACCTGGGCGAACCGCTTGCCGCTGGTGTTGGCGGTGTACGCCATCGGTCGGATGTAGGTGTCCTCCCGGGTCCCGTTGGCGCGGAGCAGGTTGAGCGTCGCCCGGGTGAGCTCGTCGGTCGAGTACGCGAGGGGCAGCCGGACGAGCTTGGTCGATTGGTGGAGGCGGTCGAGGTGCTCGCGCAGCCGGAAGATGTAGAGCTCCTCGGCGCCGTCGTCCCAGTAGGCCCGGATGCCCTCGAAGACGGCACCCACCGTCGACCAGCCGAGGTCGGTGACGTGGACGGTGGCGTCCTCCCACCGGGTCTGCTTGCCGTTCCACCACAGGTACGTCGGGTGCGCGTCGCCCACGGGTCCCTCCTCCATCGCCGGTCGCCGAGCGCCGAGTATCGCATGGCCGCACCGGGGTCGGTCCGACCGCCTCGGAGGGGGTCTGTCCGCCGGCGCGTCGGGATGTCTCCCCGCCACGCGCCAGCCACGCGGCCGCGGGAGGCCGCCCGCCGGGGTGTCGCACAGACGGCGCCGGGGCACCCCTCATGGGGTGCCCCGGCTCCATCCGTACCGCCGGTCAGTGAGGACCGCGCCGCGCGGCCCAGGCGCTACTCGCGGCCGGAGATGTACATCTGGGTCATCGCCCGGACGAAGATGTTGCCGTCGGGCACGGTCGAGCCGAGCTGGCTGACCGGCAGGTTCTGGACCCACGGCTTGAACGCGTTCTGGTCGACCCGGAACGCCACCGGGATGTACCCGACATCGGTCTGGATGATCTCTTCGCACTGGCGGTAGAGGGCGAGGCGAGCCTCCGGGTCCAGCTCGCCCTTGGCCTGCACGGCGATCCGGTCGAACTCGGCGTTCGCCCAGGCCTGGCGCTTCGAGCCGGCCGGCTTGGCGCCATAGAACATGTCGTAGTAGCCGTTGTCGGGGTCCGGGTAGTCGTACCACCAGCGGATCCAGACCAGCGGCGCCGTGTTGGTGAGGAGCGCGTCGCGGAACGCGTTCTCCTGCAGTTCGTTGATCGTCACCGCCAGCCCCAGGTTCTGCTGGAGCTGGTCGACGATGTCGTTGATCATCAGGTTCGAGTTGATCTGGCCCTCGTTGGCCCGCATCAGGATCTCGACCTCGGGCCAGTTCTGGCCGCCCTCGTAGGGCGTCCCGACCAGCGACTCCATCGCCAGCGCCGGGTCGAAGCGCTGCAGCTCTTCGAGCGCCGGGTCGTCGAGGTAGCCGTAGACCCCCGGCGGGACCATGCAGTACGCCGGGGTGACCAGGTCGCGGGTCAGGGTCGCCAGGCGCTCCCGGTCGACCGCGTGGCTGAGGGCCTTGCGGACCTCGAGGCTGTCGAACGGCGCGATGCCGTTCGAAGGCAGGAGCATCCAGATTCCGGGATAGACGTTGGTCTTCAGCAGCGGGCCGAGCTCGGGGTCGCTCTGGAACCGCTCCAGGTCCGACGCGCCGACCGGCGCCCAGTCGAGCTGCTGCCCGCCCTGGCCGGACTCGAAGGCCACCACGACGTTGTCGCCCGGGATGATCGGGTCGACGACGTTCGTGATCCGGATCCGCTCGGCGTCCCAGTAGCCCTCGTGCTTGGAGAGGAGGCACTGGACGCCCTTCTCCCACTGGTCGAGCTTGAACGGCCCGTTGGACACCAGCGGCACGTTCCCGAGCGCCCACTCCTCGCCGTGCTGCTCGACCGACGGACGGTGGGCCGGCACGCAGGCGGTGTAGGCGACCTTCTGCGGGAAGTTGGCCCGCGGCCCCTCGAGGGTGACCTCGAGCGTCCAGTCGTCGACCGCCCGCAGCCCGAGGTCGGCCTCGGTCGCGACCTTCCCGTTCAGCGGGTCGCCCTCGCGCGCGACCGGCGTCCCGGTGCTGAACGACTCCGCGTTCTTGATGTCGTAGAGGATGAAGCTGTAGGAGTTCGGGCCGGCCGCGCCGAGGGGCGCCGGCGACAGCGTGCGGGTGAAGCTCCAGACGAAGTCGGCCGCGGTGACGGGATCGCCGTTGGTCCAGCCGCGGTTGTTGGGCCGGATGTTGAAGGTCCAGACCGAGCCGTCCTCGTTCGAGGTGAAGGTCTCCGCCCAGTCGGGAACCGGCGTCCCGTTCGGATCGAACGTGAGCAGGCCGGCCCAGCACTCCGTCTCGGCGCCGACGTAGAGGTCGGCGTTGAAGTCGAAGCTCGACGGGTCCTCCTGCATGATGTAGTTGTAGAAGATCTGCTCGGCGTCCGGTGGCGGCGCCGCGTCCTGGGCGCCGGCCAGCGGCGCCCGGCCCACGGCCGCGATCGCCCCCGCCCCGGCCGCGGCGACGGTCGCGCCCCGGAGCAGGCTGCGGCGGCTGAAGCGGCCCATGCTGGCGGCGCGCAGGCGCGCCTCGAGATCGTCGCGGCGTCGCCGCTCCTCAGTCCCGTTCACCTCGGACATGCGTCCCCTCCGTAGCTCCGTGTGGTCGTTCGGCAACACCGTGCCGATGCCTGCCCGCCGCGCGGGCTGATCGCCGACGGTCGTCTCCGCGTCACCTCCCCACGTCGTCGGGCGGCGCTGCCCGAGGACGGTCTCCCCGGACGATCCGGGAGCGGTCGCGCCGGGGCGCAACCCCTTCCCGACCGATCGGGGGCTTCCCTCGCCACTCCTGGCCGCCCGGCGGCACCACGCCCGGGACGGGCCAGCCGCCGCGTTGGCGGTGGCGGCCCGTCCCGCTCACGCCTCGTTGCCTTTGACGTCGAGGGCGTCGCGCAAGCCGTCGCCGAGGAAGGTGAAGCCGAGCATCGTGAGGCCGATCGCCAGCACCGGGAAGAGCAGCATGTGGGGGTCCGACTGCACGTACCCGGACTGGCTACCCTGGCCCACCATCTGCCCCCAGCTCGCCTGGGGCGGCTGGATGCCGACGCCGACGAAGCTGAGCGCGGCCTCGGTGAAGATCGCCGTCGGGATGCCGAAGGTCATCGAGACGATCAGCGGCGTGAGGCTGTTCGGTAGCAGGTGCTTGAACATGATCTTGGTGTTGCCGGCGCCCGCGACCCGGGCGGCGTTGACGTACTCCGCCTCGCGGAGCGACAGGAACTGCCCGCGGATCAGGCGCGCCTCGTTCACCCACCCCACGATGCCGATCGCGAGGAAGATGTTCCGCAGGCCCGGCCCGAAGAGGTTGAGGAAGATCATCACCAGCAGGAGTTGGGGCACCGCGTAGACGATATCGACCAGCCGCATTAGCGAGTTGTCGATCTTGCCGCCGAAGTAGCCCGCCGCCGCCCCGAGCGGGATCCCGATCAGGAAGACCAGGGCCTGAGCCAGGACACCGACCACCAGCGAGACCCGCGCGCCGTAGACCAGCCGGCTGAAGATGTCCCGTCCGTTCTGGTCCAGGCCGAGCGGGAACTGCCAGCTCGGCCCGTACCGGGCGAGGCGGACGTCGACCACCTCCGACTGCTTGTAGGGCGCGATCCAGGGGGCGAGCGCGGCCATCAGGACGAAGGTCGTGACCACCAGCAGCCCGAGCACCGCCAGCTTGTTGCGGATCAGCCGCCGCCACGCGTCGCCCCACAGGCTCCGCTGGCGCCGCTCGCCCATCAGCGCGGCGCTCCCCACCCCCGGCAGCGGGACGGCCTCGGCCAGCCCGGCCAGCCCCGCCTCCCCCGCGGTCGCCAGCCTCCTGCCCTCGGCCGAGTCGCGCGACAGCTCCCGATCGCGGGCGAGGCCACCGCCGTGGGTCTGCGGCTGGGTCTGGGCCATTCGGGCTCTCCAGGGGTGGTCAGCTGCGCGATGGGGACATCCGAGGAGTCCGGCGGCGGCGGGGGTCAGCGGACCGACGTGCCCCCGCGGGGACCACGCAGGGCCGGTTCGCCGGGCGACGCCGCCTCGTCGTCGGGGCGCTCCCGGACGCCCATGTCAGGCCGCATCAGTAGCGGATCCGGGGGTCGATGAAGCCATAGACGATGTCGACCACGAGGTTCATCAGGGCGAGGAAGAGGCCATAGATGAGCACCACCGCGAGCACCATGGGCTGGTCCTTGGCGACGATGCTCTCGACGAAGTAGGGCCCCATCCCGGGGATGTTGAAGACCTCTTCGACGAAGAACGAGCCGGTGCCGATGGCGGCGAAGATCGGCCCGACCAGCGTCACCACCGGGATCAGGGCGTTGCGCAGGACGTGGCGGATCACCACGCCGCGCTCGCGGACGCCCTTGGCGCGGGCCGTTCGCACGTAGTCCGAGCGGATCGCCTCGATCACGCTGCTCCGCGTGTAGCGGGCGATCGTCGCCATCGGCGCGGCGCCGAGCGCGATCGTCGGCAGGACCCAGTCCTGCCACCGCTCGATCCCGCCGACGTTGAAGCCGAGGTCAACCCCGCGCCGGGGCAGAAAGACGGCCAGCAGCAGGATCAGCAGGAAGCCCATCACGAAGTTGGGCAGGCTGTAGAAGAGGATCGAGAACGTGGTCGAGAGGTAGTCCGGCCAGCGGTTCTGGTTCACCGCCGCGATCGTCCCGAGCGTCATCCCGAGCGCGACGGCGAAGAGGGTCGCGTAGGCACCGAGGCGAAGCGAGACCGGGAACGTCCGCCCGATGATCGAATTGACCGTCTGCGGCCGGAACTGGAACGACTCGCCGAAGTCGCCGGTGACCACCTTCCCGAGGTAGGTGGTGAACTGGCGGTAGAGCGGGTCGTTGAGCCCGTAGTTCTCTTCCAGCCGCTCGATCTGGTCCCGCGTGATGGTCTGCGTCCCCTCCGAGACGACGCCCGTCCCGGGGGTGAACTTGAGGATCACGAACGTCAGGGCGACGAGCACAATCGTGGTGGGGATGAACCAGAAGACGCGGTTGGCGATGTAGCGCAGCATCGCGACTCCGTTCGGACAAGGCGTGATCGGCCCGATCGGTCTGGGGTAGGCAGCGACGCCCGGCGGGACCCCCGCCGGACGAATGCACCTCACCGGAAACGCTGTCCCGTGGGCGTTCGACGCCCGGTCCCCGCGAAACCGTGTCCCCGCGTCGCCTGCGGGCTCGAATTGGTGTCCCCGTGCGAACGGCCGGGATGCTAGCAGCGGCCCAGAAGGGTGTCAAGCGACGGGACGCCATGCGCCGGCACACGTTTGTGCTGCTCGCCCAACCGGCGTCCCGGTCGCTCCTGGCCGGCGTGGCGGTCGCTACGGGTTCCTCTCGGCGGCGCCAAGGGCGAGCGCGGCGGCACGGTAGAGCCCGGTATCCGCGCCGAGCGCCGAGAAGGCGTAGCGGACGTCGGCCCGGGCCGCGGGGAAGGCATGCTGGCGGACGGCCTCGTGGGCCGGGCGCAGGAGGTGGTCACCGAGGGTCGCGACCCCGCCGCCGAAGACGACCAACTCGGGGTTGAAGGTGTTGATGAAGCTGCCGAGGGCGGCGCCCAGTGCCCGCCCGGCACGGGCGAGGATCGCCAGCGCGGCGGGGTCACCGGCCGTGGCCGCCGCCGAGACGGTGCCCGCCGTGGGCGGGAGGCCGCCCGCCGCCCGCCGCAGCGCCGCGCCGTCGTCGGTCGTCATGACGAGGGACGCCTCGCGCGCGATGGCCCAGCCCGACGCGTAGGTCTCCAGGCAGCCGATGTTGCCGCAGGTGCAGCGGGGGCCGTCGAGCGCGACGCAGGTGTGGCCGAGCTCGGCGCCGAGCCCGCGGGTCCCGTCAATGAGCCGCCCCCCAGAGACCACGCCGGCTCCGACCCCCGTCCCGAGGGCGAGATAGACCAGGTCTCGGGCCCCGCGCGCCGCGCCGAACCGGACCTCGCCGAGGGCGGCCAGGTTGCCGTCGTTGCCGATCGAGACACGACGGCCCGTCGCCGCGGCGATTCGGGGACCGAGCGGCACGTCGTGCCAACCGGCCAGGTTCGGGGTGTGGTAGACGACCCCCTCGCGGGGGTTGAGGGGGCCCGGGCAGGCGATGCCGACCGGGGCACCGGCCGGCAGGTCGGCTTCGGCGGCCACCTCGGCCAGCAACGCGACCATCGTCGCGATGATCGCCTCCGGGCCCTCCCTGGCCGCCGACGGCAGGTGCCGCCGGTTGCAGAGCTCGCCGTCGACGCCGACGACCGCGACGCGGAGGTTGGTCCCCCCGAGGTCGACCGCCAGTACCCGCCCTACCGCGCCGTCACCCGGCGCCTGGGTCGCGCCGCATCCCGGCGCCTGGACCGCCCCGTCCCCCACCGTCCCGTCCTCGTCGCCCTCGCTCGCCACCGGCCGCCCGCGCGGTCCGGCGCTAGAGGATGAAGTTGCTCAGGTCGTCGTCCGCGGCGACCTCGCCCACGCGCTCGCCGACGAAGGCGCGGTCGATCGAGACCGTCTCGCCCTTCTTCTCAGGCGCGTCGAACGAGATCTCCTCGAGCACCCGCTCGATGATCGTATGCAGGCGGCGGGCGCCGATGTCCTCGGTGCTGGCGTTGACCTGGGTGGCCAGGCGCGCCATCTCCCGCATGCCGTCCTCGGTGAACTCCAGCGTCAGGCCCTCGGTGCCCAGCAGCGCCTGGTACTGCTTGGTCAGCGCGTTCTGGGGCACGGTGAGGATCGCGTAGAGGTCGTCCTCGGAGAGGCTGTTGAGCTCGACTCGGATCGGGAAGCGGCCCTGGAGCTCGGGGATCAGGTCCGAGGGACGGCTGTCATGGAAGGCTCCCGCCGCGATGAAGAGGATGTGGTCGCTCTTGACCGGGCCGTAGCGGGTCATCACCACCGAGCCCTCGACGATCGGCAGCAGGTCGCGCTGGACGCCCTGGCCCGAGACCTCGGCCCCGTAGTCGCCCTCGCCGGAGACCGTCTTGTCGAGCTCGTCGATGAAGACGACCGCGGCGTCCTCGACCCGGTCGATCGCCGTCTCGACGACGGCGTCGAAGTCCACCAGCCGGTTCGCCTCCTGCTGGGTCAGGATCCGCCGCGCCTCGCGGACCGAGACCCGGCGCCGGACCGGCCGCCGGGGCAGGTAGCCGTCGAGGAAGTCGTGGAAGGTGTCGTGGAGGTCCTCGGCGGTCATCCCGGACACGAAGTCGAGCGGGCCGTAGTCGTCGCCGACCTCGTCGTCGACCTCGATCTCGACCGTCTCCTCCTCGAGCGCCTGCTGGTCGAGCAGCGCGAGGAGACGCTTGCGCTCGCGCGCCTTGCGCCGCTGGCTGGCGAGTTCCTGCCGCTCGAGCGCGGCGGCGTCCTCGGGGTCGCCCTTCTCGGCGGCAGCGTGGCGACCGTTGCGACCGTTCTTCGCCTTGGGTTGCTTCTCGACGAGCTGGGCGACGAGCAGGTCGGCCAGGCGCTGGACCGCGGCCTTCGCGGCCTCGTCCTTGACCTGCTCCAGGCGCTGCCCGTGGAGCATGCTGATCGCGACCTCGACCAGGTCGCGGACGATGCTCTCCACATCCCGGCCGACGTAGCCGACCTCGGTGAACTTGGTCGCCTCCACCTTGAGGAAGGGGGCGTCGACGATCTTCGCCACGCGGCGGGCGATCTCGGTCTTGCCGACGCCGGTCGGGCCGATCATCAGGATGTTCTTCGGCTGGACCTCCTCCCGCATCTCGTCGGGTAGCTGCTGCCGCCGGTAGCGGTTGCGGAGGGCGACCGCGACGGCGCGCTTGGCGTCCGTCTGGCCGATGATGTAGCGGTCCAGCTCGGCCACGATCTGGGTCGGCGTCAGGTTCTCCAGCGCCGGCGCCTCGGTCTCGGGGCCGGGGCGGGCGATCGTCGCGGTGCCATTGGGACGGCGTTGCGCCTCGGCCATCATCGAGCCTCCCCGTCTCGGTCGTCGTCCTCGTCGGCGAGCACGTCCTCGCCCGGATCCGACGCGGCGGCGTCCTCGTCGTCGTCCTCGTCGGCGGCGGCGGCGGCCGGGTCGCCGGCGTCGGCGGCGCGCGCGGCCACCGTGGGGTCGTCGCCCAGGGGCAGCTCCGCCTCGTCGGCGGCGTTGCCCTCGGCGACGGCGTGGCCATCGGGCTCTCGGCGGACGGTCTCGACCACGAAGCGGTCGTTGGTGAAGATGCAGAGGTCGGCGGCGATCGTCATCGCGGCCCGGACGACCGCGGTGGCGTCGAGGTCGGTGTGGGCGATCAGCGCCTTGGCGGCGGCGGTCGCGTAGGGCGCGCCCGAGCCGATCGCCAGGATGCCGTCGTCGGGCTCGATCACGTCGCCCTCGCCCGAGAGGACGAGCAGCGACTCGGGGTCGGCGACGATCAGCTGGGCCTCCAGGCGTCGCAGGTAGCGGTCGGTACGCCACTCCTTGGTCAGCTCGACGCTGGCACGGCGCAGGTTGCCGTCCCAGGCCTTGAGCTGCGCCTCGAACTTGCCGAAGAGGGTCAGGGCGTCGGCGACCGCACCGGCGAAGCCGGCGAGCACCTGGCCGTCGTAGAGGATGCGGATCTTCCGGGCGCCGTGCTTGAGCACCACGTCGCCGAGGGTGACCTGGCCGTCGCCAGCGAGGGCGACCGCGCCGTCCCGCTTGACGCCGAGGATGGTGGTGGAGCGGAGGCGGACGGGTCGACCGTCGGGGGTGTAGCGGTTCACGGGTGGGTCGGTTCCGATCTGGGCCGTCGGCGGCAGAGGCCCGGCGGGACCGGGCTCGAAGCGGACACCGGGGCGGCGCCCAACGTTCCATTGTACCGCCTTGGCACCGGCGCGCCGGTGCCGCCGGTCGTGCCCTCGCGACGCGAGCACACGCCACGGCGGCACTAACCTCGGCAGGCCGGGCCGGCGCGGTGACGCCCCGTCGACCTGTCGGCCACCGCCGCCCGGGCGCTCCTGAGAGCCGGTCATGGACGGGGCGCGTACTCCCGGCGGGAGTGCCTCCCGCCGATCGTCTCAGCCCCTCTAGGGGCATGTTGCCGCGGGTGCGGTCCGGTCGGACGGACGCACCCGGCTCGTCTGGCGCCCGCGGCCGCGACGCCGCGAGTTACTTCACGCTGGTCGTCGGTCGGACCCCGGCCCGCGGCGGCCGCCCAGCAGGGCGGTGCACCGCGGGTGGGTCGGCGGGTACCGCTGGCTAGCCCGCCTGGGCGAGGGCGCCGCCGTCGTGGCCGCAGGCCGGGCAGCGGATCTGCCCCTTTCGGTTGGCCTCAACCATGTACGAGCCGCAGCGCGGGCAGCTCTGGTTGACCGGCTTGTTCCAGGCCACGAAGTCGCAGACCGGGTAGCGCTCACAGCCGAAGAAGGCACGGCCCTTCTTCGAGCGTCGCTCCACGATCTCGCCCTGCTTGCAGGTCGGGCAGGTCACGCCGATCCGCTGCAGGAGCGGCTTGCTGTTGCGGCAGTCGGGGAAGCCGCTGCAGGCGAGGAACTTGCCGAACTTGCCGAGCTTGATCACCATCGGGCTGCCGCACTGCTCGCAGACCTCGTCGGTCGGCTCGTCGCGGATCCGCACCCGTTCCATGGTCTGCTCGGCCTGGGCCAGGGTCTGGGTGAAGGGTCCGTAGAACTCGTGCATCGTCGGCACCCAGGCCCGCTCGCCGCTGGCGATCTCGTCGAGCTCCTCCTCGAGCCGCGACGTGAAGCCGATGTCGAAGATCCCTGGGAAGTGCTCGACGAGCTGGTCGTTGACCACCAACCCCAGCTCGGTCGGGATCAGCTTCTTCTCCTCGACCGTGACGTAGTTGCGGTACTTGAGGGTCTCGATCGTCGGCGCGTAGGTGCTCGGCCGGCCGATGCCCCGCTCCTCGAGCGCCTTGACGAGGGTCGCCTCGGAGTAGCGCGGGGGCGGCTGGGTGAAGTGCTGCTCGGGGAGCAGCCGACGCAGGTCGAGGTCTTCGCCTTCGGTCAGCGGCGGCAGGGCGCCCTTGTCGAGCTCGTCGGTGTCGCCGTCGTCGCGGCCGGCCTGGTAGACGGCCATGAAGCCCGGGAACCGGACCACGCTGCCGGTCGCCCGGAAGGTGTAGGGCGCCTGGCCAGTGGCCACCGCGTCGGCCGGCCCGGCCAGGATGTCGACCCCGGTGTTGTCGAGCACCGCCGGCCGCATCTGCGAGGCCATGAACCGCTGCCAGACGAGCTGGTAGAGCTTGAACTGCTGGGCCGAGAGGAAGGGCTTGACGCTCTGGGGGTCGCGCTGCGGCGAGGTCGGCCGGATCGCCTCGTGCGCCTCCTGGGCCCCCTTGCTCTTCTTGGTGTAGATGGGGGGGCGGTCGGGCACGTACTCCGGACCGAAGCGGACGCTGATCACCGCCCGCGCCGCCTGCTGGGCGGAGCCGGAGATGTTGGTCGAGTCAGTCCGCATGTAGGTGATCAGCCCCTGGCTGCCCTCGCCGCCGAGGTCGACCCCCTCGTAGAGGTCCTGGGCCAGCTGCATCGTCCGCTTCGGCGCGTAGCCGAGCTTGCGCGACGACTCCTGCTGCAGGGTGCTGGTGGTGAACGGGGCCGACGGGCGGCGCTGCGACTCCCGCCGGGTGACGGTGCCGACCCGGTAGTGCGCGCCGTCCAGGCCGCGGACGACCGCCTGGGTCTCCTCGCCCGTCGCCAGCTCGGCCTTCTTGCTATGGATCTTGCTCAGCGCGGCGCGGAAGGTGTCCTGCTTGGTCGGCGCCTTCCCGGTCCGCTTGGCCAGCTCGGCGTCGAGCGACCAGTACTCGACCGGCACGAAGGCGAGCACCTCGCGCTCGCGCTCGACGACGATCCGCAGCGCGGCCGTCTGGACGCGGCCGGCCGAGAGCCCCCGCTTGACCTTCTTCCAGAGCAGCGGGCTGACGCCGTAGCCGACCAGCCGGTCCAGGATCCGTCGCGCCTGCTGGGCGTCGACGAGCTGCATGTCGATGTCGCGCGGGTGGGCCATCGCCTCGGTCACCGCGTCACGGGTGATCTCGTTGAAGACCACCCGCCGAATCGGCTTGCCGGTGGTGTCGGCCTCCGTGGCGTGCATCAGGTGCCAGGCGATCGCCTCGCCCTCGCGGTCGGGGTCGGTCGCGAGGATGATCTCGCGCGCGCCCTGGACGCTCGCCTTGAGCTCCTTGACGACCTTGCTCTTGTCGCGTGGCACCAGGTACTTGGGCGCGAAGTCGCCGTCGACCTCCACGCCGAGGGTGCTCTTCGGGAGGTCGCGGACGTGCCCCATCGACGCCTTGACCGTGTAGCCGGCGCCGAGGTACTTGGCGATCGTCTTCGCCTTGGCCGGGGACTCGACAATCACGAGGCGACCGCGGCCGGTGCCGGTCGCGCTCCGGGCTGCGGTGGTCGCGGCGGCGCCGACGCGCCGGGCGGGCGCCTTCGTTCCCGCCGCCTTGGCGGCGGTGCCGTTCCGCGTCGTCGCCCCGTTGCTCTTGGCCCTGGTCGTCCGGGTCTTCGGGACCTCGACCACCGCGGCGACGCCCTTCGGCGTGCCGGCGGCGGCGATGTCCGTCGTTGGCTTGGTTGGTTCGGTGGGCATGGTCATCCTGGGAGGCGTGGCCGGAGCCAGCGCGCGGGAGGGTCATCGGGGTGCGGAGCGGGGGAGGGTCGGCAGGTGTGTTGCGGGGATCCTTCCTTAATGCCCAACCATAGTCAGCCGTCGGAAGGGTGTCAAGCGACGCCCTCAGAGCCCCAGCGGAGCGGGACCGCCGCCGCCGCCGGACCATGACCAGGTCGGATCTCCGCGAGCCGATCCGGAGCCCACCGCACCGGGAGACCGGTCAGGGAGTCCCAGAGGTGGGCGTCGGCCCGGGCGATCTCGAACCCCAGCGGCCCCGTCCCCGAGTCGCCGCCTACACCAGGCAACGCCCCACCAGGGCCGCGACCAGGTCCCCCTCCGCCGCGCGGTGGGACGCCGCCGTGCCGAACCGGCCAAGCTCGAGCGACCCCGATTCCGCGCCTCGCCGAACGCTCCCGACCGCTGCCGGACCGTCCGAGGCCACCGCGACCAAGAACAGGTCTGGGATCACGTCGTCGCCGAGGAAGAGGTCGCGCGCCGCCGCGTCATCGAGCGAGCGGGGCGGGCTCCAGGCGTGCCGCGCCCGGTACACCTCCGCGTGGAGGGGAGCCAGAGCCAGGATGGGGTCCCGCGCGGCGTCCCGCGCGGCGACGATCCGATAGCCGGCGGCTGCAACTCGTCCCGCCGCGGCAGCGAACACCGCCGCGGCTTCGGCGTCGACCGACTCGGCGTCGTAGCGGCCGAGGCGGGTCCGCATCGGGTGGCGGAAACCGTGCCGGGCGAGGAAGGCTGGGCCGACCGTGTCGCCGGCTGGGGTTCCTGCGCGGAGCGGTCGCCTAATCTCGGCCGCCGCCTCATCGGCGAGGCTCCTGAGAAGCGCCGAGCCGACGCCCTGCCGCCGATGCCCCTGGCCCACG
>CADCWG010000097.1 GCA_902806335.1 uncultured Thermomicrobiales bacterium | reverse complement strand
AGGACGACGAGCGGGGCCGGCGACAGCTCCGCGCCGACCAGCCCGACCGCGGCGATCGCCCCGACCGCCACGAGGCGGGCGGCGTGGACGCGGTTGGGCGGCGGGTTGGCGCTGGCCCACTGGTTGGCGCTGAAGGCGAGCACCACAGTCGCCAGGCCGCCGCAGAGGGCGAGGCGGGCGCCGGCGGCGAGCTCGTGCTCGCCGAGCGCCTCGACGGCGAGCTCGATCCCGACGCTGACCGCGGTGATCCCGCCGTAGATGAAGAGGTGGCTGTAGCCGTAGACGAACGACCGGGCCAGCGCGTCCCGCGCGCCACTCGCGACCGCGCGGCTGATCGCCTCCTCGTCGGTCCGGTCGAAGTAGAGCCACCAGAGGCAGGCGGCGACGACGAAGCCGAGGGTCGCGACGAGGGTCGGCCGCCAGGCCCAGGCGGTGCTGGCGGCGATGCCGCCGCCGACCACGATCACCGCCTCGCCGAGCACGAGGATCGTGAAGAGGCCGAACCGCTCGGGCATGTGGGACCGCTGGGCGGGGACCACGGGGGTGGTCAGGTACGCGACGGCCGGGGTCGCGATCTCGACCACCAGCGCCAGCGCCCAGACGACGTACCGCCAGGGTTCGGGCACCAGCAGCGAGCCGAGCCACAGCCCGGCGCCGGCCGCGAAGCCGACCGCGAAGCGGGCGCAGAGGTCGCGGGCTTCCGGCACTTGCCGCCCGGCGTGGACGTAGAGCGCCACCAGCAGCAGGCGCAGCGCCACGTAGGCTCCGGCGAAGGCGGCCGAGCCGCCGGCCAGCGCGTCGTGGACCGTGACCGCGAGCACGACGGTGAGCAGCATCGCGAGGAGCATCGTGATCCGGAAGCCGGCCGAGTCCGGCACGTCGTCGGAGTCGAACTGGTCGGCGTAGTAGGAGTACCCCATCCACGCCCACCAGACGGGGACGAAGAGCAGGGCGAAGTGCTTGACGCCGACGAGCGTCGGGTCGCTGTGGAGGAGCCCGGCGAGTTCCGTGATCGCCAGCACGAACACCAGGTCGAAGAAGAGTTCGAGCCAGGTGGCGTGCCGGCGGACGGCGCCCCCCGCGGCGGCCTCGACCGCGCCACGGCGATTGACGATCCGGTAGGGGGCGACCGTCGGCACCCGGCGCGCGGCGCGTCGAGGCGCGAGGTCGGGGTTGGAGTTGGGGTCGCGCATCCGGCACACCTCCTGAGGCGGGTCACCGTCCCGGTGGGCCACCGGCCCACGGGGCGGTCAGGGCTGCGTCTGCGCCGAGGGCTGATGGGCGCCATCATGGCGGGATTGGTCCTGCCCGTGCAACGCCTCGGGCGCCGCCGGGGCTCGGCGGGCGCGGGAGGCCAGGACGGGCTCACGGGTGGCGAAGGGCCCCGGCCAGGCGGCGCAGCCCCTCGTCGATCCGGTCTTCGGGAAGCGGCGCGTAGCCGAGGAGGACCGCCGGCGCGGCGGGCGGGGCCGCGAAGCAGGCGCCGGCCGCGTCGAGCCCGACACCCGCCCTTGTCGCGCGGGCGACCAACGCGCGCTCGTCGTACGGGACGTCGAAGCGGACCAGGATGTGGAGTCCGGCGGCGGTGGCGGCCGGGTCGCGGGCGGCGACGCCGGCCAGGTGGGCGTCGAGCCCGGCGAGGAGCGCGGCCCGCCGCGCCGCGTAGAGGCGCCGCATCCGGGCCAGGTGCCGCTCGAAGTGCCCTTCGGCGATGAACGCGGCGAGGACGCGCTGGGCGTGCGCCGGCGCCTGACGGTCGGTGAGGGCCTTGGCGGCGGCGAAGGGCGCGACGAGGTCGGGCGGCAGCACGGCGTAGCCGAGCCGCAGCCCGGGGTAGAGCACCTTCGAGAAGCTGCCGACATACACGACCGACCCGACCGCCGAAGGCGCGGCGTCGGTGCGGCCCAGATCGCCGGCGGAGAGCGGCCCGGCGTTGGGGCCGGGGGCGGCACCGGGGACGGCCGCGGCGTCGAGGCCGGCCAGGGCGGGGACGGCGTGGCCGCCGTAGCGGAACTCGCCGTCGTAGTCGTCCTCGACCACCAGCGCGCCCCGGCGGCGGGCCCAGGCGAGCAGCGTCAGCCGACGGGCGAGGGGCAGGACCGCGCCCGTCGGGTACTGGTGGGAGGGGGTGACGTGGACGAGCTTGGCGCCGGGCGCGAGGTCGTCGAGAAGGTCGACGCGCAGGCCGTCGCCGTCGACCGGGACCGGTCGCAAGGCGGCGCCGGCCGCGGCGAGGACGCGGCGGACGGAGGGGTAGCCGGGGTTCTCGACCGCGACGGCGTCGCCGGGGTCGAGCCAGAGCCGGGCGAGCAGGTCGATCGCCTGCTGGGTTCCGGCGGTGACGACGATCTGGTCGGGGCCGCAGCGGAGACCTCGGGCGCGGGCCAGGTAGGCGGCGATCGCCTCGCGCAGCGCCGGGAGACCGTGCGCCGGGCCGTAGGCGAGTTCGGCCGGGGGCGCCTCGCGGGCGGCGCGGGTCTGGAGCCGGCGCCAGAGGGCGTGGGGGAACGCGTCGAGGGCGGGCGTGCCGTGGCGGAAGGCGAACGGCGGGCTCTCGGTCGCGACCGGCGGCGCGGCGCCGTCGGCGACGCGGCGCCCCCAGGCGGACCAGGGCCGGTGCGGGCCGGGACGCGGGGTCGTCGCGCTTGCGGTCGGCGTGGACCGTCCCGATCCGGCGTCCGGGCCTGACGGGGGTGATGCGTCGTCCGGCGCGGCGGAGGGCGGCGCGGCCAACGGGGCGACGAAGGTGCCGGCGCCGTGGCGGCCGACCGCGTAGCCGTCGGCGACGAGGCGGGCGTAGCTGTCCTCGGCGGTGAAGCGAGCGACGCCGACCTGGGCGGCGATGGCCCGCGTCGAGGGCAACTTCGCGCCGGGCGGGACCTCGCCGGCGAGGATCGCGGCACGGAGGGCGTCGTAGAGCTGGTCGCGCAGCGGCTGGCGAGCGCGGCGATCCAGGGAGAGGAGGATGTCCAACGGTCGCCTCCCGATGGTGGTCCGAAAGGCCGCCGGGATGGTGGTCGGAACAGTCGCGGGATTGTCGCGGTGGGGTCGGGCCGGCGCGGCCCATCCTGCCCCGGCCGCCGTACCGGTCTGGTTCCCTGAGACAGCGCGGCGGTCCCCGCAGTCGGACCGACCACCGTTGCCGGGGGACGGCACGCGCCTCCATCTCGCGGGCGGGGCGTGTGCCCCCGTACCCAGGCGGTGAAGAAGGACACCGGTGGCCTGGTAGGATCGGCCGAAACTGGCCCTGGCGCAAGGCCACTGCGGTGCCTACCATCGTCGGGCCGGGACGACGCGCTGGCTGACCGTCGCGGGCCGATGGACGGGGTGCGCGTCGGGATCGTTGGCGGGGATCGGGTCCTGGGCTGCCCATCCCGGTGGCGTCGGCGGTGCCCAGGGAACCGCGGGTCTCGTCGCCGAGGCGGGGAGCGTCGGGCGACGGACGGTCCGGTGGCGTGATGTCGGGGTGCCCGGCCCCTGGCCGTTTGGTCGGGCGTTGTGGGCAGTGGAGCGGAGGGCGGCGGACGGTGGCGCGCATCGAGGGGGTCGACCCAGCACGCGCGACGGGGGAGATCCGGGCGGTCTTCGCCGCCCAGGCGAAGCGGTGGGGGGCGCCGCTCCTCAACCACCTGGTCTACGCGCGGCGGCCCTCGATCTTCCGGGGCGCACGGGCGATGTGGGGCGGGCTCGACGCGTCGGGGCTGCTCGACCCGGCGCTGGTCGCGCTCGTCAACCGGCGGGTGGCCGGCCACAACGGGTGCGTGTTCTGACTGGACATCAACGCTGCCGTGGGCAGCGGGCTCGGGGTCCCGGATGAGAAGCTGCGGGCGGCGCTCGAGGACCCGCCGGGTCCGCTCTTCACCGAGGAGGAGCGGCTGGCGCTTGCCTACGCCGACGCGATGACGGTCACCGGGCGGGACGTCGACGACGCGCTCTTCGCCCGGCTCCGGGACGTGTTCGGCGACGACGCGCTGGTCGAGCTGACGGCGACGATCGCCTGGGAGAACGCGTCGAGCAAGTTCAACCGCGCCCTGCGGGTGCCGCCGCAGGGCCTCTGGCACCCGTCGCATGCGGCCGGGGCCGGGTCCGCGGCCGAGGACGAGTCGACCGGCGGGCGAACGGGCGGGCAGGGACCGGGGGGGCGACCGAGTGGCGGGTAAGGTGGGTAGCGTGAGGGCGGGCGCGGCGCGGGCCGCGGGCGAGGCGCGGGTGGTGGTCGACGCGTCGTTCTGGGCGCTGTTCCCCGAGGCACGGATCGCGACCGTGGTGGTCCGCGGGGTCGACAACTCTCGGGGCGCCGAGGCCTGCGCGTCGCTTCTCGCCGACGCCGCGCGGGCGACGGCGGGTCGGGTAGGGGACACGGAGATCGGGAGCCACCCGGCGGTCGCCCCCTGGCGGGACGCCTACCGCGCGTTTGGCGCCAAGCCGTCCAAGTACCGCTCGTCGATCGAGGGCCTGCTGCGGTCGGCCGCGGCCGGTCGCCTGGGGAGCATCAACCCGCTGGTGGACATCTACAACGCCGTCTCGCTCCGGCACCTGCTGCCGTGCGGCGGCGAGGACCTCGGCGCGGTGCGCGGGACCGTGCGCCTGACCCGGGCGGCCGGCGACGAGGCGTTCGTGCCGCTGGGGTCGGCCGAGCCGCAGCCGCCGTGGCCGGGTGAGGTGATCTACCGCGACGACGCGGGGGCGATCTGCCGGTGCTGGAACTGGCGCGAGGCCGAGCGGACCAAGCTCTCCGCGGCCACGGTCGACGCGCTGCTGGTCCTGGAAGCCCTACCGCCCGTGGGCGTCGACGCGCTGCGCACGGCGGGCGAGGACCTCGCGGCGCTGGTCGGCGAACATCTCGGCGGCACGTCCGAGCTGACGGTGCTCGGTGCCGACCGGCCAGAGGCACGCTTCCCGGCGCCGGCGCCGGGAGGGTCGGCGGGCGCGGCCGGGGCACGAACGGGAGAGAAGGGGTAACCATGGTCGGCATCGATCCGTCCGTCGCCGCGGCGGTCGCGCTGGGGGCGGCCTACGCGGCGGTGCCCGGCGCGGTCAACACCGAGGCGATCCGCCGCGGCCTCGCGGCCGGCGTGCGCCCCGCCATGCTGGTCCAGCTCGGGTCGCTGCTCGGCGACGCCGTCTGGGCCGCGATCGCGCTGGGCGGGGCGACGGTCCTCGTCCAGCACGAGGCGGTGGCGACGGCGCTCGCGCTGCTCGGCGCCGGCTTCCTCTTCGGGCTGGTCCGCACGACGGTGCGCGACGCCCTGCGGCCGCGGCCGGTCGGACCGCTGCCCGCGAGGACCCGGCGCGGCGGCGACCTCGCGGTCGGCGTCGCCTTCGGACTGGCCAACCCCGCTGGGCTCGCCTTCTGGACCGGGGTCGGCGGTGGGGTGCTGGCGGGGTCGCCGGGCGGCGGTCTCGGGCAAGCCGCCGGCTTCCTGGTCGCGTTCATGGTCGGCGCGCTCGCCTGGGGCACCGCCGTGGCCGTCCTCGCCGGACTGGGGCGGCGGTGGGTGGGCAAGCGGCTGCTGCGGTGGACCGACCTGGTCTGCGCGGGCGTCCTCGGGGTGTTCGCCATCCGGCTGCTCTGGTCGGGGCTGCGCCGCGCGGGGCGGTGGGCGCCGTGGGCGATCCGCGGGCTCGCCTGATCGGCCGGCGCGGCGTGGCGACCGGGGCGGCTGGGAGGGCGCGGTCGGTGGGAGCGGAGACGGTGGGCGGCGCGGCGACGACCACGGGAGGCGGGTGATGGTGACCGCGGAGACGGTGACAGACAGCGTGGACCTGACCGGGCTCGGCGCGGTCCCGGCGGGCTACCGGCACGAGGACCGGCTGGTCACGCCGGGCGACGACCTGGTGCTACCCGGCGCGCGCCTGAAGTGGTACGCCCTGCGGCCGGTTGGCGACGCCGTGCCGTCGGCGCTCGAGGCGCGGGCGCGTGCCCTCCTCGCGGCCGAGGCCGCCGCCGGGTCGCTCGAGCTCGGCTACGGGCTCGGGTTCGTCGTCCTCCACGCGTCGGATCCCCTGGCGTACCTGATCGTCGGCGCCTGGCGCGACAACCAGGAGCTGTGGGAGACGCTCTACGTCCGCGACCCGCGGCGGGGTGACGGCTTCCGGCGGGCCGACCCGGGCGTCGACGCGCCGACGCTCTGCGTCTGGGAGCTGGCGCCGGTCTGGCACGAGCGCGGGGCGTGGGTCCGGTACCTCCGGTCGGCGCGCGACGAGGCGGCGAAGCGGGCCTGGCTGGCCGACCGGCTGAGCGGGGAGGTTTAGCCGGGCAGGACGACCGGCCGAGCGCCGAATCCTGACGGGCAGGGCCGACCGGGAAGCGGCGGGCACACCCATGGCAAGCGCCGGGGTCGGGGACGAGACCATCTGAGGACCGGCTGAGAGCCGGCCGCGGTGCGGTGGGAGACTCGCGGCCCCGGTGCCCGTGGCCAGAATCGGCCGCACGCCTCGGTGTCACAGCTGGGTCGATCGGTGAGGGATCGTCCCGCCAGGGTTGCGATCGGTGCGCGATCGCGGTCGGTTGGTGGTGCCGGCGCGTGCCGGCCCCGGAGGGAGGGTGAGACCGCCGTGGCGTCGCGCATCGTGCCGATCCGCTGCCCGTACGGGACGACCGCCGTGATGGCGTACCTCGTCCTCGGCGCGGAGCCGGCGCTGGTCGACACGGGCGACGCCACCCACGCCCGCGGGCCGATCGCAATGGCGCTGCGCGAGCATGGGCTCGACCTGGGCGACGTCCGCACGGTGGTCAACACCCACGGCCACTACGACCACGCGGGGGGCAACGCTGCCGTCGCCGCGATCAGGCCACCCGGGTCGGTCGGAAACGCCCGGCCGGCGGTCCTGATCCACGAGGCGGGCGGCGCCCTCCTCGCCGACGCGGCCCCGCACCTGGAGGGGTACTTCACCGCCGCGGCCCGCCTGCTCGCCCAGCCGGCGCAGGAGGCGACGCTGCGGGCCGGGTTCGCGACGCTCTGGGGCGGCCCCTCGACGCCGACGCGGACGCTGGCCGACGGGGACAGGGTCGACCTCGGCGGCGGGGTCGTCCTCGACGTGCTCCACCTCCCCGGCCACGCCGACGACCACGTCGGGCTGTTCTGGGAGCGCGAGGGCGTGCTGATCGCCGGCGATGCCGCCCAGGGGACGGGATCGCGGGTGGGCGGCGGGCCCCTCTACTTCGGCTCGGTGCGAATGGCGCGGGCGAGCCTCGCCCGCCTGCTGGCGGTGCCGTTCCGCACGCTGCACGTCTCCCACCCGTTCGGGATGCTGGGGACCGACGACCGTGCGACGACGTACGGCGCGGCGGGCGGGCGGGCGTTCCTCGCCGCGAGCCTGGACGTGCTCGACACGACGGAGGCGGCGGTGCGGGCCGCGCTGCGACGCCGGCCGGCGGAGCCGTTCCCGGCGTTCGCCCGCGCGGTGACGGCCGAGCTCGAGCGGGCGGGTCGGTGGCCGCTTCGGCCCGACCCGCAGACCGGCGTCCCGCCGAACGCGGCGCCGACGTTGGCCGGGATCGTGGCGGAGGTGGACGGGGGGTGAGGGAACGGACGCCGCGCCCGCGATGCTGCCCGGCTCGCGGAGGGGGGGGGGGAGGGCGCGGGAGGCGGGCGGGCTGG
>CADCWG010000096.1 GCA_902806335.1 uncultured Thermomicrobiales bacterium | reverse complement strand
CACCGGCAGGCCGGTCGCGTCGGCGACGGCCTGCTGCCAGGCGGGGCTGGCCGACCCACCGCCGACCAGCGTCGCCGCCGGGGCGGTGATGCCCTGCCGGGCGAGCGCCTCGACGCAGTAGGCCAGGCCGGCGGCGACGCCGTCCAGCGCCGCCCGGAGGAGGCGGTCGGGGGTCGCGTTGCCGGCGGTCAGGCCGTCGATGCTGCCGGTCGCCGCGGGTAGGTTCGGCGTCCGCTCGCCGCCCAGGTACGGCAGCAGGAGGACGCCGCCGGCCCCCGGCGCCTCGGCGGCGGCACGGGCGAGGGCTGCATCCCGGGGGATGCCGAGGAAGGTCGCCACGGTGTCGAGGACGCGGGTGCAGTTGATCATGCAGGCGAGCGGCAGGAAACGCCCAGTGGCGTCGGCGAACCCGCAGACCTCGCCGGTGGGGTCGGCGGTCGGCTGGTCGCTCACGACATACGCCGTGCCGCTCGTGCCGAGGCTGATCGTCAGTTCGCCCACGGCGGCGCCGACGCCGAGGGCGGCGGCCATGTTGTCGCCGGTGCCGGGACCGACCGGGATCCCGGCCGTCAGCCCGAGGTCGTGGGCGGCGGCGTCGGTGAGGACCCCGGCGATCTCCTCCGGCCCGCGGACGGCCGGCAGCCGGAGGTGGCGGGCGGCGGCCTCGCCGGCGGCCAGCGCCAGGAGGTCCCGCCGGTCGGCGCCGTCGCCGGGCGACCACCAGCCGGAGCCGGAGGCTTCCCCGCGGTCGGTGGCGACCTCGCCCGTGAGGCGGTAGTTCAGGTAGTCGTGGGGAAGGCAGACGGTGGCCGTCCGCGCGAGGTCGTCCGGGGCGGTCCGGGCGAGGTGGGCGAGCTTGGCGACGGTGATCGAGGCGACGAGCCGCGTGCCGACGGCCGCCGCGAAGTCGCCCTCCGCGTTGAGCCGCTCCGCGTCGGGCGCGGCGGCGGTGTTGTTCCAGAGCGGCGCGGGTCGGACCACCTCCCCCGCGGCGTCGAGGGTCACCATGCCGTGCTGCTGGCCGTCGACGGCCAGCGCGACGACGCGCAGCTCGTCCGGGTGGCCGCAGACCGCGGCGGCGACGGCCGCCCGGAGCGCCGCCCACCAGTCGCGCGGGTCCTGGGTGTCCGCGCCGTCGTGGGCCGCCCGGCCCTCGCCGACGGTCTCGCCGGTCTCCAGGTCGACCGCGATCGCCTTCGTAGACTGGGTACTGGAGTCGATGCCGAGCACCACCGAGCGGACCACCCTGTCCTCCTTCTCCTCGGTCTCCCCGAGCGCCCCGGCGCGTCCGACCGCAGATTGTACGGCAGCCGGCGACGCGCCCTCCTCGCCGCCGGGCCGGTGGTCGCCGCCGCGCCGGGTCGGGCACCGGCCACCGACCGGAGGTCAATGCCATAATCGCACCCCGGCCGCGGGGGGCGGGCTGGACAGGCGCGTCGGCGCCGGCGGGGAGGGGACGAGGTGGACGGATCTCGGCGGTGGTCGCCGCTCAAGCTGAGCGTGCACGTGCGCTCCTACGCCTTCGGCGAGCGGCAGATCCCGGAGCGGCTCGGCAAGAAGGGGCTCCCCGCCGGGGTGGTCGCCGAGACCTGGGAGTTCAGCGACTACGAGGACACGACCGGCACCGTCACCCAGGGTCCCTTCGCCGGGTCGACCCTGCACCAGCTCGTCGAGCGGTACCCGCGGGAGCTGGTCGGCGAGCGGTGGCACGGCCTCCACTTCCCGTTGCTCGGGAAGTTCCTCGACGCCTCCCACATGCTGCCAGTCCACCTCCACGCGGACGACACCACGGCCGCCGGCAAGTACGGCCTGCCGAACGGCAAGACGGAGGCGTGGCACATCCTCGACTGCGCGGAGGGCGCCTCGGTGCTCTCCGGCGTCAAGCCGGGCGTCGGCGAGGACGAGCTGGTCGCCGCCTTCAAGGCCCAGGACTACGACCGGGTGATGCCCCGCCTCCCGATCCATCCGGGGGAGACCGTCTACGTTCCCGGCGGGACCCTCCACTCGTTTGGACCGGACACGCTGATCTTCGAGATCCAGCAGACGTCCGACCTCGGCCAGTCCGTGATGCCGGTCGACCTCTTCGGCAAGCGGCTCGACGAGGCGGAGTGGGACGCCAACATCGCCGCCACCCTCGACGAGCTGCGGGTCGACGTGCTGCCGGTGCCGAACCACGGCCTGACCCGGTACGAGGGCGACGTCCGGATCGTCGTCGGCTGCGCCGGGCCGCACTTCGCCCTCGAGCGCTGGAACCTGGCGGTGCCCTTCAAGGTGCCGGCGCGGCCCGACCGCTGCCAGACGCTGACCAACCTCGGCGACCCGGTCGGCATCTCCTACGGGGGCGGGGTCGAGACGCTCGGCCGCGCCGAGAGCTGCATCATCCCGGCGGCGATGGGCGGCTTCACGCTGGTGCCCGACGGCAAGGCGGTGGTCCTCGCCTGCTTCGTCCCCGACCTGGCGCGGGACATCGTCGCGCCGCTCCGGGCGGCGGGGCACACCGACGCGGAGATCGCCGCGCTGGGCGAGGTCACCTTCTAGCGCGGACACTCGGCGGTCGGCCCCGGAGACCGGGACGGGGCCGCCGCGACCCGTCCGCGACGGACGTCGGGGCCGGGGGTGACGCAGACCCGCGGATCGCGGGGACGCGCTGTGGCGTACGGCGGCGCCCCGCGCCAGCGTCGGCGAGCCCATCCGGGGGCGCGATCCGGGGAGGACACGGTGCCCTTCGATCAGCGGCGGCGAACGGCGATCCTGCGGGAGCGGGCCGAGGCCTACGTGGCGGTCGCGCTCGAGGGCATCACCCGCGAGTACCCGCACATGCCGTACTTCATCGCGGCGGGGCCGGATGACTACCGGACCCATCGCGCGCTCCATCCCGCCTTCTACGGCTGCTTCGACTGGCACTCGTGCGTCGAGATGGTCTGGGTCGTCGTCCGCCTGATGCGGCGGTTCCCGGGCGACCTCCCCGAGGGCGAGGCCCGCGCCGCCCTCCGGGAACTCCTCACCGACGAGAACATCGCGGCCGAAGTCCGGTTCTTCTCCCAGCCGAGCCACCGCACGCTCGAGCGGCCCTACGGCTGGGGCTGGCTGCTCACCCTGCAGCACGAGCTGGAGACCTGGGACGACCCGGACGGGCGCCGCTGGGCGGCGACGCTGGCACCCCTGGCCGATCTCCTCGCCGCGAATCTGGCGCGGTGGCTGCCCGCGCTGACCTACCCCCAGCGGACGGGGATGCACCCGAACACCGCCTTCGGGCTCTCGCGCTCTCTCGACCACGCGCTGTCCCGGGCCGAGCGGGGAGACGCGGCGCTGCTGGGGGCGATCCGGGAGGCCACCTTCCGCTTCTACGCGTCGGACACGGACTTCCCGGGCCACTACGAGCCGTCGGGCGCGGACTTCCTCTCGCCCGCGCTCGCCGAGGCCGAGCTGATGGCGCGGGTCGTCGAGCCGGGCGCGTTCCCGCCCTGGTTCGGGCGGTTCCTGCCCGGCATCGCCGATGGGCAGCCGGAACAGCTCTTCCGGCCAGCGACGGTCTCCGACGCGACCGACGGCCAGATCGCCCACCTACACGGCCTCAACCTCAGCCGCGCCTGGGCCTTCACCGGGCTGGCCGCCGCGCTCCCCGACCTCGACCCTCGGGTCGGGCCCATGCTCGCCGCCGCCGAGCGCCACGCCGACGCGTCGCTGCCGCACGTCTCGGGTAGCGACTACATGGTGGAGCACTGGCTCGCCGCCTACGCGACGCTGCTCCTCAGCTAGAGGCGGGGCGACCGAGCGCGCCAGCGGTACCGTGCGCGCCGATCCAGGCGCGGGCAACCCATCGGCGACCCGCCGTTCGTCTTCCGGCTCCCGTCCCGTGACCGGTCGCTCGGGAGAGGTGGGGGCGTGGCGATCAGGAGGCGGAGTCCGAGGGGGCGATCAGCATCGCGACGGTGTCCAGGAGCTGGTCCAGGTCGAAGGGCTTGCGGAGGAACGCGGCGATCGAGGGGTCGAGCCGATCGGGGGTGACGGCCGCGCTCATCATCACCACCGGGATCGGCGGCAGGTCGTCCCGCGACCGCATCGCCAGGTAGGCCGCCCGACCGTCGAGCCCCGGCATCATCACGTCCATCAGGATCAGGTCGGGTCGCTCCACCGCCAGCAGATCGAGCATGGCTCGACCCTCGCTCGCGGCCACGACCGCGTACCCCTCCTCGCGCAGCACCTCGACGACGAGCTCGCGCAGCAGCGGCTCGTCGTCGACCACGAGGACCTTCTTCGCGGCGCTCACGGTCCCTGGACCGCGCCGGGCGGCTCCTGGGGAGCGGCCCGGCCCGTCAGCAGGCCGGAGCTGGCGCGGGCGAAGGGTTCGGCGACGACGATGCCGCCGCTGCCAATCACGAACTCCCGGATCGCCGGGTCGTGTTCGGCCTGGCGCGCCTTGAGCACCGAGACGAGCCGGCGTACCTCGGAGCGCAGTTCGATCTGCCGCAGGAGGATGCCGTTGTCCATCGTCGCCGAGGCGGCCGGCACCGGGATGGGCAACCGGTCGTCCGCCAGCGTGTCAATCTCGGCGGCGATCAGCGTGGTCGCCCCCAGCGCCCGCAACTCGTTGGCCAGAGCGGTGGTGAACGTCGGGCTCCGCACGGGCGAGGCGATGATCCGCTGGATGTCGGTGAGGGCGTCGAGGAAGACGCGGTTCGGCCGGTGCTCTTCGACGGCGGCGAGGAGTCGCCAGGCCCAGGCGTCGGGAGAGACCTCGAGCGGCGCCTCCCAGAGGACCCGGACGAGGCCGGCCGCGATGTGATCGCCGAGGTCGAGTCCGACCCCCGCCGCCGTGCTCGCGAGGTCTGGCGCCATCTCATGGAACCCGACCATCAGGCCGCGCTCCCCCCGGCGCGCGCCCTCCGTGAGAAAGCTCAGTCCTAGCAACGTCTTGCCAGCCCCCGGTGTCCCCATGAGCAGCGTGCTGGAGAGGGGCATCAGACCGCCGCCGAGCATCCCATCAAGGCCGACCACGCCGGTGCCCAGCCCCTGGCCGGGGTCCTGCTGTGGCCGGCGGTTGCCGACGACGGCCTCCAGCCGGGGGTGGACCGCCAGGCCGTCGTCCCCGATCTCAAACTCGTGGACGCCGCTCAGGTGCCGCGCGCCCCGCAGCTTGAGCACCTCGAGCTGACGCAGGCGGCGGGCGTCCGATCGCTCGTTGACGAGCGCGATCACCCCGTCGACCTGCGCACCGAACCGCGGCAGGTCCTCGGGACCGTGACCGGTAAGTAGCACCGTCGTGCAGCCGAGGAGGGCGGCCTGGGCCTGGAGCCGCTGCGCGAAGCGCTGCAGGTCGAACGCGGAGGGGGCCAGGTCCTCGACGACAGACGTGCCGTCGACGATCAGCAGGGAGACATCGCCGTCCCGCACGATCTGGCGGACGGCGGCGATCACGCCGTCGAGCCCGCCCCCCTCGAGCGCGGCGAGCAGGCTGAGGTGCTGGACGCGGTTCCCGACCAGGGCCGGGTCGAAGAAGCTGAAGCCCCGCAGGTCCGCGAGCATCAGGTCGTGCGGCTCGGCGATCAGGGTCCCGACGACGGACGCGCCGCCGGCGGCGCCGTGGGCGAAGGCCATCTGGTTGCCGAGGGTGGTCTTGCCGGTGCCCGGCGGGCCGGCGACCACGATGGTGCGGCCAGCCACCAGGCCCCCGCCGAGGACCACGTCCAGGCCCGGCACGCCGGTCGCCAGGCGCGGGAGAGCCGATGCCACTCGATCGTTCGCCATCAAGCGAGTGCCACTCCGTTCCCGGTAACCCCGCGGCCACCGGCCGGAGGCGAGAAAGTCCGATGCCGGGCCACCCCACCCGTCGGGGCCGTCGATCCCAGGATGGTCTGCGTGCCCAAACGTCGGATCCTACAGCCGATCGGTAGACCGCGCTCTGGATCACCGCGGGGTCCGCACAGGGGAGACGGACCAGGGTGTGCGCTCGTCGCGGACCGGATGTCGGGGGACTGCCACTCGTCGTCCACCGGGGACTGTCCCCTTCTCAGGCCACCCACGACCTCGCGGAGGAGAACCACCAGCGTCCTCGCGTGTCTCGCGGCGCTCCGGTCCGGTTCCCCGGAAGCCAATCCCCGACCGCCCCCGCCGGTCCCAGCGGGTGGTGCGCCTACTCCCCGCCGGCGCTGATCGGCGCGGCGGCCTCGCGGTCGGCCCCCGGCGTCGATCCGACTGACGTCCTCGAAGGGTGACCGCCCAGGAGCAGCCGCCGGACGACGTCGGCGCGCCGCGCGGCCTCCTCCTCCTGGCGGGCGAAGCGGACGATGGTCGCCGCGTGACCGTGCTCGCGGGCCCGCGCCGCCAGGCGACGGGCGAGCGCGGCCTGCTCCTCCAGCGCCCGCAGCGCCCCCCAGAGCGCGTCGTCGAGGGTCTCGTCCTGGTCGGCGAGGAGGCTGTCGACCGAGTAGGCGTGGCCGACCCGGCACCGGTATCGGACCAACCCGCGCTCTTCCAGCTCCCAGAGGGTGCCGCCGCACTCGGGGCACGAGAAGCCGGAGAGCACGCCGGGCTGGTGGTCGCTGTTGATCGCGTTGGGGTCGAGCTCGGCCATCCAAACCTCCTGCTCCATGTCGGGGGTCGGCGCCCCGTCGGGCGCGCGGGCCGGGGACTCGGTGGCGAGCCGCCCGAGCAGGGGACCGAGCTCCCCCACCGGCAGGACATGGTCGACGACGCCGTGCTCGATCGCGCTCCGCGGCATGGAGTCGAACAGCGCCTCGGCGGGATCCTGGGCGACGGTGACGCCGGCCCGGCCCTTGACCGCGGCCAGGCCCGCGGTGCCGTCGTCGAGGGAGCCGGAGAGCACCACGCCGACGACCCGCGGCCCGTGGGCCAGGGCTGCGGAGCGGAACAGGGGGTCGACGGCCGGTCGGTGCCGGTTCTCCCGCGGGCCGCGCGACAGCCCGATCCCGTCGGCCCTGACCAGGAGGTGGTGGTCCGGCGGGGCGACGTAGATGCGACCCGGGCGGATCGGCTCGCCGTCGCGGGCGTGGGCCGCCGGCAGGGGACCGGCCCGGCTCAGGATCTCTGGCATCATGCTGCGCCCGGTCGCGGGCACGTGGAGCACGACGAAGAGGGCCGCCGGCAGGTCCGCCGGGAGCCCGCGCGCCAGCGTCGAGAGCGCCTCGACCCCACCGGCCGAGGCCCCGATCACCATGATGTCGTGCCCTGGCACGTCGTCTCCTCGGTGCCCTCCTCGCGGGCCGACCGCGACCAGAAGGCGTGTCGTTCGCCACCCCATTGGGTCGCGTGGCGCGTTGCCGTCGTCCAGGTACAAGCTGTTCCGATGTCCACGCTGTACACGCTGATCCCATCAGCGGATGTGTCGCCCGGAACGGGATGTGCGTCGTTGGGGGGTAGGTTCCGCCCCCATTCTGACCTGATCTCGCCGACGCTCGTCGGGAGGCGGCGAACGGAAGCGCGCAGGAACAGGACCACTGATTGGGCGTCCTCGGGCGTCCGACGTGTCGAGGAGAGCGACCCGGGATGAGTGACGTGGGCCAGCCGACGGTCAGCGACGACCGCTTCACCCAGCTGGTGGTGATCGGGTCGTCCGCCGGCGGCGTCGAAGCGCTCTCGACCCTGGTGGGCACCTTGCCGACCGACTTCCCGGCCCCGATCATCCTTGCC
>CADCWG010000095.1 GCA_902806335.1 uncultured Thermomicrobiales bacterium | reverse complement strand
GGCCGGCTTCGCCCATGAACCGGGGGCTTGCCCCGGGCGGACCTGGCCGCCCGTCGCCCCCGCTTCCTCCACCGAACACACGGGTTTCGTATCAGCGGGGCGAGGCGCCATGGGCCGCCCCGCCGGGGGAGGGCCGCCGCGCCGTGCTCGGGGTGGACGCGATTCGTCCGGCGCGCGATCGACGCGGCGCCCCCCGACCCCGCCGCGCCGGACGCCGCGTCCGCGTCGGTCGTCGCCTGTCAGCGGGCTGTGGGCAGCGGCCAGCGGCCGACGGCCAGCAGCCGACGGACCCGGTCGCGCCGGCGCCCGGATCGCCCGGCGACGGGGCGGTCCGGGCGCCGATCTGCCCGATCACAATCGCTCGCGCGCGAGCCGCGGCGGGCGGTGCGGTCGTCGGCGCGCCCGGCACGGCGATCGGGATGGGACGGGATGGGCTGGCGGGAGGGGGCCGACCGCCGGGACGGGGCGTCGCCGCCGTCGGGCTCAGTCCGCGCGGACGCCGCAGACCAGCGCGTGGCCCTCGTCGTCCGTCCACCGCTGGAGCTCGGCGAGCTCGTCCTCGTCGACGAGGAACTGGCGGGAGCAGCCGGGGCAGGAGACCGCGTAGCAGCAGTCGCCGCGCGCCTCGCACCACTCGACCACCGCGCCGTAGGTGTGGCACGGGTCGGCGCAGAGGTGGCTGAGGATCTGCTGGACGGTCGGGCTGAGGGCCTCCGTCGCCAACGCGCCGCCACGGTCGAGATCGCCCATTCCACCACCTCCCCCGTCACGGGGCTCGCCTCGCCCCGCGGCTGGGTCGCGGGTGTCGTTTACCCTACACCCGTGGAGCCGTCTGTCAATCCCGTCGGGAACAGCCTCCACCGTGCCCCGGCGACCGCCGCGCCTATCCGGGCACCTCGACGACGAATGTCGCCGCGGCCGAGGGGCGGCCAGTGGGCGCCACCCGCACCACGATCTGCCAGCGGCCGGGCGCCAGGGTGAGGCCCCGGGCCGCGTACCGGCCGGGGGACGTCGGCTCGCCTTGGACCGTGGCGACGGTGCCGGCATCCCCGCCGGCCGGACGGGCCGAGACCGTCACCCGGGCGTCGATCTCCCCGCCCGTCCCGGTCGCCACCGCGACGACGAGGTCGTGCGGACCGGGTCCCGGTGCGACCGAGTCGAGCGCGACGACGAGGTCCCCCAGGGCGACCGGTGTGCCCGGACCAGGCGGCGACGGAGTCCCGGCCGGGGCCGATCCGTGCGCCGGGGCGGCGTGGTGGTGGTCGGTGGCGGCGGTCGGGTGGTGCTCGGGCATGCCGTGGGAACCGGCGCTCGGCGTGGCCGCCGGGGGCAACGTCGCGGCGGTGACCCCGGCGGGCGGCGCCGCGAGGGCCGAGACCGCCCCCGGGTCGCCGTCCGGTGGCGTCGCGATCCTGGCCTGGAGGAGCAGCGCCACGGCCACCGCGAGGTTGGCGAGGCCGAGCCCCGCGATCCGGGCGCGGACCGCCGCGCGCTTGGCCGACCAGGCGGCGACCAGGCCGATGATCGCGAGGAGCGCGAGCGCGAGCGCCGCCACGCCGGACCGGTCGAACCGCCAGGCGGGACCGGGCTGGTCGCCGCCGGACGGCGGCGGGGGGGTGGCGCCGACCGGCAGGGTGAACGCCGTCCGGTAGTCGAACGCGCCGATCCGACGCACGACCGCCTCCACCTGCCAGGCGCCGGCGACCGCGACCTCGGTCCCCGTCGCCTCGAAGGCGTTGCCTCCCATGCGCGCCAGCGCGACCTCGTTGCCCACGATGCCGAGGTCCGGCAGGGCCAGGCGCAGCACCGCCTCGGTCTCCGGTGGCAGCGGTTCGCCGCCGATGGTCAGGCGGAACCGGTTGGGGCCCGCCGCGCCCGGGGAGAGGGTCAGCGTCGCTGGCCGGTCGTCGCGTTGCCCGGCGAGGGTCAGCTCGGTCCGCATCGCCCGTGGCGCGTCCGCCGTCAGCGCGGCCCGCGCCGGCTCCTGGCCGACCAGGCGGCCGGTCACCAGCAGCAGCGCCACTACCAGGACCGCCTCGGCGCCGACCGTCAGCGTGAAGCGGCGGCCCCAACGGCGGCCGATCGCGGCGGCGTCGGCGGTCCGGGCGGTCACCCGCCGGCCGACAACCAGCAAGTTGGCGGCGCCGAGCGCCAGGAGCGGCGCGACGAGGAGGAGCTTGGCGGTGAGCGAGCGGCCGTAGCCGGTGTCGCGCAGCGCGTCGAGGCTGCCGACCTGCAGCCAGGCCATGTAGAGCCCGGTCAGCCCCAGGGCGGCCCACGCCACCAGGGCGACCGCCGAGAAGCGCGGCACCGCCACGGCGAGCAGGTCGCGGCGGAGGGGCGGCGGCGCGTGGCGGACGGTCGGGAGCAGCGCCAGCGCCAGGACGCCGACCCCGCCGGCCCAGACCGCCGCCCCGGCGAGGTGGACGGCGTCGACGGCAATCGCGGTGGCCCGTCCGGAGGTCTGCGCGGCGGCGTGGGAGACCATGCTGAACGGCAGCGGGACCGCCGCCGCCAGGGCCAGCGCGAGCCCGGCGCGGACGGGGCGCCGCCGGGGGCACGACCAGGCGCACCCGGCGAGCGTGGCGCCCAGCCCGGCGAGGAGGACGAGCCGCACCAGCCACCACCGACCGTAGCGGGTCTCGCAGAGGGTCATCCAGAGGCCGTCACCGGGGGTCGTCCCACCGACGGTCGCCGCCGCCTGCGCGACCAGGGCGACGGCGGAGGCGAGGAGCGCGAGCGCGAGCGACCAGGCCGCGAGACGGACGACCCGCCGGGTGAGGGCAACCCGCTGGCTGCCCGCTGCGCGCACCGTCGGCCGCAGCACGAGGAGCCAGACCGGCCAGACCGCGACCGACGGCGCCAGCGCGAGCAGCGCCAGCCATCGGGTCCCCGACAGCAGCCACGCCGGGGGCCCCCCGGTGGTCGCGGCGACCGGGGCCACGCCGGTGGTCACGTCGGCGGCGTCGCCGACGGTGAACGTGAAGTACCCCTCCTGGGTGTGGCCGTCGGCAGCCGACAGGTTGTGCCAGGCGACGGTGTAGGTGCCGTTCGGGAGCCCGCCCGGGAGGGCGATCTCCATCAGGTAGGGGTCACCGGGGAACTGGACCGACGTGCCCGCGACGCGCTCCCCGGTTCGGTCCAGGAGGTGGATCCCGCTCGCGGCGCGCTCCAGCGGCTCGGTGAAGCGCAGGGCGATGGTCCGGGGGGCGGCGGGCAGGACGGCGTTGGCGGGCGGGTCGCTCGCGCGCAGGGCGGCGTGCGCCGCCGTCCGGGGCGCGAGCAGCGCCCCGACGACGAGCGTCACCAGCAGTGATGCGACGGCGAGGGCCGCCAAGCGGGGGGCGACCCTCCGGGGGAGCAGCATGGGTCGAGCCACTTCGCGTCGCGCCGGCGGGCGGCACAGCCGTGCCGCCCGCCGGCGGACGATGATGCGCCGGTCGGGTGCGGGGCGCCCGGCCGGGCCCTAGCGCGCGGGGTGCGACGCCCGGTCGCGCCGCGCGACGATCCGCTGGCGGACCGACCACGCCGCGGCGGCGCCGACGGCGGCGACGAGACCGATCCCCGCCGGGCCGTCCTCGAACCCGCCGTCGGTCGAGGCCGCGCTGACCGCCGCCGCGTCCGTTTGCGGGAACTGGAGCGGGGCCGGGTCCTGGACCGCGCCGAAGGTCTCCGGGCCGGAGGTGAAGGTCTCGTCGACCTGAACGCCCTCGACGGTGCCGAAGACGCGGAAGGAGTAATCGCCGGGCGTGGTGGGGAAGAACTCGCTGGCGTAGGCGCCGGGCTCGCCGTAGCGGGCGCGCAGCGGCAGCGCCATCGTCTGGTCGAGGTAGATGACCTCGGCCTGGAGCGTCTCGTCGAGCCCTTCGACAGGGGTGCCCTCCGGCGCGATCGCCGCGGCGGGCGTGTCCCCGCCGTCGGCCGCCGGGGACGCGTCGGGGGTCGCCGCGCCGGGGGTTGCCGCGCCGGGCTTCAGCGTGACCCGCAGGTCGAGGCCGTTCAGTTCCCCGGCAAAGGCCGGCTCGTCGAGGAAGCCGACGACGAACTCGTAGTCGCCGACCTGGCGCACCTCGTGGGCGCCCGCGCCCCGTGGGGCGACGGCGGCGAGCAGGAGCACGGCCAGGCCGCACCCAGCGGCGAGGCGGAACATGGATCGCATGGCAATGGCAGATCGCATGGGATGGAGTCCTCCGGCCGCCCGCGTCGGTGCGGCCTCGTCACGGGTCTGCACGCTGGGCGCGGGGCGCGGCCGGCGCCGCACGCCCGTGGGGAAGCTGGACACACCGGACACACCCGCCGGCGCGTCCGGTCCGGGTCATCGCGACGGGGCGTCCCCTCGGGCGGTTCGGCCCGGGTCGTGGGCCGAACCGCCAGGTGCCGGGCGCCACGCTCGCCGCTGGGCACCGCGCCGGGTGACCAACCGGTCGGGGTCGACCTCGGGCGGGGACGCAGCTCCTGCCCACGGGGGGCAGGGTTCGCGGTTCCCTTGCCGGCGTTCGCGGTCGCCCGTGCGGCCGCATGTCAGCGGACGGGGGCACCGAGGAGCCACGCCGCCTCGCGCGGCGGCGGCGTGGTCGGGCGCGGTCCGCGGCCGCGGAGCGGGACCTGGCGCGACGACCCCAGCGGTGGCCGCGCGAGCAGGGACCAGAACAGGGAGCTGATGACCGCGGCGATGGCCGTGGCGCGCTCGGTCCCGCCCGCCATCGCGGAGAGCACCGGACGGTCGGGCTCCGCCGCGCGGAGCGCCGCGAGGTCGCTCGCCGGGTCCCGTCCGGTGGCCACGCCGCGGGTCTCGTGGGGGGCGGCGTGGGCGTCGGCGCGCCCGTCCGCGTGGTGGCGGTGGTGGTCGGTCGATCCGGCCGCGGCGTCGAGCCAGAGCTGGAGGAAGGCGTGGGGGTGGGCGACGTCCGCTCCGCCGCGGTAGCTGACCGGCACCGCCAGCAGGGCGAGCGCGGCGACGAGCAGCGCCGCCCGCCCCGAGGGCGGAAGGTGGCGCGGACGCTGGGCCGGACCTGATCGGGCCACGCGCGGTCGCTCCCCGCTGCGGAACGCCGTCGTCACGGCGCTCCTCCATCCTAGCAGGACCTATCAGCACCGTCGGCAGGTCTGGCTGCCCCGGGGGCAGCGGGTGGGCGACGCCGGACGCGGCTGCTCGAGCAGGCTCGGGCTCGGGTCGGTCGCCGGGACGATCGCGCCGCACGGTCTCGGCCCCGCGTCTCTTGTGCGGTAGGAAGACGCGCGGCGGCGTCGATCGGTTCCCGCCGCCCGAACGACCGCCGCTCGACGGGGCGCGGGGGCGCGGGCGGACGGGACGCCGGGTCGGACCCAGTGCGGGACCGGCTCGGTCGGTGGTCGCCCAGCGCCGAGGGCAGACTGCGGCCGGGTGGAGCGCGGACGGGCGCCGCCCCGCCGCTTGACCCATGGTCCGCCCGGCTTCATCCTGGTGGTCTGCCGCCGAGCGGGGGATGGAGACGGGGGGACGCCGATGGCCGACGCACGGCGGGCGCACGTCCTCGTCGTCGACGACGCGCCGGAGATGCGCGACCTCTTCGCCGACGTGCTGGCCGTGGACGGCCACCGGGCGACCTGCCTGGCCGCGGCGCCGACGGCGGACGAGGTCGCCGCCCTGGCGCCCGACCTGGTGATCCTCGACCTGCTCCTGGGCGCCGACGCGGCGCCGGCCGTCGGGCTGGTGCGGGCCCTGCGCGCGGACGCCCGGACGGCCGCCGTGCCGGTGGTCGTGTGCTCGGCCGCCCCACGCCTGCTGCGGGAGCTGGGGGACGTCCTTGGCGGCCTCGTCGCGTGGACCCTGGAGAAGCCGTTCGAGCTGGACGACCTGCTGCGGCTCGTGGCCGCCTGCCTCGGGCCCGACGGGGCGGGGGCGGCCGGCCGCTAGCCCGCCTCGGCGCCCGGCAGCGGCCGCTTGACCTCGGCCACCAGGGCGTCGAGCGCCTCGGCCAGCCGGGCGACGCCCTGGTCGATCCGGGCCAGGCGCAGGGCCAGCTGGGCGTCGTCGAGCCGGCCCTCGGCGGCCTGCCGGCCGAGGAGCTGGGCCTGGCCCTTGACGGCGGCGAGCGGGTTGCGCAGCTCGTGGACGGCGGCCACCACGAAGGCGTCCTGCTCGGCCTCGGCGGCCCGCACGGCGGCCAGGGCCCGGTCCCGGTCCGCGACGGCCTCGCGCAGGACCAGGGTGGTATGGGTGAGCAGCGCGACCGCGTCGCGCATGCGGCGGCGGCACCGGGCCAGCGCGCGGAGACTCTCGGTCGGGCCGGGGCCCGGTCGTGCGTCGCGTGCCATGAGCCCCTCCTTCCGCGTCCGCCGGTGCGTCGCCGCGGCTACCGGACGCACGCGCGGGGCCACGCTGGCGGGAGACCCGATCCACGTCACGCGGGCGCCCTGAACAGCACATGCCAGAACAATCACGGGACCGGCGACGAGGGGGCGGCGCGGAGAGGCAGGGAGCAGGGCGGGACCGGACGGCCCACCGTCCGCCGGTCGGCTCAACGGACCGGGGCGTCGTCCGGCCGGCCGACGACGAGGGCGACGCCGATCGCGGCCGCCAGCATGCCGGCCAGCGCCGGGGGGCCGAGGCGCTCGCCGAAGAGGAGGTAGGCCTCGAGGGCCGTCGCCGGCGGCACGAGGTAGAGCAGGCCGGCCACCCGCGAGACGGCGTGCCGCCGGATCAGCGCCAGCAGCAGCAGCATCGCCCCCGCCGAGAGCACGAGCAGCAGCCACGCCAGGGCGAAGACGAACGACGGGTCCCAGTCGACCCGGAAGCCCTCCGCGGCGGCCAGCGGGGCGAGGGCGACCCCCGCCGCGAGGTACTGGACCGCCGCCGCGGCCGTGAGGTCCGCCCCGCCCCCGTGGCGCTTCTGGTAGAGCGTGCCGGCCGTGGTGGCGAGCAGGGCGACCGCGATGGCGGCGAAGGCGGCGGCGGCGACGGGCCGCTCGCCGGCGGGCCGGGCCCGGTCCCCCACCACCAGCGCCACGCCGGCGAAGCCGAGGGCCAGGCCGAGCCACTGCCGCCCGGCGACGCGCTCGCGCAGCAGCGCCCGGGCCCCGACGGCGGTCAGGACCGGCTGGAGCCCGACGACGAGCGCGGCCAGCCCAGCCGGCATGCCGCGGGCGATGGCGAAGAAGACGCCCCCCAGGTAGCCGGCGTGGAGGAGCAGCCCGGCGACGGCGAGGTGGGCCACCTCCCGCGGGCCGCGCGGCCAGGCGGCCCGCCCGGCGACGGCGAGCCCCCCGAGGAGGACCCAGGCGAGGTGCATCCGGACGAAGAGGAAGGTGAAGGGGCCGGCGTAGGGGAGGCCGTACTTGGCGCCGACGAAGCCGGTGCTCCAGAGCGCGACGAAGACCCACGGGGCGACCGAGCGGAGCACTGCGTTCCCCGACTTCGCGGCCCGCCCGCCGGCACCGCGCCGCTCGTGCGCGTGATCGGGGGCACGGCGACTTAACCTGCCTGGCCCTGGCGTGCCGCGCGCCGGCCGGTCCTCGTCGGGCCAGCGGCTTCCGTCCGCCCGGGGGCAGGGAGTATAGGATGCGAAGCCCGGCCCCTCAATCGAGCGAGGGGATAAGAGATACCGCCCCCCCGAAACTGCCGGATGCGTGACACGGCCCGCTCTCGCGCGGGCGGGCTTCCTGCACCGCCCAGTGGCACGGACGTCCGCCCGTCCACCCCAGCCGTTACCGTTGAGCGTCCTTTTCCCCACTGGTCCCCTA
>CADCWG010000094.1 GCA_902806335.1 uncultured Thermomicrobiales bacterium | reverse complement strand
CGAGCAGGCGGACGGCCGCGGTCGTCTGGCGCCGGCGCGCGGCGATCGCGGCGATCGCCTCGACGCACTCGAGGACGCCCCGCTGGTCGCTGACGCGCCGACGCCGCGCCAGCGCCTCCCCCTGCAGCCTCGCCGCCTCCGCGACATCGCCCGATTCGGCGAGGAGGCGGCCCAGGAGGTGGAGCGCGTCGGCCTCGCCGAGCACGTCCCCCACGTCCCGAAACCCAATGAGGCTCCGCTCGAACCGCGCGGCCGCGGCGGCCGGTCGCCCCTCGGTTCGCTCTACGGCCGCGAGGTTGAGGTGGGCATAGGCGACAGCCCCGCTGTCGCCCATCCCTTCCCGGACCGCGAGGGCCTCGTCGAGCAGGGCTCGCGCCCGCTCGATCCTGCCCGCCGCGTGCTCCAGGTTCCCCAGGTTCGTCAGCGTGTTGCCGAGGCCGGGGCGATCGTCCAGGGTGCGCCGCAGCGCCAGCGCCGCCTCGTAGTGGGCACGGGCGAGCGGCGTGTCCCCAACGTAGGTGGCGACGAGGCCGAGCCCGTTGTGGGCACTGGCGACCCCGGCGCGGTCGCCGACCGATTCCCAGAGCGCCAGGCTCTGCTCCAGGCGGATCCGTGCCCCGCGGTAGTCGCTGAGGTCGATCTCGACATTGCCGAGGCGGTTGATCGCCTTCGCGCGGACGCCGGCCGGGACGAGCGCCGCGCCGGGCACGGCGAGCGCGCGCTCGAACCAGCCGCGGGCCTCCACCAGGTGGCCCCGCGTCGCCCAGAACCGCCAGAGCGCCCCGGCCAGCCGCAGCGCCGTCTCCGCCCGCTGCGGCGCATCGGGATCGAGCGCCCACGCCAGGACCGCCCGAAGGTTGTCGTGCTCGGCCTCGAGGCGGTCCAGCCAGGCGACCTGGTCCGGCCCGACGAGCGCCACTTCGGACTGCTCGGCCAGCGCCAGCGCCCACGCCGCCTGGCGGGCGCGGACGTCCTCGGCCTCGCCGCTCGCCGCGAGCCGCTCCAGGGCGAACTCGCGCACCGTCTCGAGGATGGCGAAGCGGGACTCGTCGCCCGAGATGCCGGCGGCGCCGATCAGGCTGGCGTCGATGAGCCGTGTCACCCGGTCCAGCAAGAGGGGATCGGCACCGAGGGCGACCCGGTCGGGTCCGTCCGCGTCCCAGGTCACTTCCGGTCGACCGATCGCGTCGAGCGCGGCGAGCCCGAAGCCCCCGACGAAGACGCCCAGGCGCCGGAAGAGCGCCTGGTCCTCCGCCTCCAGGAGGTCGTAGCTCCAGGCGATCGCGTCGCGCAACGTCCGCTGCCGCGCCGGCAGGTCCCGCGCGCCGAGGGTCAGCAGGGGCAGCGCCCGGTCGAGCCGGTTGAGGAGCGCACGCGGGGACAGCACCGCGGCGCGGGCGGCGGCGAGCTCGATCGCCAGCGGGAGCCCGTCCAGGCGACGGCAGATCGCCGCGATCGCGGGCGCGTCGGCATCGGTCAACGCGAACGCGGGCGCCACCGCCTGGGCACGTTCCATGAAGAGCGCGCCCGCGGCGCTCTCCGCCACCGCCGCGCGGGTGGCATCGGAAGCCGGCAGCGGCAGCGGCGCGACGGGGTATTCCTGCTCGGCCGTCAACCGGAGTCGAACCCGGCTGGTGATCAGCACCCGAACGCCGGGACACGCCGCGAGGAGCTCCGCGACGGCCAGGGCAGCCGGCATCACGTGCTCGAAGTTGTCGAGCACGAGCAACTGCTGTCGGTCCCGCAGGGCCTCGGCGAGGTAGGCGATCGGGGAGAGGGAAGGCTCCTCGCGCAGACCGAGGGCGGCCACGACTGTCCGGGGAACCAGGGCCGGGTCGACGAGGGAAGCGAGGGAGACGAACACCGCCCCCTCGGCCAGGTGGTCGGTCAGCTCGGCCGCGACGCGCAGCGCCAGCCGCGTCTTGCCGACCCCACCCGGTCCGGTGAGCGTCAGCAGCCGGCGGCCGGGCCGGAGCAGGAGGTCCCGGACCTCGACCGCTTCCCGCTCCCGACCGACCAGGGAGCCGACCGGGATCGGCAGCCGTGACCAGGGGGGGACGGTGACGCCAGGCGCCGTCGCCAGGGGCACCGGGAGATCGACCGAATCCGGTGCGCCGATCGCCATCCGGGCCCCCGTCGCGAGCGTCCGCCTCCTCGGTCCGATGATCCGCTAGGGATCACGGTCAGTCAATCGTTGCGTCAACTCGACCATGCGCCCGGCCACCGAACGGGGGAACGTGTCCGCGCCCCCAGGGCCTCGGCGGACCGAGGCGGTCGCCATTCCACCGACCGCTCGCCTCCGGTCTCGGACACCCGGTTCGGACCCGACCCACCCGGTTCGGACCCGACCCACCCGGTTCGGACCCGACCCACCCGTTCTGGGCCCACGCGGCCACCGCGTCGAACACGACGGCGCCGCGGTCCAGGCGAGGCCGCGGCGCCGTCGTGGCGGAGTCGAATCCCGATCGATCGGGTGATCCGGCCTCCAACCGATCCGGACTCCGGACGATCGAGGAAGGGACCGGGGGCGTTGCGGCGGCTCCGCTCCCCCTTTGACCGGGCCCCGAGGTCGGACGCCCGGAGACGAAGCCGGCGCAAGCCGGCCGTGGCTCCGCCGGGCGAAGCGCCGGCGACCGCCCGGGTTCCGCTCCCGGGCCCGTACGAGCGGTCCGTGCCGGCGCCCGCGGTCACCCGCCCGCAGTCGGGCGCGAGACGGCCGGTGAGCCGTCTCGCGCCCGACTGGTGAGCGACCCGGGACAACGGGGGCGTTCGGCCCGATCGGCGGGACGGCGCGCGTCGCCGCCCCCCCTGAGTGACCCACCCCCGCGCCCTACCCGTAAATCGTCCCGGGCGAGGGGCGCGGGCTAGAGCGTGTCGGCGTCCGGGAGGAGGATCAGCGGATGGCTCGACGGGTCGAGGGGGTCGTACCCGTCGATCGCCTCACGCCCGTCGTCGACCGTGTCGTCGTCGGTATCCGGATCGCCGGGATCGGTGCCGAGCGAGGCCTCCTCGGCGTCGGTCAGGCCATCCATGTCCCCGTCGGCGGCGGGAGCGGGAGCGGTAGTAGCGGGAGGAGCGGGAGCCTCGCCGGCCGCGGCATCGGGCCGGCTCAAGACGTCGAGCGGGTCCGTGCCAACGTACACCTCCTCGCCGTCCGTCCAGCCGTCGCCGTCGGTGTCGGGGTTGGTCCGGTCGGTGCCGTAGATCGCCTCGTCGGCGTCGGAGAGCCGGTCGCCGTCGGCCCCGCCGCTGGGCGACGTCGGGTCGAGCGGGTCCCCGCCGGGCGAGCTCAGCACCTCGTCACCGTCGGAGAAGCCGTCGCCGTCGGTGTCAGCGCTGTCGGGATCGGTGCCGAGCTCCGCTTCCCGGGCGTTGGAGAGGCCGTCGCCGTCGTGGTCCGCCGAACCGGCGCCGCCCTCGGCCGTGCGCGGATCGCCGCCCTCGGCGACTTCCTGGCCGTCCAGCAGCCGGTCACGGTCCGTGTCGGGACTCGCCGGGTCGGTGCCGAGCGTCGTCTCTTCGTCGTCGGTCAGGCCGTCGCCGTCGGAGTCGGTCGCCGCCGGCTCCTCGGCGGCGATGTTGAAGATCAGCAGGGCAGCGTCCGTCTGATCCCCGGCCAGCGTGACCGCCCGGTCTCCAAGGACCGCGACCCCTTCCGTCCCCCCGCCGAACAGGTCGAAGACGACCCAGGCCGCGAAGCCCTCGGGCAGCACCGGCTGGTCGAGGGCGTAGTCGCCGAGCGGCAGCTCGTCCCAGACCCACGAGCCGTCCTCGGCGAGGGTCGCCTCGTCGAGGCCAAGGGCGGTCCCGTCGGGAGCGGTCAGCCGCAACGTCAGCCCGGCGGTCACCGCCTCCTGGCCGCAGCGGGCATCGGGGCTGGACGCCTCGACGTCCTCCACGGTCGTGCCCGGCTCGCAGCCGTAGACCACCGCGGAGACCGAGCCAGTCGGGGCGGCCCCGGACGGGGACGCCGCGCGGCGTGTCGCCACGGCGGTCGCCCCGCCGGTCTCGGCTCGGACCGCGTCCCCGATCACCCCGGCGACGAACGAGGCGCCCTCGTCCGCGTCCCTGGCGTCCCGGGGGACCTGGATCTCGAGGTCGCCGGCGAACTCCGCCGCCTCGCCGGCCGCCAGGGTCCGGGTGTCCGCGCCGTCGGCCGGCGTGATCTCCAGCTCCCCGCGCGTCGCCAGCACCACCACCGGCGCGTCGCCGGCAGCGAGCGTCGCCTCGCCGTGGGGGAGGAGGTGGCCACGGACGAGGTCCAGGTCGAGCTCGCCGCGCGGGGCGTCGAAGGGGTCTCCCGCCAGGATGGGCGTGCCACCGCCGCCGTCCGCCGCGTCGGCGCGGACCAACTCGACGCGGTAGTAGGGCGCGGCCTCGTCGCCGGCCGACTCCCGGCGCTGCGCGGCGCCGTCGGCGGTGAACGCCGCCTCCGCGGGGCCGAGGAGGGAGCGAACCCCGCTCGCCTCGTCGGTGACCAACAGCGACGCCCCGTCGGCGACGGCGAAGCCGAGGGCTCGCTCGGCGCCCTCGTCCTCGCCCGGCGGTGGGGCGGTGTCCTCGACGACCCGCCAGGCGACCTCATCTGAGGGCATCGGCGCCACCCCCTGGGCGATCACGCCGAGGCCCGGTCGGTCGAAGCGCTGGCCGGCACCGCGCTGGGCGCTGGCCGAGTATCGCGGCCCGGCCGCGACGACGAGCGCGAGGACGACGATCGGGATCAGGGCCGCGGCGCGGCGCGCCCGGGTCATCCGGGCGCTCGCCACGGGTAGGACGGCTCGCGGTCCTCGCGGCGCGGCCCGATGCCGGCTCCCCACGGCGCGATCGCTCGTGGTGCCCGGAGAACCCCGGCGCCGCTCCGACGCGGCGATCGGGCAGGCCCCCCTCGCGACCGGGCCGGTCGGCCCGGCGACGGCTCGCGACCAGGCACCCGCTGGACGCCTCCTGGCACGGCGTGCAGACGTGGGGATCGCCGCCGACAACGGCGTCGGCCCACTCGACGGTCGGGACGCGGCGGAACGGGCGGACAGCGCACGCATGGGGGATCCTCCCTGGGTCAGAGCCGGTCGGCTCGGCGGCGGCCAGCGCCGGTGGACAGGCGCAGACGGCGACCGGGCCCGACGCGCCCTGGCGCTCGGCCGGTCCTCCCTGTTCCCGCTCGACGGCTGAGACGATGCTACGACCGGCCCGCGTGCCCGCCATCCGAAGGAGTACCTAAACCCGCTGGACGCGCCGGTAGGCCGCTGCCCCCGTAGGATTACGGGGAACACCGAGCCCGGCGACCCGGCGACGGCTTGCCCCGTCCCGATGCCGCCCGGCTCGGGGCCGTGGGCTCGGGGCCGTGGGCTCGGGGCCGTGGGCTCGGGGCCGTGGGCTCGGGGCGACGAGACCGGACGGGCTTGAGGCGCGGTCGTGCCTACTTCGACTGCTCGCGGACCCGCCGCGGCCGTTGCCACGGCCCTGACCGTCCGCTGGTCTGGATCGCCCCGCCGACGTCGGGACCGCGTCGCCGGTGTGCGAGCCCTTCCGGGACCCATACGGAATCCGGGTGATCACCCGGGCATTGGCCGGCCGGTCCCCAGCCAGCTGAAGCCGGCTTCGTTCCTGAGCCCGGGGCTTGCCCCGGGCGGGCCCGACCAGCGCCCGCATCCGATACCACCACCGGACAACCGGATGCCGTATCAAACCCCTTAACGCCCAGACGCCCCTCGATCACACGTCAATCCGTAACACTTGCTACCAGAATAGGGCAGGACTACCGGACCATACGCGGTGTCGCGAGAGCGGTCTACACTGCGGCATCCACTGGGGAACTGTCCCAAGTCTCAGGACGCGAGGAGGGGTCCGAATGCGCACGAGGCTGTCTGCCTGCCTGATCGCGCTCATCGTGGCGCTGCTGGCCGTGGCGCCTGCGGGGGCGGTCACCGACGGTTATGCCGACGCGGGGGCGCACCCGTTCGTCGGGTTGATCGTCTTCTACGACGCGGACGGGAACCCAACGCACCGCTGCACCGGCACCTTGATCTCCCCGACCGTCCTGCTGACCGCCGGCCACTGCACCGAGGGGGCGGACTCGGCGCGGGTCTACTTCGACGACACGGTCACCGCGGAGAGCGGCTACCCCTACGACGGCGGGTATGTCGGCACCCCGTACACGTACGCCGGCTACGGGGCCTCGTTCCCCGATACCGGTGACATCGGGGTCGTCGTCCTCAAGAAGCGGGTCAACCTCGGCTACGCGTCGCTGGCCGATATCGGCTACCTCGACAGTCTAGCGACCGCGCGCGGCCAACAGGACACCACGTTTACGGTGGTGGGCTACGGGCTGCAGGAGATCAAGCCGACGGTGCTGGCCGAGAAAACACGCCTCCAGGCCACCGTTCAGGTCGTCAACCTGCGCAGCGCGCTCACCGACGGCTACAACATCCACCACACCAACGCGCCGGGCACCGGCGGCGGCACCTGCTTCGGCGACTCGGGCGGGCCGGTCTTCGCCGCCGGGACCACCACCATCGTCGCCGTGACCTCGTTCGGCCTCAACGCGAACTGCGTCGGCGCCGGCTTTGCCTACCGGACCGACACCGCGGCGGCCCTCGACTTCATCTACAGCTTCCTCTAGGTCCTCCCGCTGCACCCGACGGACCGATCTCGGAGGCACGCGACAGGGCCGGGACGCAGCGAGCGTCCCGGCCCTGTCGCGTGCCGTCGTTCCCGCGTCCTGTCCGGCTCGCCGGGCCGATACGGAATCCGGGTGTTCACCCGGACGTTGCCCGGACGGTCCGCAGACGGCTCCAGCCAGCGTCCTGCCTGAGCCTGGGTCTTGCCCCGGGCGGGCCCGGCCACCGCCCGCCTCCAATAAACCGGATCCCGTCCGTATGGGTTGACGGCCACGTCGAAGGCCCTGAGAGCCCCTAGCCGTCAGCCGATCCAACCGGGCTGTCGCCGAGGCCCCGCGCCGCCGGGGTCGCGGGGCGGGGCTCGTCGCCGATCGGCGTGGCGACGTTGGCCGGGCGGGCGGGAGCGGGCAGGGCCGCCTCGTCGCCGCCGCCGATCCGGTGGCGGAAGGCGCGCAGGTCGTTGCGGATCGCGCCCAGCTCGTCTTCCATCCGCGTCAGCTTCTCCTGCTGGGCGGCGACGAAGCGGGTGTAGGGGGCGATCGCCTCCCGGATCCGGGTGACAGAGCGGGCGAGCTCGTGCTCGAACTGCTCGCCCATCACCTCGACCAGGCGCTCCTCCAGTTCGCTGGCGCGGCGGTGGAACTCGATCCGCGCCGTCCGTCGCCGCCGCGGGAGGACGAATAGGCCCACCCCGGCCAGCACGCTCGCAGCCAGGATCCCTGTCACGTCGACCGCCACGGTGCTCGCCGCCGCGACGACCAGCGCCCCGAGCCCGATCGCCCCGGCCTCGGCGACCGCCACCTGGGCGACCGCGTTGCGGACCGAGAGCGAGAGCTCGTGGGCCTCGGCGCCGGGGTCGTAGCGGTCGACCTCCTCCTGGGCGCGGCGCGAGACCGCTTCCAGCAGGTTGCGCCGGTCGTAGCGGAACTGGGGGCTGACCTCGCCGATCAGCTCGTCCTCGTACTTGGAGAGGCGGCGGCGGTCGATGTAGCCGTTGACGGCCTCCCAGGTCCGCAGGTCCTGCTCGACCATCCAGTCGATCAGCTCGTCGATCGTCGCGTCGATCCGGGTCTCGGTGTCGGCGACCACCACCCGCTCGAACTCGGCGCGGATCTTGTCGCTCTTGA
>CADCWG010000093.1 GCA_902806335.1 uncultured Thermomicrobiales bacterium | reverse complement strand
CCGGCGACGGCCGCGCCGACCGCCCGGCCGCGGCCCCGCGCGACGTCCGCCCCCGGCGGCGTCGTGGTGACGCTGCCCAACACGGGAGCCGGCGCGGGGCCGGCCACGGGTCAGGCGGCCGATGGGACGATCCCGTGGCTCACCGCCGCGATCGTCGGTCCGATGGCGCTCGTGTTCCTGGCGACCGTGGCGTCGCGCCGAGCCGTGCGGCGCGTCTCGGTGAGGAGCGATCGGTCCGGTTCGTGAGGTAGTGCGGTAGTGAGCCACAGCCAGACCAGTGACACCGCGACGGGGCCGGGCAGCGATCGCTGCCCGGCCCCGCCTCATGCTCCCACTGCCCGGATGGGTCATGGCCGGGGTCCGGCGAGCGCCACACGGCGGTTCCCATCTCGGCCGGCCGGGGAGCGCCGCGTCGGTGCCGCCTAAGGCTCGCCGCCCGACGGCGGTCGTCGATCGAATCAGGTCGGCCCAGTGGACGGGCTTTCCCGCGTGTGCGCCGGTTCGAACGTCGCCGGCGGACCGGTGATCGTCACCCCGTAGCGGGCAGCGACGGTGATCAGGTGCTCCGCGTCCAGGCCGTCCTGGGACCCGGTCAATTCGCCGAAGAACCGTTCGATCCCCGCGGGCGCGACCAGGAACAGCAGCCGGGCCGCCGATGACTCCAGCGCGTAGCAGTGCTCGACCCCGCGCGGCAGGAACACGCAGGTCCCCGCGGACGCTCGGCGCCGCTCCTCTCCCACCTCGAAGGTCAGCGCCCCGTCGAGGACGTAGACGACCTCGTCCTCGTTGCCGTGGACGTGGCGCGGCGGCTCATGCCCGGCCAGGACTCGGGTCTCGACGACGGCCAGGCGCCCGCCCGTCTGCTCGCTGGCGACGTGCGTCCTGATCAGCGGCGCCTGGCCATCGGTCAACTCCGTCATGGTCGTGCTCCCGAGGATCCCGAGCGAATCGTGTTCCTGACCGCCGCGGTTGGGTTTGGTCGACGCTGGGAACGGTTAGGCGACCGTGAAGACGGTGACCATGCCGTCGAGGACGTGCGGGCGCTCGGTCACCGGGTCGATGATGTAGCAGATGACGGCGTAGGTCCCAGGCTGGAGGTCGAACTCGGCCCAGGTGGTCTGCCCGCCCGACTGCAGCGCCACGTAGGCGACCCCGGTGAACTGGGCCATGAGCGGCGGCCCCGCCGCGGGCGTCCCGGACATCAGGACCGAGAAGTCCGCGACGATCGCCTCGGCGGTGACGCCGTCCGGAACCCGCCAGATGACGGCGTGGTGCGCCCCATGGGTGCCGGTGTTGGTGATCTCCCACACCTGCGGTCCCGCGGGCACCGGGTCCGGGCCGACGATGTAGCGGAGGTCGTCGGTCATCTCAAGGGTCACGCCGGCGTCCGGGGCGGCCGCGCGCGGCGTGCCCGTGGGGCTCGGCGAGCCGACGGGCCCGGGAGTTCCGCCGTCGGCGACAGGAGACGTGACGGTGAGCGGCAGGAGCCGCATCGTCTCTTCCGACCCCTGCTCGGGGGCGTAGATCGAGGCGGCGATCTGGTACTCGCCCGGCGCGAACTGGATCACGAACGAGACCGGCACGCCAGGCTCGAAGGTGTTGCTGCCGCCCGCGTAGACCCATCCCTCCTGCGCGAGGTCGTCCCGAGCCGCCGCGAGGGCGAGTTCCGTGGCCGTCGCCGTGTCGAGGCCGGCCGGCGGCTGCATGAAGTCGAGATAGGCGACGTTACCGTCGGTGGCCGACAGGGTGACGAGGTAGAACCACGCGCTGAGGGTGCTCGGGGCGGTGACGCCCTCCGGGGAGACCTCGATCTGGATCTCGGGGTAGCCGAGCGTGCGCAGGATGCTGTCGCTGAACGCGGGCTGGATATTCGCGTCCTGCGCCGCGGTCGGGGCGACGGCGCCGGACAAGACAAGCAGGGCGGCGGCGATGGAGAACAGGGAACGCAATCCCACGGGAGACTCCTCGTGTCGCGCGTCGAGCGGCCAAGAGACTGGCCGTCGTGGTTCTGAGACGAGTCTGCGATCCCACCGGCTGCCGGACCACGCACAGTGCTCACACAGCACCTCACACAGTTCGGTCGTCTGGACACCGAGAGCAGGCCCCCCGATTCGGCGGTCCGGGCTACTATTAGCGCATCCAGATGGGGCCGGGGCGTGACGGAGCACAGCAGTTGGATGCCGTGATCGAAGAGCAGATTGAGTCGTTCGGGGGCCGCCTGCGGCGACTCCGAGAGGCGGCGGGTCTGACGCAGGAGCAACTGGCGGAACGGGCGGGGCTGACCCCAAACGCGATCAGTGCGCTCGAGCGGGGGGAGCGGCGACGCCCCTACCCGCACACGGTGCGGGCCCTGTCGGAGGCGCTCGCGCTGTCCGACGACGAAGCCGCGGCGATGTCAGCGGCGGTGCCGCGGCGGGACGGCACGGCAACGGCGCTGCCGGCTCGCCAGGAGGTGGTGGGCCTGCCCTCGTCGCCCACGGGGCTCATCGGTCGTGAGCAGGACCTGGAGGCGCTCCGAGGTCTCCTGCGGCACGAGGGGCGCCTGGTCACCGTCACCGGTCCCGGCGGGGTCGGCAAGACGCGGCTCGCCACCGAGTTCGCCGCCGAGGTCGTGGACCGGTACGCCGATGGGGCGGTGTTCGTGGCACTCGCCCCGCTTGCCGAGGCCGAACTCGTTATCCCAACCATCGCCCGCGTGCTCGGCCTCCGGGAGACCGCGGGGCAGTCGACCCGTGACGCCCTCTGCGACTACCTCCGCGACCGACGCATGCTCCTCGTGCTGGACAACCTCGAGCACGTGGCGGACGCCGCGGTGGGAGTGGCCGACCTGATCACGGCGGCCGAGGGGGTCCACGTCCTGGCAACGAGCAGGGCCCCACTGCGGGTGCGTGGGGAGCGGGAGTACCCGCTGCGGCCGCTCGCGCTGCCGGACCTCTCGCGCGTCCCCGCCCTCGGCGATGTGGCTGGCAACCCCGCCGTGGAACTCTTCGTCGAGCGCGCCCGCGCGGTTGCCCACGACTTCGCCCTGACGCAGGCCAACGCCGCCGCGGTGGCCGCCATCTGCCGGCGCCTCGACGGCATCCCCCTGGCGATCGAGCTCGCGGCGGCCAAGATCCGGGTCCTCGGCCCGACGGCCCTGCTGGCGCGCCTCGACCGCGTGCTGCCCCTCCTGACGGGGGGCGCTCGGGACCTGCCCGAGCGACAGCGGACGATGCAGCGCACGATCGCCTGGAGCCACGACCTGCTCGACCCGCGCGAGCAGGCGCTGTTTCGCCGGCTCGCCGTCTTCGCCGGTGGCTGGACGCTCGACGCCGCGGAAGCCGTCGCCGCCGACGCCGAGGTCGCCCAAGACGATGTTCTGGGTCTGCTCTCAAGCCTGGTGGAGCAGTCACTGGTCCTCGTGGTGGCGGACCAGGAGGGACGATATCGACTGCTGGAGCCCGTCCGGCAGTACACGCTGGCGCTGTTGGAGGAGACCGGCGAGCTCGCTTCGGTGCGAGCTCGCCAGGCCGCGTTCTACCGCGCGATGGCCCTCGCCGCCGAACCCGAGCTGAGAGGTCCCGCCCAGCTCACCTGGCTGGCGCGCCTCGAGGAGGAGCACGACAACCTCCGGGCGGCGATGGCCTGGATGCTCGAACAGGGGCACGTCACGGACGCGGTCCAGCACGGGTGGTCGCTCTGGCTCTTCTGGTGGATGCGGGGACACTTCTCTGAAGGCCGCCGGTGGATGGAGACGATTCTGGCGACACCTGGCGGTGTGTCGCCGGTCGACCGCGGCTGGGCGCTCCTGGTCGCCGGTGTCCTGGCCTATGGCCAGGGGGACTACGCCTCGGCGGCGCCGGCGTTCGACGAGGCCCTGGTGCTGTTTCGTGCCGAGGGAGACGAGTACGGGGACATCCTCGCCACCGGCATGGTGGGACTCACCGCCGTGGGTGCCAAGGATTACGACCGCGGGGCGCCCATGATCGAGGACGCCATCGAGCGCAGCCTGGCGTACGGGGCGAGTTGGACGGCGGCAATGCTGCTGACCTATTCGGCGGCTATCCCGCTCAGTCAGGGAGAGTACGCGCGGGCGCGGCAACTCTCCCAGGAGGGGTTGGCGCTCGCGCAGCGGCTCGGCGACCGGATCGGCGTCTACGCTTCGCTCTACAACCTGGCGCTGGCAGCGCGCGCGGTGGGTGACCACGCCACAGCGGTCCGGCACTTCGGCGAGGCGCTTCGGCTCTCGCTCGAGATGGGCGACCGGGGCAACTCGGCGTACTGCCTGGAGGGCCTCGGTGGGGTCGCTGTCGCCCAGGGCAGGTTGCTGCGGTCGGCGCGGCTGTGGGGCGCCGCCGAGGCCCTACTCGAGGGCACCGAGGCGGCGGTCTACGCCCACACGCCCGATCGCTCACTCCACGCGGCGGCCATCGCGGCCGCGCGGTCGCGGACTGACGAGGCCAAGTGGGCTGCGGCCTGGGCTGCCGGGCGGGCGCTTACGCTTGAGGATGCGGCGGAGGAGGCAGACGCCCTCGCGACGGAGCCCGGCGAAGACGAGGAGGTGGTGGGAGCGTCGCCGGAGACCGCGCGGCTTCCGGCCGGCCTCAGCAGCCGCGAGGTGGAGGTGCTCCGCCTGATCACCCAGGGACTCACCAACGCCCAGGTCGCCGAGCGGCTCTACATCAGCCCGCGGACGGTCCACGCGCACCTGAACCACATCTACGACAAGCTGGAGGTCGGGTCCCGCGCGGCCGCGACCCGATTCGCCATGGAGCACGGGCTCGCCTGACCGTGACACCCCGCCGCCCAGGGGAGTCACGGTTTCCGGTCGCTCAGGATGCCCCCACATGGAACGGGTCTGATCGGTGGCGGGATCGACGCCCGCCGGCGTCCGCGCCCGCCCCGGCCGAGATCCAAGGCCAGCGGCTCGGACGCGAAGCCGGCTGCAGGCTGGCCGCGGGCTGGCCGGGCGAAGCGCCGGCCATCACCCGGATTTTGGATCAGCCGGTGGCACCGGGGACCCAGCCGACGGGCTCGAGACGAAAGCGAATCGCGACGCGGCGCCCGCCGAGGCGGTCTGGCGTGTTCGGTACGAACTCGTGGCCGGCGTACCGCACCTCGCCGAGGTACCGCACCATGCCCTGGCCAAGGGCGTGGAAGAGGTGGATCGCCTTCCCCGCGGCCGCATGGTCTCGAATGGCGGCGTTCCCCCGGGTGAAGGTCTGGTCGCCAATCTGGCCTTCACCGCTGTACCGGAATGTCCCGTCCCGATCCCACCCGTCGTCGTAGCCGAAAGCTTCCCCAACGTCGCCGGTGAACAGGAGCACCACCGCGTGACGGGCGGGCGTGCTGATGCCACCCTGTAACTGGCCGCCAAGGGCGGCGTGGATGTCTCGCCGACGGTAGTTCCGGTCGCGGGTGGGGCCGACCTGGAGATGCGAGCCTACTAGGCGGCGTCCACGCGGAGGGTTTCCTGGACCCAGGCGCGGATCGCCTCGGGGTCGCTGAGGTAGACCCACGCGCCCTCCGGCGTCCAGCCAGGCCAGATGAGCGGGTCGGCGAGGCTGGTCAGCGCGATGCCTTCCCGGTTCGCGGCGAGGCCGATCCGGGCCAGGGTGAGCTGCTCCTCGAGGTCGAAGCTCGTCTGGACGGCGTCGCCGAGGGCGACGATCGTGTCGGCGGCGCGGGTAATCCCGCCGATCTCCTGGCCGCGGTCGAAGAGGGCGAGCAGCACCTGGAACTGGCGCTGGCGGCGCTGGTCGTCGCTGTCGGGGTTGCGCATCCGGGCGTACTGGAGGGCGCGCTCGCCGTCCAGCTGCTGGCGGCCGGCGCGGAACTCGACCGTCTGGGTCCCGTAGTCCTCCGTCGGGTAGGCCTCGTCCCGGAGGTGGGTAGGGATGGTGACCTCGATCCCGCCGACGGCGTCGACGACGGCTTCGAAGCCCGAGAAGTCGACGAGCACGTAGTCGTCGATCGGCACGCCGAAGGCGTCCTCGACCGTGTCCCGGACGAGGGCGACGCCCGCGGCCGGGTCGCCCGGCCTGGCGCGGACACCGTGGTCGTAGGCGCTCGCGATCTTGTCCTGACCGACGCCCGGGATGGACACCAGGAGGTCGCGCGGCACGCTGACCCCGGTGACCTCCCCGCCGTGCAGGTCGAGACGGGTGAGGATGATCACATCCGCGTTCTGGTCCCCGCCGTCCGCCCGCCGGTCGACCCCCAGGACGAGGATGTTGAGGTGCGTTCGTCCGCCCCACACCGGATCGCGGCCGGGCTCGCCGCGGGCAGTCCCGGCGGCCACGATCTGCCGGGCCACCTCCAGCGATGAGGGGTCGTCGACCTCGTCCGGCGCGTCGACCGAAGGGTCCACGCCGTCGCCCGGTGCGGCCGCGGTGAGGCTGGCCACCGGGCTGGTCAACGGCGTCGCAACGGGAGTGGCCGCCGGAGACGCCACGGGGGTGGCCGCCGCGGACGCTGGGGCGACTGGCGTGCTGTCGCCAGCGATGACGACCGTCGGGGTGCCTGGGGTGGCGTTGGTGATCGGGGTCCCCTGCGACGCGGGCGTCGCAGGCGCGATCGGCGTCGCGGCCTGGCCCGGGCTTGGACCCCCCACCGCGGCGCGCGGGGGCAGGGGAACGACCGCCGACTGCTGGGCGCGGCTGATCGCCGCCACGACCTGCCAGGCCTCGGCCCCAAGCACGGCGAGCGGTAGCCCGACGAGAAGGAGGAGCGCGAGGGCCAGGCCACGGCGCCGCCGACGGCCACCCCGAGCGGCGGCTCCGGCGGGCCGGGCCGACGTCACGGGGTGCGGGCGGGCGACCTCGCCGCCGGGCGCACTTGGAGTTCCGGAGGGCGCGGGGGTGTCGACGGGATCGTCCTTTCGTCCGGGGCGCGGGCATGGGTCTGGCCGGGTGAGTCAATGTGTCGAATGGGAGCCCCAGTGTACGCATTGTAGCCAAAGGTCCGGGAGAGGCGCACGTACTCCCGGTGCGGCCGCCGGTGGGTCGAGTGCGGATGGGGTCGTGGCTCCCGCGGGGCGCGGCGGTGAGCCACCCAACGGACGCAGACGGCGCACGCCGTCCATCCCCCGCGAAGGTGGCGCCCGCCGTTCAACTAGACCGAGACCGGCCGCGGTGCCCGCCGGGTCCCGCGTCGAACCGAGTTCGCCGGGGGTGCCAGGGGGGGCTGACGGGGCCACGCGGGAGCAGGGGGCCGCGACGGTAGGTCGAGGCCCCCGCACGACCCGGATCGCCGTGCCTCAGGGGGAAACCGGGTGATCGCATGGGCCTCGCCGGGCAGGACCATGGCCGGCTTCAGCCGGGATCGCACCCGAGCTTCTGACCTTTGGCTCGACCCCGGGCGGGCCCGGCCACCGCCCGCCCTCTCTACCACCACTACACAGCCGGCTTCCGTAGCGGCCCACGCGCGTCCAGACGGACCCGGTCCCAGGCGGATGGGACGGCGGCTGGTCACCCATGCTTCCCATGCCGATGCGCCGCGTGTCTCGGGGCATATCCGTTCTTCGCGCCGGGCTCCCGACGGTGCGTCGGATGGTTCCGATCCCTGCTGGGCGGTCGCCCATCCGTCCCCGGACAGGACGCTAAGTCCCCGGTCGGGAGGCGACGTCCCGGGTCAGGACGCCACGTTGCGGGTCAGGACGCCGCGCCCACGGGTAGCCGCTGGGTCCGGGCGGTGAGGTCGGCGATCCGGGCGCGGCGCTCGTCCAGGCGGAAGGCGCCCCGCACGTCGGGACGGGGCATCACCTCGGCCACGACGGGCGGGCGCCACCGAGTCGCGACGTCGGCCACGCGCTCGCCGCGGGCGATCGCCGCCGCC
>CADCWG010000092.1 GCA_902806335.1 uncultured Thermomicrobiales bacterium | reverse complement strand
ACGCCGCCGACCGCCCCACCGTCCTGGCGGGGCGGGGCGTCGCACGCCGGGCGTGCCGTCCCTTCCGGTCGTCGCCGCTAGTCTAGCCTGGCCCCGGCCCCCGCGCGACGGTGGGCAGACGAGGTCCCGGGCGCGCGACGTGGCACGTCCCTGTGGCCGGCGTCGCTGCCGGCCGGGGCTCGACGTCGGCTGGAGGAACGGTCCACGCTGGTCGGCCCTGTCGCCGTCGGCTGGGGACCGCGCGGGCGCCGGGTCTGGCGGTCCCGGCCCCGGGGTCTCTCGGGCGCCGAGCGCCGCCTACGGCGCAAGGGCGTAGCGGTCGGCGTCCTCCGGCGCGGCCGTCAGCTCGGCCCTCAGTCCCTCGTACCCCCCGCGTCCCATCAGGGCGTAGGTGGCGTTCTTGCCCGCCTCGACGCCGGGCTGCCCGAACGGGTTGATGTCGTAGAGCGAGCCGGCCATCACCGTCTGGAGCTGGTGCAGGAAGAAGAACTCGCCGAGCGCGAAGGCGTCGACCGTCGGCGTCGTGATGGTGAGGTTCGGCCGGCGCGCCTGGCGCAGCGCCCAGGCGGTGGCCGACCGCTCGCGGTCGAGCAGCTGCCCGAGCTCGCCGCCTTCGAGGTACGCGAGGTCCGGGATCCCTGCCGGCGGCGTCGGGATCGCCACCTTCGCCCGGTACTCCCCGACCGCGACCAGCACGATCAGCTTGTCGTTCGGCCCCTCGGTGTAGAGCTGGATCTGGGAGTGCTGGTCGATCGCGCCGAGCGCCTTGATCGGCGTCTGGCCGGCGAAGACCTCCTCGCCACGGGTCGAGAGACGCTTGCCGAGGCTCTCCGCCCAGAGCTGCCGGAACCAGTCACCGAGCCCGAAGAGGGCGTCGGCGTAGGGCATCGTGACCAGGATCTTCTTGCCGTGGCGCTGGTCGGCCAGGTAGGCGAGGGCCGCCAGCAGGTAGGCCGGGTTCTCCCGGACGTCCCGCACCCGGCAGCGTTCCCGCATCGCCGCGGCCCCCGCGAGGAGGGCCCGCCCGTCGACGCCGCAGAGCGCCGCCGGGAGGAGCCCAACCGCGCTGAGCACCGTCTGCCGGCCGTCGACGCCGGGTGGCACGGGGAACGTCCTGTAGCCCGCCTGGTCGGCGAGCTGCCGCAGCAGCCCTTCCTCGGGGTCGGTGGTGGCCACGACCTGGGCGGCGTGGTTCTCCTCGCCGACGGCGGCGATCAGCGCGTCGCGGGCGACCAGGAAGTTGGCCATCGTCTCGGCCGTCTGGCCGGACTTGGTCACCACGTTGATCAGCGTGTTCGGCAGGTCGACCGCGTCGAGCGTGGCCCGGACCCTCTCCGGGTCAGGGTTGTCGAGCACGAAGAACCGGGGACCGCCACGCTCGGCGTCGGGCAGCAGGTTGCGGTAGGGGTTGGCGAGCGCCTGAACGGTCGCGATCGCGCCGAGCGACGACCCGCCGATGCCGACGAGGATGAAGTCCCGGTAGCGGCCGCGGGCCTCGGCGGCGTAGGCCTCGACGTCCTGGGCGAGCGCGGTGTCGTCGGGGAGGTCCATCCACCGCTGGCCGCCCGCCTCGTGCTCGGCGGTGATCCGGTCGAGGGCGGCGCCGACGCGCTCGGCGATGGCGTCGAGCGCGTCGTCGCTGATGCCGTCGACCTCGCCGACGCCCGCGGCCATCGTGTTCCGGTAGTCGATCGTCAGGCGAGACTGCGACGGGGCAGCCGCTCCGGAACCAACGGACATTGACCCCTCCAGGTGTGGCGCGCAGCGCGATTCAGCACGGCGTCCGGCCGCGGTCGGTACGGGGGTGGTCGCAAACTCCGCGCCGCGTCGCCTCCGGACGGTGGCGCCGCCTCGCGTCGCCTCCGGACCGTGCGGCCGCCTCGCGCCGACGTCGTGCCGCGTCCAGACCGCATCACCGCCGAGCCGAGACCAGCGACGGCCGACGCCGTCGCCTCGGGCCAACCGGACGCCCGGGAGACCGGAGGGTCGGCACCCGCGCCCGAGGGGCGACGACCGCACGGTCGCCCCCACCACGCAGGGCCGCGCGCCTACTCCTCCAGGGCGGCCAGCTGCGCCAGGGGCAGCAGCCGGACCGGCGGCCGGGCGGTCATCGGCACGATCTCCCCCGGCGGCACTCCTGCCTCCGCCGCGAGCTGCGCGGCGACCGTGGGCACGCAGAAGATGCCCTGGCAGAGGCCCATCCCCGCCCGCGTTCGCCGCTTGACGTCGTTGACGGTCCGGGCGCCCTCGGCGATCGCCGCGGAGACGTGGGCGGCCTCGACCTCCTCACACCGGCAGACGTAGCACGGGGCGGCCGCCCCGCCCGCCGGCGTGGCGGCGATCTCCGTGGCGGCACTCGGTGCGACGGACATGGGTCGTCCCCTGGCTAAGGTCGAGGGCGGGCGAGCTCCGCCGGGTGGCGGCGAGACGACGCGGACCAACCTGACTGGCCCACGCGCCTAGATCTGGGCGTAGGCGGGATCCAGCGCGGCGACGGTCTCGACGCGCTCCAGGGCTGCGGCCCGCAGGGCGAGCCGCGCCGCTGCCACCGCCTCGTCGCCGACGAGCCCGAGCGACGCGGCGACCGCCGTTCCGACCAGCGCCCCCTCCGCCACCGCGGTCCCGACGTCGCAGGTGCCGCCGGCGTCGCCGGCAACCCAGACCGCGGGGTTCGCGGTCCGGCCGTCCGCGTCGCGGTCCGGCACCCAGCCACCGAGGGTCGGGGCGAGGGCCGCCGGGCAGCCAACCATCAGCGCCAGCGCCGCGTCCGGCTGGCGTCCGACCGCGACGACCACCACGTCGGCGGCGTGGCGGACGCCGCCGGTCGTCACGGCGACGACGCCGTCCGTCCCCTCGGCCGCCAGATCCGCCCGCTCCGGGTCGAGGACGGCGACCACCTCCCCACCGGCGAGACCGATGTCCGCCGTCACCTCCGCCGCCTCCGCCCCCTGGCCAAGCACCACGAAGCGACGACCCGGCCGCACGCGGTGGACGTGGAGCAGGATCTGGAGCGCCCGGGCGGAGAGCACCCCCGGGAGCGACCCGCCGGGGAAGGGGCGCGGCAGGTCGGTCGAGCCGGTCGCGATCACCACCCGCTCGCCTCGCAGCCGGTAGGACTCCGCGGGGCCCGCGACGGCCAGCACACCGTCCTCGAACAGCCCCCAGGCGACCGCGCCCGGCCGGGCGTCGACGCCGGCCGCGTGCGCCGCGGCGACGAGGTCGGCCGCGAGCGCCCCGGGTCGCACCGGCCACTCGGGGCCAGACGCCGGGGCGTCGGCCCAGGGGATCGCCGGCGGGCGCGGGATTGCGGCGACGCGGTAGCGGAGCTGCCCGCCCAGCGTCTACTGCTCGTCGAGGAGGACCGTCTCGGCGCCCGCCCGGGCGGCCGCGGTCGCCGCCGCCAGTCCGGCCGGCCCGCCGCCGACCACCGCCACCTGGGTCGTCCTCACCGCGGCCCCTCGATCAGCGTACCCATCGGGCTGGCGTCCGGCCCGTCGTCGTCCGGCGGCGCGAAGGGCTCCCCGGCGCCGTCGCCCCAGCCGCCGAGCCCGCGCTGGGCAGCGACGGCGATGCCGGCGCGGACGGGCTCCAGGCAGGCGCGGACACCCGGCACGCCGTCGACGGTGACCAGGCAATCGGCGCACCGGCCGACCATGCACGAGGGACCGCGCGCCTCGCCGCCCCTGGGCATCGTCCGCAGCACCCGGACACCGGCGGCGAGCAGCGCCGCGGCGACCGGCTCGCCCGCCCGCCCGACGACCTCCCGCCCCTCGAAGGTGAACGGGACGGCCGCGGCCGCCGGGAGTGGCCCGAGGACCGGGTGGTCGACGGGCCGCGCCGCGCCATGCGTGCCGATGTCATCGCCCCCCGGTCCGCTCACGCCTCCAACCCCTATCCGACCCCGTACTCCCGGCCGAGCGTCCCGAACGATGCCCCGCGACGAGCGCGTGGCAGGCGGCCCGCGGGCCGAGCCTCGACCGTCCGCGCGGTCATCGCCCGTCGACCCGCCGGGCGCGGCGACCGCGGATCATGGCAGCGGCCGAGGACGGCGTCAATCGGCCGGGCGGCCGTTGCCCGCCGACCGCCCGTGCCCGGCCGATCGCAACCGGCGGATCGCACCCGGGGGAACGCGACTGGCGCGAGCGTGGCGCCGACGATTGGTCGCCCCGGAATGCCGGCCGGGGGTCGCGGGCGGGGGGAGCGTGACGGCACTCGCGGCGGGGGGGGTTGCCGAGTTACCCGTGTCGCCCTGAAGATGGTCACCAACTTGCGGCGCGGTCTCTTCCGACGGCGGCTGAACGATCTTCTTTCCGCGGGCGTGCCACCACGCCCCGGGCCGGGACCCCGAGATCGCGCGGCCACCGGCGAAGCCCGGCACCCGCCTCGGTGGCGGAACGCCGCGCCACCCCGGGCGCCATGGCGAGCCGATCGTCGTGTTCTGGCTTGGGGTACTCGCGCGAAGACGTTCTGGAGCAGGTACGGATGGCGACGGATCGGGAAACCAGCGACGGGGGCCAGGGGACCACTCGGGAGAGCGGCCAGCCGACCGGACGCGCCCGCCGGCCGCGCACGCCAGCCGCCGTCCGCTCGCGCTTCCTCTCGGCCGCCGAGGCGGCGGACCTGCTCGGTGTCAACCGGGCGACGGTCATCAACTGGGCCCGCCAGGGACGGTTCGGCGGTTTTCAGTTCGGCCAGCGCGGGATCTACCGGTTCGACCACCAGGAGATCCTGCGCTACATGGAGCGCTCGCGGATCCAGGGTCCGGCAGGCGACGAGGATGCCGACGACACCTTGGGTTAAGCGCCAGGGCGATCGTCCCTCAGGGCACCTGTCGGCGGATGGGGTAGGTCCGCGACGACCGCGCGTGCGTGACGAGGTTCGGTCCGGCGCGGGAGTTCACGGGCCGCCTCACGGGACCGCCCGGGCCGCCTCCCCCGGTCGACGCGAAGCGGTGTCCCGCCCGTAGCGAGCGACGCGAATCGCCACCACCGCGCACCCCCCGCCGGCCGGGCCGGCGGGCTCCCGGTGCTATACTCCCGGCCATCCCAGACGGCGACGATGACGCGCCCGGCGGCACGCCGTGGGTCGGCCACGCCGTCCGGAGTGGGGAAACGCGACCGACAGCGAAACCGACGCAGCAGCTTCGAGGCGCCGGCGCGACCGCCGGGGGGGAGACACCGGGGGATGGTCACGGTCAAGGAGGTCGCCACCGGCGCACCGGCGGGCGCCGGCGCGGCGGCGCTGGTCGACGCGGTCAGCCCCGCGGGCATCGAGCGCGAGGCGATGGACCACGTCTGGATCCACAGCCAGCCGTGGCTCGAGCTCGCCGAGCGCGGCGGGCTGCGCGTCTTCGATCGTGGCGAGGGCTCCACCCTCTGGGACGTCCAGGGCCGCGACTACCTCGACGGCATCGCCGGCCTCTGGGTGGTCAACGCCGGGCACGGCCGCGCCGAGATCGCCGAGGCGATGGGCAAGCAGGCGGCGAAGCTCGCCTACGTCTCCGCCTCCTCGTTCACTACCGGCCCGGCCGCCCAACTCGCCCACACCCTGGCCGAAGTCACCCCGGGCGACCTCAATCGCGTCTTCTTCTGCTCCGGCGGCTCGGAGGCGGTCGAGACCGCGGTCAAGATCGCGAAGCAGGTCCAGGCGATGCGGGGCTTCCCCCGCCGCTACAAGGTGATCGCCCGCCGCGGCTCCTACCACGGCATGACGATGGGCGCGATGAGCCTGACCGCGATGCGGAACGAGGCCTACTTCGGCCCGTTCATGTACGGCGTCTCCCACGTCCCGCACCCGAACCGCTACCGCTCCGACTTCGGCGTCGAGGGCGAGCAGGCCGACATCATGGCCGCCCGCTACGTCGAGCAGGAGATCGAGAGCCAGGGACCGGACACCGTCGCCTGCGTGATCGGCGAGCCGGTCTCCTCGGCCGCCGGCGTCCACGTCCCCTCGCCCGTCTACTGGCAGATGCTGCGCGAGATCTGCGACAAGCACGGCGTGCTGCTGATCTGCGACGAGGTGATCAACGGCTTCGGGCGCACCGGGAAGCTCTTCGCGACCGAGCACTTCGGGATCGTGCCCGACATCATCACGATCGCGAAGGGGCTCTCGTCGGGCTACGCGCCGATCGCCGCCGCGATCGTCCGCGATTCGGTCTTCGACACCTTCAAGGACCAGGGCGAGGTGGCGATGGGCCACCTGCTCACCTTCGGCGGCCACCCGGTCTGCGCCGTCGCCGCGCAGAAGAACCTCGAGATCTTCGCCGAGGAGAACCTGGTCGCGCAGGCGGCCGAGAAGGGCGAGTACCTCAAGGCCCGCCTGGAGGAGCTGCGCGCCCACCCGACCGTCGGCGACGTCCGCGGCGTCGGCCTGCTGACGGCGATCGAGATCGTGAGGGACAAGGAGGCGAAGACCTCCTTCGCCAAGGACAGCGCGTTCATCAAGACCGTCAACAAGGAGATCATGGACCGGCGCCTGATCACCCGGGTCTGGAACGTGATCCACTTCGCGCCGCCGCTGGTCGTCACCCACGACGAGATCGACCGGATGGTGACCATCGTCGACGAGGCGCTGACCGCCGCCGAGCGGGCGCACGCCGGCGAGTTCGTCGCCTAGAACCGACCACGATCCCGACCTTCCCGCGCCCTCGTGAGGGCGCGGGAAGGTCGGGATCGAACAGCCGTGCCAAGTGGGGAGCCGCCGCCATCGCGGGGTGCTCCCGCTCCGACGCTGGCGCGAAGGGCGACCCGTCCTCCATCGCCGCGGACGCGCCGCGACGATCGGGGACCGTCAGCCGAACGACGGCCGAGAGGGAGGCCGCGCCTCCGGCTCGGCGGGACGGACCGGATGATGAGCGACAGGCCCGCCGCCGAGTGGACCACCGCCGAGCACGTCCTCCGCTATCTCGACCGGGCGGACGCGTATCCGCGCCGCGCGGAGGGGGAGCGTGTCCTGCTGGAGCAGGTCCCCCGAGGCGCTCCTCGCATCCTCGACCTCGGGACCGGCGACGGCCGCCTGCTCGCCCTGCTCCGGGTCGATCGACCCGAGATGATCGGCGTGGGGCTCGACTTCTCCGACCCTATGCTTGAGGCCGCGGGCGAGCGCTTCGCCGGTGACGAGCGCATCGAACTGGTCAAGCACGACCTCGCCCGGCCGCTGCCCGCGCTCGGGCGCTTCGACGCGGTCGTCTCGTCGATGGCCATCCACCACCTCGAGCACGAGCGAAAGCGCGCGCTCTTTGGCGAGGTCTTCGACCTGCTCGCACCCGGCGGGGTGTTCGCCAACTTCGAGCACGTGGCGTCGCCAACCCGTCGCCTGCATCTGGCGTTCTACGCGGCGATCGGCGAGCCGCTGGAGGACGAGGACCCGTCCGATCGCCTGCTCGACGTGGAGAGCCAGCTGGTGTGGCTGCGCGAGCTCGGGTTCGACGACGTCGACTGCTACTGGAAGTGGCTGGAGATGGCGCTCCTCGTCGGCGTCAAGCCGGCCGAGGCGGTCTAGCCGCCGTCCGAGCCAACGCCGCGCCCCGCGGACGCGACCGGCGTCAGGGGGCGCGAGCGGGGCGAGGATTGTGGACCGGCGTGACCGCCCTCCGCCACGGCGGCGCAGCCGAAGCCGCGGTGTCGCCCGATGCTGCGACCCACCGGACGCGCCGCGGCATTCCCGCCGACGGCTTGCTCTACCGGCCGCGGCGAGTGGCGAAGCAGGCGCTGCAGTAGACGGGGCGGTCGCCGCGGGGCTCGAACGGCACCTCGGTATCAGCGCCGCAGGCCGCGCAGGTGGCGCGGAAGAGGAGCCGTGGGCCGCCGCGACCGCGCGGACCACCCCGGGGCGCC
>CADCWG010000091.1 GCA_902806335.1 uncultured Thermomicrobiales bacterium | reverse complement strand
GCCGCGCGCCGCGGTTCGTCCGGCGGCAATCCCAGCAGCCGCAGCCCGGCCGCCGCCGCGCCTAGGGTGCCGCTGACCGCGACCAGGTCACGCGGGTGCGCGCCGGCCCGGGTCAGCACGGCGCCACCCCGCGTCCGCCCGATCGCCGTGACGTGGACGCCAACCGCCGCTGGGGAGGCGACGACGTCGCCCCCCGCGACGAGGCAGCCCGCCCGCGCCGCCAGCGTGCCCAGCGCCCGGTAGGCGGCGACCACGTCGGCGAGGCGCTCGTCGCCGCGCAGGCCCAGCGAGACCGTAGCCAGCGCCGGCGCGGCGCCCATCGCCGCCAGGTCCGAGAGGTTGACCGCGAGCGCCTTGTGGCCGAGGTCCGCCCAACTCGACCAGCCGGCGTCGAGCCGGAAGTGGATCCCCTCGATCAGGCTGTCGGCGGTCACCACCAGCGCCTCGCCGGGCGCCGGCCGCCAGACCGCCGCGTCGTCCCCGATGCCGACGTCCAGGTCGTCGGCGGCGGTCACCGCGGCCGGCAGCGCCGCCCGCAGCGCCGCGATCAGCCCGAACTCCCCGACATCGCGGACCGTCCGGGCGTCGCCCGCCGTCCGCCCGGTGTCCAGCGTTACCCCACCCCCGCTCATCGGCGCGACCGCCGCCGCGCCGTCGGCCCGGGTGACGCCAGCCCGTCTCCCCCTCTCCCTACCCAGGGAGAGGCGGCCGGAGGGTGGAGGCCACCCTCGACGACCACCCCGCCAGGACACGCGCGCCGGCTCACCCAGCCACCTCCCGGTAGACCGCGACCGTCGCCTCGGCGGTCGCCGCCCAGGAGAACCGCCGGGCGCGGGCCAGGCCGCGCGCCCGCAGATCGGCGGCCAGCGCCGGCTCGGTCAGCACCCGCCGCAGCGCCGCCGCGAGCGCCGCGTCGTCGTCCGGGTCGACCGTCAGGGCGGCGTCGCCGACGACCTCCGGCAGCGACGAGGTGTTCGACGCCACGACCGGCGTGCCGCAGGACATCGCCTCCAGCGGGGGCAGCCCGAACCCCTCGTAGTGGGACGGAAAGGCGAGCACGGCGGCGGCGCTGTACCAGGCGGGCAGGGCCCGGGCGGGCGCAAAGCCGACGAAGCGGACGCGCTCGCGGGTCGCCGCCGGGAGCTCGAGCCAGGCGGCCCGGATCGGTCCCCCCATCCACCCCTCGGCGCCGAGCAGCACCAGGTCGTGCGGCAACTCCTCCGCCAGCGACCCGAACGCGCGCAGCAGCGCCGGTAGGTTCTTGCGCGGTTCGATCGTGCCGACGCTGAGGACGAAGGGGCGGACCAGCCCCTGCTCGGCCTGGAACGCGACCAGCGCGTCCCCCGTCACCGGCCGGAACCCGTCGTCGGCCGCGAGGTGGGTGACCACGACCTTCTCCGGCCGGACGCCGAGGTAGCCCACGATGTCGGCGCGGGTGCTCTCCGAGACGGCGATCACGCGCGCCGCGCGGCGCACGCTCGCCCCGGCCAGCGCCGCGAAATAGCGTCGCCGCCCGGTCGGCACCAGGTCGGGTCGCCGCAGAAAGGCCAGGTCGTGGACCGTCACGACGGTCGGACACGTCGCGAGCAGGGGCAGCACGTTGACCGGGCCGTGGAGCACGTCGACGCCGGCCCGGCGCGCCAGAATCGGCAGGGCCGCCTGCTCCCAGACCGCCCGCGCGGCCGGGCGCTCGGCCGGGGCCCGCCAGGCGCGTCCGGGCCGCGCGGGAGCCCGCATCGCCTCGACCAGGTCGGGGTCCGGGGCGTCGTCCGGGTCGGCCATCAGGGTGGCGGCGTCGACGCCCAGCAGCTGGAGCGCGTCGTCGGGCGCCAGCGCGGCGGGCAGGGCGGCGACCAGCCGGGAGAGGTACCGACTGACGCCGGTCTGCCGATACCCCGGCCCCGTCGCCAGCGGCCACGCATTGACCCCGACCCGCACGCCGTCCTCCGTCGCCCCGCCCCATCGAGTGCCGCGCCCGTCGGCCCACCAGGGTAGCAGGGCGGCGGGTCGGCAGGACGGCGGGACCCCGCCAGCGAGGGGCGGTAGCCGAGCTACAGCCCCCCATCCCGTGTCGGCACGCGGTTTGGTGCGGCGCCGGTCGGGGACACCCGTCGCCGGGCGTTCGACATGGGATGCGGCTGTCCCGTCCCGACCGGAACCGTAGCCTCCCGAGGAGACCCTCCCATGCGCGCCAGCACGACCCGGATCGAGCCCGGACCCGGCCAGGAATCGGTCTGGGACTACCCCCGGCCGCCCCGTCTCGAGTCCTCGCCGCGCCGGATCCGGATCGTCCTCAACGGCCGGACGATCGTCGACACCACGCGGGCGCTGCGGGTCCTCGAGACCAGCCACCCGCCGGTCTACTACGTTCCCCTCGAGGACGTCGCCCCGGGCGTGCTGACGCCGACCGAGCGGGCGTCGTTCTGCGAGTGGAAGGGGACGGCGACCTACTACACCGCCGCCGTCGGCGACCGGGTCGAGGCGGACGTGGCCTGGACGTACGAGGAGCCGACCCCGGCGTTCGCGGCGATCAAGGGCCACGTCGCCTTCTACCCGGGCCGGATGGACGCCGCCCTCGTCGACGGCGAGCAGGTCCAGGCCCAGCCCGGGGACTTCTACGGCGGCTGGATCACCTCCGACATCGTCGGCCCGTTCAAGGGCGGCGCCGGCACGTGGGGCTGGTAGGCGGCGAAGACGACCGGCCGGCATCGGGGACTGTGACGACCGGGACGAGCCGGAGGTCGGTCCGAGCCGACTCCCTTGGGCCGACCTCCTGGGGCAGCGCGTCCCCGCGCACCAGGCCCTCAGCTCAGACCGGGGCCGGGCCAGGCGCTAAGCGGATCCCCGCCCGACGCGGAGCGGGCAGGACCGAAGCGCCCGCTCGCGGAGACTGTCCGCCGACCGGGCCGGCCTCGCACCTCGCCCAAGGACCGACTGCCGCCGCCGAGAACGGCCACCGATCGTTGGGACACGGGCAGCGTGTCCGGCACCCCCGCGGCGCCGATGCCACGCGGATCCCGGTCTCGCGACCGCCCACCTGCCGGACCACCGCGCGGCCCCTCCCCCATCGCCACCGGTGGCCCGTGCAGCCGTCGTCCACCCCACGGAATGGCCTAGCCGGCTCCAACCCAGGCGGACCGCGCTAGGCATCGCACCGCCCCCGTTAGGTAGATGGCCGTGACCGCGCGGCAGCGGCTTAGGTAGGACCTGACACTGGCTTAGGTAGCAGCCCGTGGCGACGGTGAGCGACGAATAAGCTTTTCGGCCGATTCCGCCGTACCCTGCGCCTCCTAGAGTGGTGGCAGTGGCGAGGGCCACCGCCCCGGAAACCGGGGACGCCGAGGGGATCGCTCCCCGACCGAAGGACTGCCCCCGATGTTCCGCTCCACCCTCCGCCGGACGCTCGGCGCGCCACTGGCCGCACTCGCGCTCACGCTTACCGTCGCGACGTCCGCCCTCGCCGGCGGCGGCGAGATGCCCACCGGCCCCAGCGTCTCGCTCAGCCCGCCGTCGTTCGCGCTCGACGGCCGGGGCGGCGTCGTGGTCACGCAGACCCTCTCGTGCTGGGACGAGGCGGTCGCCGAGGCGGCCGTGGTCGACATCGGCCTCTCCCTCGGCCAGCGGCGGGCAGCGGGCGGCACCAACGTCCACGCGACCTGCGCGGCGGCCCCCCAGACGCTGACGTACACCGTCGACTCGTTCTCCGACCAGGGCTTCCGCCCCGGCCCCGTGGAAGGGTTCATCGAGTTCGAGACCGCGACGTCCAAGGGCGCGGGCCACGCCGCCGCCCCGATCGACGACATGCTCCTGCCAGCCCAGGCCGGGCGCTGAGTCGCCGCGAGCCCGGGCGCCGCCTTCCGTCGCGGGCGGCGCCCGGGCTCGTGCATCCACGTGAACCGACGAGACAGACCGCTGACCAGCCCCGGCCGCGGACGCCCGGCCGGCGAGCGATAAGGCTGAGCTGGCCGCTGCAGCTGAGCTGCCATCTGAGGAGCGACGATGACCCAAGGACCCGTGTTCCTGATCGGCGGTGGTTGGACGCCCGCGGCGTTCCCCGCCATCTTCGGCCGATTCGCCGCGGCGGTGCGTGCCAGGGCCGGAGACGGCCCCCAGCGGATCGCCTGCGTCCTGCTCCAGACCGAGGACCGGGAAGCCTACTTCGCCGGCTCCGCCGGCGCGCTGGCGTCGGTCGGCGCCGGGGAGGCCTACCCGGTGTTCGTCTCGCCGGAGCAGCCGCTCCAGGGCAGTCACTTGGAGGGTGCGGCCGGCGTCCTCGTCGGCGGTGGTCTGACGCCGGCCTACCACGACGCCATCGTTCCGACCGCGTCCGCGTGGCTCCCTCACCTGCTCGCCGACGGGATCCCCTACGCCGGCTTCTCGGCCGGGGCGATGATCGCCCCGCGGCACGGCATCATCGGCGGCTGGAAGCTGCGCCGCACCCCGAGCGACCTGGCCATCTGCTCCGAGGACGTGAGCGAGGACGAGGAGTACCTCGACGTCCGCCCGGGACTGGGGCTGGTGCCGTTCGCCGTGGACGTCCACGCCTCGCAGTACGGCACCCCCACCCGCCTCCTCCACGCCGTCCGCGCGGGGCTGGTGCCGCACGGCTGGGCCGTCGACGAGGACACGGTGCTCGAGGTCAGTGACGGGTCGGTCGCGGTCCATGGCCTCGGCTGCGCCTACCGCGCCCGCCGGACCGGCCCATCCTTCACCGTCGACATCCTCGAGGACGGCGACCGCCAGGACATCACCTAACGGCGGATCCCGTCACCGTCCCGGGCCGTAGGGGCGGACGGCCGTCCGCCCGGCCGCCGACAAACCCGCTCGGAGAGACCGCAGGTCCGGGGAGACCGCCGACCCGGGCCGGCCGTCGGCGGCTGTCCCCACCAGCGGCGGTTCCGTGGGGCAGCAGACCCAGGGCACCCATGCCCCTGGCCAGCCGTTGGGCAGGACCAGCATGGTACCCTTATGTCAGCATGACGGGCTCCGCCCGCGCCGCTCCCCCGCCCAACCGACCCCCGTCGCCCGCCCGAGAGGACGGCAGCCGCGTGCAGACCACGTCCCTCGGACCCACCGTTCCCGTCGCCCCCGAGACCGTCGGCCCGGCGATCCCCGCGTCCGCCCCGGACGAGGCCCGGATCGCCGCGGCGATCGACCAGTTCGGCGTCCTCTACCCGTTCCCGCTCGACCCCTTCCAGCGGGAGGCGATCGCCCACCTGCTCCGCGGCGACTCGGCGATGGTCGCGGCCCCGACCGGGACGGGGAAGACGGTCGTCGCCGACTTCGGCGTCTACCAGACCTTCCGCGGGGCCGGCCGCGTCCTCTACACCACGCCGATCAAGGCCCTCTCCAACCAGAAGTTCCGCGACCTGCGCGCCCTCTACGGCGACGAGGTCGGCCTCCTGACCGGCGACGTCTCGGAGAACCGCGACGCCCGCGTCGTCGTGATGACGACCGAAGTCCTGCGGAACATGCTCCTCCAGTCGCCGTGGGAGCTCGACGCGGTCGACTGCGTGATCTTCGACGAGGTCCACTACCTCGCTGACCCCGAGCGGGGCACGACCTGGGAAGAGGCGATCATCCTCTGCCCCGACCACATCCAGCTCATCTGCCTCTCGGCCACCGTCTCCAACGCCGCCGAGATCGCCGCCTGGATCTCCCGCACCCACCGCCCGATCCGCCTCGTCACCCACACCACCCGGGCGGTGCCACTCGCGCTCGACTACTTCATCGACGGCAAGCTGCACGGCGTGGTCGACCACACCGGGCGGGTGCTGCGCGACTTCGCCGGCACCGGCGGCGAGCTGAAGCGCCAGGCTTCGGGCGGCCGCTCCCACCGTCGCGGCGCCGAGCGGGCGACCCTCGAGCTCGACGAGCCCCAACCCCGGGAGATCGTCGACGCCCTCGCCGCCAAGAACCTGCTCCCGGCGATCTACTTCCTGTTCAGCCGCAACGACTGCCAGACCTTCGCCGAGCAGCTGGCCGTGATGCGGCCCCACCTGATCACGGCCGAGCAGGCGGCACGGGTCGAGGCCACCCTCGACGCCTACCTCGCCACGCTGCGACCCGAGGACCGCGAACTCGACCAGGTCAAGCTGATCACCGGCCTCGCCCGCCACGGGATCGGCTTCCACCACGCCGGCCTGCTGCCGGTGCTCAAGCAGTTGGTCGAGGTGCTCTTCGGGCGCGGCCTGATGCAGGTCGTCTTCGCCACCGACACCCTCGCCCTCGGCGTCAACATGCCGGCCCGCACCGTCGTCGTCGGCCGGATGAGCAAGTGGGACGGCCGCCGCCGGCGCACGCTGCTCCCGAACGAGTTCCAGCAGATGGCCGGTCGGGCCGGCCGCCGGGGGATGGACGCCTTCGGCCACGTCGTCGTCCCCTACTCGCCCTGGATCTCCTTCAAGGAGACCCTCGAGGTCGCCACCGGCCCCTTGCTGCCGGTCCGCTCCGCCTTCGCGATCCGCTACAACACCGTCCTCAACCTCTGGGACCCGCCCGACGGCGAGCGGGTGCGGCTGCTCATCCAGCAGAGCCTGGCCCAGTTCCAGACCGGACAGCGCGTCCGCCGGCTCGAGGACGACCTGGTCGAGATCGGCGGCGACCTCGCCGGCATTCCCCACGGCGTCGCCGGCTGCCTGCTCGGCTACCCGGAGGGCGACGACCTGCTCGAAGGCTACCGCGGGCTGGTCAACGCCCTGACCGCCGCCCAGGCCCGGGAGCGCCGGCTGCGCGAGGACCTCGCCGACACCCGCGCCGAAGCGTCGGCGCCGCCCTGGCCGGAGCCGACCCGCCAGTCGCTGCGGCGCGCCTTCCGGGCCGCCACCCCGGGCCTCGTCGCCCACGCCCGCGAGTGGGGCTGGGGGACCTTTCTCGGCCACGGCGGGCGCGGCGGCGTCGGCCGCTTCCTGTTCGGCAACACGATCCGGCTCGTCGCCGAGTACCGCCAGATCGACTACCTCACCGACGACCTCGTGGTCGACCTGCCGCCCGCCCTGATCGAGCCCCCCGACGACATCGACGACGCCACCCTGCTCGCGACACCGGACGTGCTGACGGGGATCCGGCAGCGGCTGTCCGCGCTGGCCCTCCCCGACCTCGAGGCCATGGCGGCGGCGCACCGCGCCCGCGAGGAGGAGCGCCTCGCTGCCGGCCTCGCCGGGGTCGCCGCCGAGATCGAGGCCGCGTCGATCCGGGTCGCCGCCCTCGGCGCGACCCGGGACGACCACCCCTGCCACGCCTGCCCCCGGCGCAAGGAGCACCGCGACAACCTGGCCCGGGTCGACCGCCTCTACAAGGAGCGGGCCGCCCTCCAGGAGCTGCTCGCGCGCGAGAGCGACGCCGAGGAGGCCCGCATCCGCGGCGTGATCCGCGGCATCCGCGATGTCCTCCACCGCTTCGGCTACCTCCACCGAGGCTACCCCACGGACAAGGCCGACATGCTGGCCGACGTCTTCGACAACGACGGCCTGATCCTCTGCGAGCTGGTCGACCGGGGCTGGCTCGACCGTCTGCCGCCCGAGGACCTGGCGGAGGTCTTCTCCTGGTTCTCCTACGACCGCGAGTACCGGCAGGACAACCGCTTCACGCTGTCCGACCGCCTGGTCCTCTTCCGGCGTCGCCTGGAGGACCTCGAGCGGGACGTCCTGGCCGAGGAGCGCGACCACGGGCTCTTCATCTCCGAAGGCCACAACGCCGCCTTCTACGGCGCGGCGCGGGCCTGGAGTCGCGGCGCGACGATGGCCGAGATCGGCGAGGCGATCCAGCTCAGCGAGGGCGACCTCGTCATCACCTTCAACAAGACCATCGACCTGATGCGCCAGATCCGCGACATGCTCGCCGACGTGCGCCCCGACGCCCCGCTGC
>CADCWG010000090.1 GCA_902806335.1 uncultured Thermomicrobiales bacterium | reverse complement strand
GCCCTCGGCCGCGGGCGACCCCTCCTCGGCCTCCGGCGAGGCGCCGAGCGGCGCGCTCCCGCCGGCGCCGGCCGCCCCGGTCTCGGCCGGGACGACCAGTACCCGGTCGTAGTTGGTGTCGCCGTCGTCGGTGCTGTCGTAGATGTAGAGCGTGAAGGCGCGGTCGACGTTGTCCTCGGTCGGGAAGGCGTCGTTGGTCAGGGTCAGCGTCTGCTCCCGCGCCGGGCTGTAGCTCGTCGGCACGTCCGTCCAGTCGGCGGCCGGCTGGAGGTCGACCCGCTGGTAGGTCACGCCGAACCGCTCGGCGCCCTCCGGCTGGCCGGGCAGGTCGTAGTTGGCGAGCACGCCCCGGTCGGAGTAGAAGGAGCGGAAGTCGACCACGGGCCCCAGGAGGCCGGGGTCGAGCCCCCGCGCTCCCACCCACTCGACCGCGACCACGCTCTTGCCGGCCCGCTCGGCGGCCTGGGCGATGTGGTCGGCCTGGAGGATGCCGGGCTGGTAGGCCGAGGAGGAGTCGTTGAAGTCGGCCTCCCCGATCCGGTGGAAGGTGTTGTTGGTCGAGCCGTGCTCGGCGGGGTAGGCGCCGGTGGCGAGGCTGTGCCAGCCGACGCCGGTGTTGGGCGGGAAGGCCTGGACGAGCCCGTTCTCGCCCCGGACGCCCTCCTCGGCCAGGGCCGCGAGCGCCGGCAGCGCGCCGTCGGCGGCGAAGCGCTCGACGAAGTCGGGGCGCATCCCGTCCGAGGCGAAGAGGATCACCCGCTCGGCGGCGGCCTCGCCCGGTCCCGGCGTGGCACCGGGAGTCCCTGGGGTGGCGACCGGCGTGGCGCCCGGCGTGGCCGCCTGACGGGCGATCCCCGCCGCCGGCCCGGCCGCCAGCAGCAGCGCGACCAGCAGGCCGACGGCCGCGCTGGCGAGCGAGAGACCCGCCGGGGTGCCCCGGCGGCGACGCGGTCCGCTCATGGTGGCTGGTGCTCCTCTCCGCACGGCGGCGGGGTCGACCGCGGCGCCGGGCGACAGGACCGTCTCGCGCCCGGCAGGCGAGACAGGCGCGATCCTACCGGATCGTCGCGCCGGTCGCTCTTAACCGTGCGGTAGATCCACCGCCGCCCGTGGCGCCGCCGGGCCTAGGCCGGCGGGCCGGGTCAGGCCGGCGTGCTCACCGTGAGCGTGGGCTGGTCGGCCCACCCCAGCAGCCGCTCGGCCTCGATCTTCGCCGGGTCGAGCTCGACGCCCATCCCGGGACCCGTCGGGACCGTGACGGCGCCGTTGACCGGCCGGACCGGCTCCCGGAAGAAGAACTGCAAGAGCTCGTTCCACTTCACCAGGTACTCGACGAACGGGCAGGCGGGGATCGGCAGCGCCGCGCTGAGCTGGATGTTGGCCGGCACCGAGTGCCCGTGGGGGATCACCGGCAGGTTGTAGGTCGAGGCGACGGCGCAGATCTTGACCAGCTCGGAGATGCCTCCCGCCCAGTAGGTGTCGGGCTGCAGCACCTCGGCCGCCCCGGCGTCCATCAGCAGCTTCAGCCCCCAGCGGGTGTACTCGTGCTCGCCGGTCGCGATCGGCAGCCGGGAGCGGCGCCGGATCTCGGCGCACTGGGCGACCAGGTCGGGCATCACCGGCTCCTCGAGCCAGCGCGGCGCGAACTCCTCCAGGCGCTCGGACATCTTGACGGTGTAGGGCACGTCCCAGCTCATCCAGGCGTCGAGCATGAAGTCGACGTCGGGCCCGAGCGCCTCGCGCAGCGTCGCCGCCAGCTCAACCGTGCGGGCGATGCCCTCGCGGCCGTCGGTCGGGCCCCAGCGGGGGAACCACTTGGTCGCGGTGTACCCCTCGTCCTTGAACCGCTGGGCCTGGCGGCGGACCTTCTCCGGCTCCAGCGAGTAGCCGAGCGCGCTGGCGTAGGCGGGGATCGTCTCCCGGACCGGGCCGCCGAGGAGGCGGTGGACCGGCAGCCCAGACCACTTGCCGCGCAGGTCCCAGAGCGCGCAGTCGATGGCGCTGATCGCCATCATCGGGGTGCCCTTGCGGCCGTGGACGGCGTCCCGGTACATCTTGTCCCAGACCCGCTCGGTCGCCAGCGGGTCCTCCCCGGTGACCAGGCGCCGGAACTGCTGGTCGATGAGGTAGGCCACCTCGTGCGGGATCGGCCCGGCGAGCCCGGTCACGCCCTCGTCGGTGTCGACCTCGAGGAAGACCGAGACGACGCGGGAGACGCCGTCGTCGACCCGGCGCGGCATCCAGAACCCCTCCCGCTCGGCCCGGTGCTCGGGGTAGACGTCGATCGGGCGGGTCAGTCGCTCCTCCCAGAACTCGCCCTCGTGGTGGAGCGTGCCGGTCAGCTCGCGCAGCCGCAACTCGGTGATCTTCACGGCGCCGTCCTCCCCTGACGTCGAAGGCGACGGTCGGTCGCGTCGCCCGCGCGGTGGGCCGTCGCGTCGCGCCCAGGGCCGGTCGGACGCCCCGCCCGGGCTGGTCGGTCGAAACCGAGCCGAACTCCGGACGCGCGGATCTCCGACGACGGCCCGCGGTCGGGGATCGTCCCGCCACGACGGTGGGCCCTGCGATGGGGCCGATCTTCGCACAGCCGCCACGACCCGGCGCGGGATCGAGCGCGCCGCCGCGGGGACCCGTCCCGGCGACGCCCCTCGCTGCCGAGCCTGCTGGGGTCCAGCGGCGGGGCCGGGGCTCCCGCCGGAAAAGGGGACCGCCGGAAGGTCTCGGTAAGATCCGGTCGCTAGGGTATGGTCGACGACGGGGCGGGCACTGGTCCGCCGCAGCGAGTGGGAGGGCGGTCATGGAGCGGGTGGGAATGCGGGCGCGGCGAGCGGTCCTGGCGATCGTCGCGGCGGTGCTGCTGGCGCTCGGTGGGCTGGCCTGGGCCGGCGGGGGCAGCTCGGGCACGGTCGCCCAGGAGGGGTCGCCCCCGGCGGGCGGCTTCGAGATCGCCCCGGGCGTGACCGCCGAGGCGCTCGCCTTCGTGGAAGGCCAGGAGACGCCGGCGCTCTACCGCCTGACGTTCGCGCCGGGCGTCAGCTACACGATCGCGCCCGCCCCCGAGCTCTCCCTCGTCTACGGGGAAGCCGGCGCGCTGGCGTTCACCCTCGACGCCCCGGTCACGATCACCCGCGCCGGGGCGGCGGCCTCCCCAGGCGAGGCCGTGGCCGCCGGCACGGAGTTCACGCTGGGAGCGGGCGACTACACCGTCTTCCCGCTGCTGGTCGGCGGGGAGGCCCGCAACGACGGCCAGGAGCCCGCGTCCTTCGTGGTCGCATCGATCATCCCGCCGGCGGCGGCGACGCCCGCCGCCACCCCGGCGACGTAGCGGACGGCGAGACAAGGCCGAGGGCCGTCGGCGCGGTCGGCCGACGCCCCCGGCCCCACGTTGCCATCCGTCCGCCGAAACCGACGAGCGCTGCCACGGTGCCGCTGGTCTCCGACGCGGCCATAGATTGGGTCGTCGAATCGAGCACCGACGTCTGACGGCGATCACCGGCCGCACGTAGGACCTCAGCGCCTGCCGTCGCGACACGCGCTTGGCGATGGCCTCCGGGGCGCTGTTCCCCGGGTGCTGGCATGCTCCGCATCGAACCATCAGGTCTCGGGCCGTCCTCGGCAGCCCTATCGCTGCCGCGCCGCCGTCCAGCCGCCCGCGGTCCTCGATCACCCGAAGTTGCGGGGGCCACCGGATGTCCGGTGGCCCTCGCAGCCGATTCGTCGCTGGTGTGGCGGCAATGTCGACCGGGGCGCGGCCCCTAGAGCGGGAGCGGCGGGTCGCACTCGGTGCGGTAGCCCTCGTGCCGCAGCTCGCCGTTGGCGTAGACGTACATGGAATGAGACACGCAGGTGTAGGTGGTGTCGCCGTCCTCGTAGGAGAATTCGGACCTGTAGGCGGCCTGGAAGACCTGCTCGTCACCGTCTCGCGAAACCAGGACCACGTGAGTCCTCTCACAGTAGTCGGAGACGACTCGGCCGCGGACGACCACCCGCTCGCACCAATCCCCGTTGATGACGTAGCCGAAGCCGCCCGAGGTGGTCGTGTGGCGCTGGCCGACGCCGCGGTTGGTGTAGCAGACCCCGGAGAAGGGGTCCTCGACGGGGGCGCCGAACGTCTCGCACCCGCTGAACCGGTACGGCTGGGCCGCGGGCGGGTCGGCGGCGGCGGCCGGGCGGGCAGCGGCGGCGAGGCCGCCCAGCAGCAGCGTCACGGTAAGGAGTTCGGTCAACCGGCGCATCGGCTTCCTCCTCTCCCTCGTTGGATCCTCCGGGTGGTCGAGTTCGGCACGTCCGTTACCGTACCGTAGGCCTGACTCGCCTACCTGTTTATCCATCGTTCTGATCACTTTCGGTACCCGTATCGGGTGGGGGGCGTCCAGGCACGGCGGGACGCTGATTGGCCCGATTGGGAGTCCGCGCGCTGGGCTAACCGTTCGAGGGGTTGATCGGAGTCGGACCGCGCTACGACTTGGGACAACTGGCAACTGCCCCTAGAGGGATCGGAACTCGGTGGCGCCGACCCCGGCAATGGCGTTCCTCCGAACCCGCCGGTTGACGCCTTGGCCACAGACCGTCCCCGGCCCGCAATACTCGACCACGTGATCGCCGCGGGAGCTCTCCACCTCCACACTGGGAACGGCGATCACCGCCCGTCCGGTCGGGGCGATAGGGACGTCCTCCGGCCGTCGCAAACAGCGTCATGTCCGCTGAGTAAGACCCCTGCACGAAGCAGAACCGGTGGCTGCCCTGGGACACGGTTCCCCAAGCATGACCTCGACCTTGGCCGTGACCGGCGCGCTGCGGGCGCCGGGTGCCAACACGACCAACGCCAGGCCGGCGGCGCCCGACGTCAAGGCACCGCACGGACAGGTCATCGGTAGGATGGGCGTTGGCCTGGCACGGGGGTCTGTGGCTGAGGTCCGTCGTTGACCCGCGCCGGCATCACCCCATGCCCGCGCGTCGCCTGGGTAGGCATCCCCCGGGACGCCGCGGATCTCGACGCCATCGCCCGTCGTCATCCGTTCCAACGCCACCCGCCCAGCGGAGGCCGATGGTGTCCCTTCCTGGGTGCCGGCTGAGGGCCGCCCAAGCGTGCCCGGATTCCGAGGACGTCGGCCGTTCGGCGCGGGGCCGGTGGTCCTTCACGGTGCGCCGGCGTGCCGCCCCTGCGCCCGTCGGCCGCCAAGAGTGGCGGCGAGGAGGCCGCTTGCCAGCCACGCCGGACGGCCCTAGCATGCCGCTCCCCGGTTGGGGGGGGGCGGCCGTCCGGCGTGGCTGCGCCGGGCAACGTTGGAGGGGCGATGCGTTCGCGCAACAGTCGTCGGGTCAGTCGCCGGGACGTCGTCAGGTGGGGGGCCGCGGCGGCGGCCGTCCCCGCGCTCGCCGGGGCCACCCGCCTCGCCGGGGCCGAACAGCGGTCGCCCGTCCATGGGCAGGCCGGGACCCCGGCCGTCGGGGCCTTCCGGCCCGCGCCATACACGGAGCTCGAGGAGGCGACGATCGCCGAGCTGCGGTCGGCCCTCGAAGCCCGCCGCCTCTCGTCCCGCGAGCTGACCGCGGCGTACCTCGCCCGGATCGACGCGATCGACAATGCGGGCCCGGCGATCAACTCCGTGATCGAGGTCAACCCCGAGGCCCTGGCGATCGCCGAGGCCCTCGACCGCGAGCTCGCGACGTCGGGGCCGCGCGGGCCGCTCCACGGCGTCCCGATCCTGATCAAGGACAACATCGGCACCGCCGACCGGATGGAGACCACCGCCGGCTCGCTCGCCCTCCTCGGCGCCCGTCCCGCCGAGGACGCCACCGTCGCCGCCCGCCGCCGCGCCGCCGGCGCCGTGATCCTCGGCAAGACCAACCTCAGCGAGTGGGCCAACTTCCGCTCGACCCACTCCGCCAGCGGCTGGAGCGGTCGCGGCGGCCAGACGCTCAACCCCTACGCCCTCGACCGCACCCCGAGCGGCTCCAGCTCCGGCTCCGGCGCGGCGGTCGCCGCCAGCCTCGCCGCCGCCGCGCTCGGCACCGAGACCGACGGCTCGATCGTCTCCCCCTCCGGCGTGATGGCCATCGTCGGCATCAAGCCGACCGTCGGCCTGACCAGCCGGGCCGGGGTGATCCCGATCGCCCACAGCCAGGACACCGTCGGCACCCACGGCCGGACCGTCGCCGACGCCGCCGCGGTGCTCGGCGCCCTGACCGGGGCCGACCCCCGCGACCAGGCGACCGCCGAGAGCGAGGGCCGGGCGGAGACCGACTACACCCACTACCTCGACCCGGAGGGCCTGCGCGGCGCGCGCATCGGCGTCGCCCGCGACTACTTCGGCTACAGCGAGGAGGCCGACGCGCTCGTCGAGGCGTCCATCACCGCGCTGCGCCGGCTCGGCGCCGAGGTGATCGACCCGGCCAACATCCCGACCGCCGAAGAGATGGCCTCCGACCCCGGCGAGTTCGAGGTTCTGCTCTACGAGTTCAAGGCCGACCTCAACGCCTACCTGGAGGCGCTCGGCCCCGCCGCCGCCGTCCGCACCCTCGAGGACCTGATCCGCTACAACGAGGAGCACGCGGCCGAGGAGATGCCGTTCTTCGGCCAGGAGATCTTCGAGCTGGCCCAGGAGAAGGGCCCGCTGACCGACCAGGCGTACCTCGACTTCCTCGCCAACAACCGCCGCCTCGGTGGGCGGGACGGCATCGACGCGGTGATGGACGACCTCCGCCTCGACGCCCTCGTCGCGCCGACCGGCAGCCCGCCGTCGAAGATCGACGTCGTCAACGGCGACCTCTTCCTCGGCGCCAGTTCGTCGCCGGCCGCGATGGCGGGCTACCCGATCGTGACCGTCCCCTGCGGCGACGCGTTCGGGCTCCCGGTCGGGATCAGCTTCATCGGCCGCGCCTACAGCGAGCCGACCCTGATCCGTCTCGCCCACGCCTTCGAGCAGGGGACGCGGCTGCGGCGGCCGCCGCAGTACCTCCCGGCCGGCGCCATCCCCCCGGCCGCCCTCGGCGCGACGCGCGGCGCGGCCCTCCCCGCCACCCCACCGGCCCTGGAGGCCTCCCCCGAGTCGGGCGAGGCCACCCCGGGCACGTTCGGGTAGGCTGCCGCGGTCGGGACGGCCGGCGCGCCGCGGCGGCGGGCGGGGGGCTCGTCCCCGGATTCAGGAGCAGGGACGCCGGGGCGGCACTGGCCGCCCCGGCGTCCCCCAACGTCGGCGCGCGCGGTGCCGACGGGTTAACTGGGACGGGCCGCCCCGACCGGGGCGGCCCGTCCGTGTTCCGCTCTGGCGGTCAGGCCAGCGACGGCGTGCCGTCGTCGCGGCTGACCCGCCACCGGGAGCGGACGGGCCACCCGCGGCGGCCGGGGGCCAGCGTCGGCCCCGGCATGATCACCTGCCGGGGTTCCGGCACGTAGACGGGCCGGTGGTGGCGGTTGACGGTCGACATCACCCGATCGTAGAGCCGAAGCATGGCGACGCGCATGGCTGGCCTCCTGAGGTGGGCCGGGCGCACGAAAACCCCGGCCGCATCCGGACGGATGAGCCAGGGTCTTGCCACGCGAGGGTGTCTCGCTCGGACGGCCGGTGCGCTCGGCGCACGTCCTGACGGCCGCTGGTCCGCCCCTTTGCCGGGGCGGGGGCTACTCCCCCTGTCACGTCGAGCATAGGGCGTGCGGGCGCGACCGGGGGATCCGCACGGATACGCCGCGCCTATACGGGAGGACCCCGGTCGTCGGCCGGCCGGGGCGAGGGGTCGGGCGAGTCGCCCTCCCGGGACCGTTCACCTGGCCGGTGGGTGCGGCCGCTCGACCGTTCCCCCGGGACCCGCCGCCAACCCCGAGCACCGGGACGGCGGCGCCCGCGCACGGGGACGGCGAGGGGAGGCGCCG
>CADCWG010000089.1 GCA_902806335.1 uncultured Thermomicrobiales bacterium | reverse complement strand
TGCCGGCGGGCCCGCCTCGTCGCCGCGCCGACGGTCGTCGCCCCGCCTCGCCCCAACCCTTGAATCGAACCGCCGGAGGGCACGCGGGCCATGGCAGCACCCGTCCTTACCCCGACCACCCCGATCGCCGCAGCCACCGACGTGGTGCCCGACCTACCGGGGGCCCAGTTCGCCTCGCCGCCGCCGACCGTGACGCTGCTCCGCGAGGAGTCGGCGCGGCACCCGGTCGCGCTCGCGATCGCGGCGGCCTGGTCCTGCTACGGCGGCAAACCCGCCCGGGTCGAGAACGTTCGCAAGCTGCTCCACGACCCGCCGTCGCCGACGTTATCCCCGGCCAAGGTGGCGGAGCGGGCCGAGCGGCGGGAGCGGGCGTTGGCGCTCTACGCGGACCTCTTCGCCGCCGGGCACCACACCACGCTCCAGCACGCGACGTTCGTCTTCGTGCTCGACAACGTCTCCCGCCTGGCGATCTGGTCCTTCTTTCACGCCCACCCGCACTACAACTCGGAGCAGGTCTCCCAGCGCTACCGGGAGGTCTCGGGCGAGACGATGGTCACGCCGACCCTGCCCGAGCCGGAGGCCGCGATCTACCGGGCGGCGATCGCCCGCAGCCTGGAAGGCTACCGGCGGCTGACCGAGATCCTGGCCGGCGACGTCCGCGACCGCTACGCCAGCGTCTTCCCGGCCCGCGCGAAGGCCCGCGGCGAGGCGGCCGAGCGGCGGATGGCCGACGCCGTCCAGAAGCGGGCCCAGGAGGTCGCCCGCTACGTCCTGCCGCTCGCGACCCCGGCGCACCTCTACCACACGGTCAACGGCCTGACACTGCTGCGCTACCACGCCCTCGCCAGCCAGGCTGACGCGCCGGCCGAGGTCCGCCTGATCGTCGCCCAGATGGTCGCGGCGGTGCTCGAGGTCGACCCCTACTTCCTCGGTGGGCCGGGGCACCCGCTGGACCTGCGACCGCTGCTGGCCGAGGAGACGCTCGAGTCGCTCGCGCTGGCCGCCTGGCGGGAGACAACCGCCCAAGGCGAGGCGGAGACCGAGGCGTTCTGCCGCCGCTTCGACGAGGCGCTCGACGGGCACGAGAGCCGCCTGGTCGGGTACGACCCCGACGCGGAGCGAACGATGGCCGACGCCGTCCGGGCCGTGGTCGGGCTCGACCACGACGCCCTGCCGGACGAGGCGGCGCTGCGTCGCGTCCTTGACGGCGGCGAGAACCCGTACCAGGGCCACCCCCTCTTCCTCGGCATGCACTCCAAGTTGATGCAGACGATGAGCCACGTCCCGTTCACCTTCGCCAAGCGGATCAGCGGCGCCGAGGACGCCCAGAACCAGCGCCACCGTGGGACGGTCGGCAGCCGGCCGCTGCTGACCGCCCACCTCCGCCGCGAGCCCGACGTGATCACGCCCTGGGCGATCCGCGAGAACCCGGCGGCGCTGGCCGAGTATGAGGCGACCGTGGGCGCGCTCTGGGAGGCGAAGAACGCCCTGCTCGACCGCGGCGTGGCGCCGGAGGTCGTGCTCTACCTGCTCCCGAACAGCCACCGGGTGCGCTTCTATGAGAGCGGCACCCTGCTCGACTACTACTGGAAGTGGGTCAAGCGGCTCTGCTACGACGCGCAGCGCGAGATCTTTGACACGGCACGGGACGAGGTCGCCCAGGTCCGGGCTGTGCTCCCGACCATCGGTCGTTATGTCGACGGCCCACCCTGCGTGATGCGCTCGCGGGCGGGGGCGACGCCCGTCTGTCCCGAGGGCGAGCGCTTCTGCGGCGTGCCGGTCTGGCGCGACTACGCCTTCGAGACGCTCGGCGAGCGCCGCGTCCTCTAGGTCGTTCGCGCCAATAGATCAGATGGGCTACAGCGAATCGTTAGTCTACCCGATCCGCCGTTGGTCCTACGGCTGAGCGGCCGTTCCCCTACTGATCGGGCGTTCCATCGGACACCCCACGGACGTCAGACCACCACATCACGATGGCGCGGAGGCTGCGGTGTAGCATGGGTCCGCCGGTCGAACGATTGGACCTTGGGATACCAGGTTCGGTACGTTCGATGTGTCGTTTTCAAACTGTCAATAATCAACGGCGGCAGCCTGGCCTACGATCCTAGAAGGCGTGGCACGGAATCTGTAACTAGGGCAATCAGGTCCGAAATGATACCTGGCGTCCACGGCCGGGCGGCCGTGGCACCACTGGACTGACGGAGGGAGAACCAGATGCGACCGATGCACGAGCAGTTTCTAGAGACGATCCTAGAGGGACGCGCCCGATTGGCGTCCCGACGACGGTTCCTGGCCGGCTCGGCCGGTGCCGGCGGGGCGTTGGCGCTTGGTCTGGTCGGTGCGCCTCGGCTGGCGGCGGCGCAGGACGATGCCACGCCTGAGGCCGGCACCGAGTTCGAGAGCGACGTCGATGTCCTGAACTACGCGCTGACCCTTGAGCACCTCGAGTTCAGCTTCTACCGCGATCTGCTGCCGCAGTTCGAGGACGAGCTCGGCGAGGATCCTTTCGGTGACTCGATCGCCGAGCGCATCGCCACGATCCGCGACCACGAGGAAGAGCACGTCAACGCCCTGACCGCGACCATCGAGGACCTCGATGGTGAGCCGGTCGGTGAGGCGGAGTACGACTTCGGCGTGACCGACGCCGCCACGTTCCTCGCGACGGCGCAGATCCTCGAGAACACCGGCGTGTCGGCCTACGACGGCGCTGGCGCCGCGATTGAGGACCCTGACCTGCTGACCGTCGCCGGACAGATCGTCGCCGTCGAGGCGCGCCACGCGGCGTACCTCAACCTTGTCAACGGCGTGATCCCCTTCCCGGCGGCCTTCGAGACGCCCCTGACCCCGGATGAGGTCCTGGCCGCCGCCGGCCCGTTCATTGTTGCGGAGGAGGCGACTCCTGAGGGCGACGATGAGGGTGACGCGACCCCTGAGGGGTAGGCGTCGATGACAGCCCGACCGATAACGACGGTGACGTACCCAAGGAGCGATACAATGGAACTTGCCCACGACCGAATCTTGAACACCGCCACGGCGGTGGGGAGCCGTTCGGCTTCCCGACGCGGCCTACTACGCGGCACGGCGGCGATCGCCGGCGGCGGCGCCCTGGCGCTGGCTGGCGTCCCCGCCTTCCGCGGGCTGACGTCCGCCGCCGCCCAGGAGTTTGACGGGCCGGTCGACGTCCTCAACTTCGCGCTGACCCTCGAGCACCTCGAGAGCGCGTTCTACCGCGACGGCCTCGCCAGCCTGGGCGCCGAGGCGTTCACAGCCCTTGACTTCCAGCCGGGTGTCTTCGACTACCTGTCGGAGATCAGCGCCAACGAGGCGACGCACGTCGAGACTTTGACGGCCGTCATCTCCGACCTTGGCGGCGAGCCGGTCGAGGAGCAGGCGTACGACTTCGGCGACGCGTTCACCGACGCCGAGGTCTTCCTGACCACCGCCGCGGCGCTCGAGAACACCGGCGTCGAGGCGTACACCGGCGCAGCCCAGTTCCTGATCGAAGAGGACGAGCTGCTCACCGCGGCGCTGACGATCCACGGCGTCGAGGCCCGGCATGCCGCTTACCTAAACATCCTGACTGGCGAGGACCCGTTCCCGGAATCCTTCAACCCGGCTGCGACGCCGGAGGAGGTCCTGGAGATCGCTGGGCAGTTCTTCGCCGACAACGCCGACGCGACGCCGGAAGGCGACGACGAGGCAACCCCGGACGCCTAAGTACATCCGGGTCGTCCAGGAGCCTTCGCCGCCGAGCCCCCGGACTGATGTCCGGGGGCTCGGCCGTCCCCAAAGGCAGGTACGGGCCGCGAGAGGCCGGGATGCGCCGGTGCACCCTGGAGGTCCGGATCAAGACCATCGGCGCTCGGCGGCTCGCGGCACGACCGGAGAGGAGCGGATGGCGGTGACGGAGGCCGAGCGAGTGCTCGCGGCGCTGCGCCTCTGCGAGGGGTTGAAGATGGAGGTTCGGCCCAGCTGGCTCTCCGACGGCCACCAGGAGAGCGTCGCCGAACACACGGGGCAGCTAGCGGTGACGGCGGTGCTGCCTCCCTGCCACCTCTTGACCCCGGTCGACGTGGGGCGGACGCTCACGATGATCCTCGCCCACGGCTTCGTCAGAGCCGAGGCGGGCGATGTGCCCGTCTTGGAGACTGGCGAAGCCAGGCGGCGAAAACCCGAGCGGGAGAGGGCGGCGACCGAGACGATCCGGCGCGCGGTCGGCGGCGAGGCGGGCCAGGAGCTCCCCGAGCACTGGCACGAGTTCGAGGCGCGCGACTCCGGAGGCCCGCTTCGCCGGCACCTTCGATCACCTCGAGGTACGGGTGCAGCGCAACCTCGCGGGCCTGGAACGCTGGGAAGCGGTCGAGTCCGACCTCGTTGACACCAGGCTGACCGCCCCAACCGCGTTCGACCCGTTCCTCGTCGCGCTGGCGGAGGCGGTCACGGTCGGCGCGGAGACCAAGATGCGCGCCGTCGGCGTCGACCCGGCCTCGATCGCGGCTCGGCGGTCCAGACGCGGACCGTAGCGGGACCCGCCGGGGCGTCCCACCCGTGCGAGGCACCTCCCTATCCCCATCGCTAGGTCCGAGCCTGCTCCCCCTGGCGGGGTCTCGCACCGGTGTCACCGCGTACCCTCAGTCGTGACGCGGCAGCGACGAGACCGGGGCGGTGCCCGGTCGGCCGCCCGACGTGGCAGGCGAGGATGCGGTGGATGGCGGTTCCGGGGTTCTACTGGTTGGATGAGGGGCGCCTGGCCGGCAGCGGGCGTCCGGGCGGGCGGCGGGGCGACGGCTTCCACGGCGCGGGGGACTTCGGCACCGCCGCCTCCGCGGACGACCAGACACTCGACGACGACCTGGCGTGGCTGCGCCGCGCCGGCATCGGCGCGGTCCTGACGCTGACGGAGGCGGAACTGCCGGAGGCGGCCCTCGCTCGGCACGGGCTGGCGGGCCGGCATCTCCCCGTGCCCGACATGGCCGCGCCCAGCCCGGAGCAGCTTCGCGTCGCGCTCGCCTTCCTCGACCGGCACCGCGCCGAGGGTCGGGCGGTCGCCGTCCACTGCCGGATGGGCCAGGGGCGGACGGGCACGGTGCTCGCCGCCGACCTCGTCCGCGCCGGCCACTCCCCCGCCGAGGCCATCGCCGAGGTCCGCGCCGTCTGCCCCCACGCGATCGAGAGCCCGCCCCAGGTCCGTGCCCTCGAAGCCTTCGCCAGGGAGCGCGGCTGGTTGCTCTAGTGGCCCGCCGACCGTGCGTCGCCGGTAGGGCCGGGGCATGCCGAGCCTCCGCCGGCGGCCAGACGGTCCGAGCGTCGCCCCGCGCGGGATACGTCCGCCGAGGACGGGGCGTGCGGACCACTGGGCGCATACGGCCGTACCGGTCGCCACGCCCCGGGTCGCCGATCGGGGCCCGGGTGACAATCGAGATCTCCGCGGACGCGGCCCTGAACTCGGCGTAACACGGGATCCGGGTGATCGCTTGGGCTTCGCCCGGCGGGCTCGCGGCCGACTTCATCCGGGTTCGTTCCTGAGCCTGGGGCTTGCCCCAGGCGGGCCGGCACCCTCGGGACCACCACCGATCATCCGGATTCGGTATCAGTCGCCGCTTCCTCCGACTCCCCAGCACCGGTGGCCGCCGCGCCTGGAGCGCGCCACGCAGCCCCTATCTCGCCCCGCGCCCTACCCCTCGGGTGGCCTGCCCCATGCGGGGTGCTCCTATCCGACGGGAAGAGCGGGAGCCGCGACGGCCAGCGGAGTCGGGTATCGCCTGGGAGGGCACGGAGCGATGGACGGCGGCGATCGGTACGAGGCGGACGCGGCGGCGGCACTGGCGCGGATCGCCGCGGAGAAGCCGCTCGTCCATCAGATCACCAACGTGGTGGTCACCAACGACGTCGCCAACCTGACGCTCGGCTACGGCGCCCTCCCGGTGATGGCCTACGCGCCGGAGGAGGTCGCCGAGATGGCGGCGCTGTCCCAGGCGCTGGTCCTCAATATCGGCACGCTCTCCGCGGGCGAGGTCGCGGCGATGCTGCTCGCGGGCCACGCCGCGGCCGAGGCCGGGGTGCCGATCGTGCTCGACCCGGTCGGCGCGGGCGCGACCCGGTTCCGCACCGAGAGCGCGCTCCGACTTCTGGCCGAGCTGCCGATCACCGTGCTGCGGGGCAACCGGGGCGAGATCGGCGCCCTGGTCGGCTCGGGCCAGGTCCGCGGCGTGGAAGCCGTCGGCGGCGAGGACCCGCGGGCGGTCGCCGAGGCGGCAGCCGAGCACTTCGGCGTCGCGGTCGCCGTCACCGGCCCGGTCGACGCGATCGTCGGCGGGGGGCGGGTGCTCGAGGTGGCCAACGGGCACCCGCTGCTGGGGTCGATCACCGGCTCCGGCTGCATGGCGACGACCGCGATCGGCGTCCTGCTCGCCGCCGGCCGCGGCGACGACGGCACGGTCACCGACCCCGCGCACCAGACGGCGCTCGCGCTCGCCACCTACGGCCTGGCCGCCGAGCGCGCCGCGGCCGGCGACCCAGCCCCCGGTCCCGCCACCTTCCGTACCCGCCTCCTCGACGAGGTCGCCGCGCTGGGGACCAGGGGCGTCGCTGGGCTCAAGGTCACCGCCACGACGCCCTGAAGGTCCTCGGCCCATTCGGACTGAATCGCCGCACGTCGAGGCGCTTCGCTTTCCACCGTCCGGTTCTCCGCGCGAACCCACGCCACCGTCAGACTATCGTCTCCATCACGTCACCTGCCGCGCGAAAAACCGGCGCCCAGGATCTACAAGCGTGCTCCGGGGCGTGACCCGGGGGAGACCATCTCGACCGCCCCCGGGCCGCGCGTTCGGGGCGACAGCAGGGTGCCGGCTCAGGTGTGCGGCATGAGCGTGGTGAACGGCTCGCCGACGCGGGTCAGGCCCGCGATCAGCAGCACGACGTCGTCCTCTCCCGCGTTGCGGATCTCGTCCTGGGGGTTCTCCACGAAGAGCCAATCGCCGGCGGTAAGGAGGGCCTCGGTGCCGATCGGCATCGTCTCGGCCGGAACCGGGGTGCCGTCGAGCGACGCCCGCGTCAACAGGGCCGTGCCGCCCAGCGCCGTGTAGCCCCAGGTGCCGGCCTCGACGACGATGACGAGCGCGCCAGGGTGGCTGTGCGCCGGGACCTGGCCCCCGGGCGTGTGGGTGATGCGCCGAAGCGTGAGTTCCAGCCCGGGGGCCGACGCCGGCTGGCCTCCACCCACCAACCGGGTCGTCGTTCCGGTCGGGCCGGCGGGGGTAGCCTCCTGCGCGGCGAGTCCGCGTCGGCCGGTGGTGCTCCTCAGGAGAAGCGCGGCGAGACCCGCACCAGTCAACCGCGCCGCCGTGCGGCGGTCGAGTTCGCCCTGCCGTATCGGAGCGCCGGAACCGGCCGCACGCTTGCTCCAGTCCATGGGTCCCCTCCGTCAGATCACCATCGGCTCGTCCGTCGTCCTGGCTCAGGTACCGGCCCGTCGGCCACACCTCCTCCCTTCGCCCCATAGTCGCCGCCGAATCGGGACGAGACATGCGCTGTCCCGGTGGTTGGTCGTGGTGCCGACCTCGGGAGCCCCTCGAGCGCGGGCAGCCCCTCGTCTGGAGGCCAGCGCCACACCGACCGCGGCGCGTCCGGTCTGCCGCAGCCGGGTGGATGGGACCACTACGACGAAGGCGATGCGCGGTGGCCGCTCCTCGTTCGGCCGGGTGGCCGCGGTGGCATCCTGGACCCGGCTTCGGCGGCGAGGATGCCAGGAGCGAGATCACCAGGCGGCCGACCTGGGGGGACGAGGATCGGTCTGGCCCGGAGGGCCACCTTGCGGGTTCGCCTCCCCGTCGGGTGGCGGTGCGCGGGCGCCTGGCCGCGCGGTGTCCCCGTGCGGCCAGGCGCGGCGGGCCGGTCGCCCCGCC
>CADCWG010000088.1 GCA_902806335.1 uncultured Thermomicrobiales bacterium | reverse complement strand
CTTCAGCCCTGAGAGATCAACAGAGGGCGAACAGCCCAAGGGTCGAGATCGCCCGTGATTCGGGGCTGATCCGGGGCGCCACGCACGTGAGATGCGCGGCCGGGCCGGGTGCGAAGACGCACCCGGCCCGGCCGCTTCCGCGTTCGCGGCGGGGCATCCCGCGAACGGCAGCGTTCTTGCGACCACACCGGTACCACCCGCGGCTCGGGGATGTCGTTCGCCAACCGCGACTGCGCTGACTGGATCGGACGTCTCGAAAGGAACGCAGCGATGCGACTCGAAGGAAAGATCGCGTTCGTCACGGGCGCCGATAGTGGCATCGGCCGCGCCATCGCCCTCACGTTCGCGCGGGAGGGGGCGGATGTCGCGATCCACGCCTTCGGGGACCACCGCGGGGCGGAGCAGACGCTGCACGCGATCCGGGCGCACGGGCGGCGGGGGGAGGTCTTCGAGGCCGACTTTACCGACGTTTCCGCGGCGGAGGGGTTGATCGAGCGCGTCGCGGCGGCGATGGGGCGGATCGACGTGCTGGTGAACAACGCCGGGATGGGCGAGAGCGCCCCGACCTCGATGGAGGCGACGACCGACTCGTTCGTGCGGGTCATCAACGTCGACCTGGTGGCCCCGTTCGTCCTGGCGCGGGACGCGGCGAAGCGGATGATGGGGCAGGGGAGCGGGTCGATCGTCAACATCACCTCGGTCCACCAGGAGATCCCCCAGCCCGGCGGCGCCGCCTACTGCGCCGCGAAGGGCGGGCTGGGGATGGTGACGCGGACCCTGGCGCTGGAGCTCGCGGCGCACGGGGTCCGGGTCAACGCCATCGGCCCGGGGATGATCGCGACGCCGATGACGACCTCGACCCTGTTCGACCCCGAGCAGGCGGAGGAGTCGCTGGCCAAGATCCCGATGGGGCGCCCGGGCGAGGTCCAGGAGATCGCCAACGTCGCGCTGTTCCTGGCCTCCGACGAGGCGAGCTACGTGACCGGCAGCTCCTTCTTCGCCGACGGCGGCCTCCGCCAGAAGGTCGGTCTCGCCTGACGCTCAGCCCGCGTCGGCCTCGGCCAGCAGGGCGTCGACCTCCGCCAGGAGCACCGGCAGCGGCCCCCGGACCACCTCCCAGACCCGGTCATGGTCGAGGTCGTCGTAGGCACGGACTAGGACGTTGCGGAAGGCGACGACCTGGGCACGGCCGGTCAGGCGGTCGGCGGTCTCCGGGTCGTGGTCGCTCAGGCGACGCATGGCTTCGCCCATGATGGTGAAGTTCCGCCCGACCGTCTGCCTCGCCCGGCGGTCCGCCCGGTACGCGTCGTAGGACAGGCCGGCGGTGTCCTCGGCGATGAACCGGGCGGCCTCGGCGATGTCCCACAGCAGCTTGGGCGACCTAGGCCGCATAGTGCGCCCGCCGGCTCGCGTCCACCGCCCGGATGAAGTACGGGTTGCGCAGCCCCCCGGCCATCACGAGGTCCACCGGCCGCCCCAGCAGCGCCTCGAGCCGGCCCTTGAGCTCGACGTAGCGGCACAGCCACGGCCCGAGATCGGCCCCCGGGAGGTACTCGACGAGGAGATCGACGTCGGACCGCGCGGGGTCGAACGCGCCGGTCGCGGCCGAGCCGAACACGTCCAGCCGGGCGACCCCGTACTCCCGGCAGAGGGCGCGGATCGCGTCCAGGTTGTCGGCGATGGCGGCGATCATCGTCGGCTGCCCCCGTCGTCGCTGTCGAGTCGGTCGTTAGGCAGGTCACCCGTCGACGCCAGCAACACGGTGACCTCACGTTCGAGGTCGGGCAGTCTCGTCTCGACGACGTCCCAAACGATGGCGTCGTCGACGGTGTCGTAGCCGTGGATGACGCGGTTGCGGACGGCGACGAAGCGACGGAGGTTGGGCAGCGTAGACCCCAGCGACGCATCCGCCGCTGATGCCAGGTTGAGGGCTTCGCCGATGATTTCGAGCTGGCGCTCCACCGCGGAGCGCACGAGGAGGTTCCGCTCGTAGGCGGCAAGATCCAGCCCGGCTGTGAACGAGCGGATGGCTCGACAGGCGCCGAGGACGTCAAGCAGCCGCTTGGTCGTCGCGTTGGGCATAGACGGCCTGACGGGTGGCCTCCACGTGGCGGCGAAAGGAAGGGGTACGGAGCGAGCGTTCGGTGACAAGGTCGACGGGTCGGCCGAAGAGGGCCTCAAGGGCTTCCGCGAGGTCCAGGAACCGGTCGGCGTAGCCGGGGGACCCCACGTTGGCGAAGGCGACGACGAAGTCGAGGTCACTGTCCTCTTCCCGAAACGTGCCGGTAGCGGCAGACCCGAAGAGATCCAACCGCTCGACCCCATGCTCCCGGCAGAGGGCGCGGATCGCGTCGAGATGACGTTCGACCAAAGGTTCCATGTCGCTGCCTGAGCTTTCCTGCTCGCCCGAATCGTCCCCATTCTAGCGACCCGATCGGGACGTACACGCAGCGCCCCGGTGCACGGTGGCGCTCCCCGCCCGCGGGCCGCGGCACCGGTTGCCTCTTTGACGCGGGTGTCGCTCTCGCCCGATAACCATCGGCCGAGCCGTCGGGCAACGATCAGTTGGTGTTGGAGCCAGGAGACGGTCCCTACGCCGACGCCCCGGCTCCGAGCATGACGGAGATGCCCGCTACCCCGTCCGCCCCAGGATCGACTCGACGACCGCGAGCGCGTCGTCCGTGGGGTCTCCGGCCGCGGCTCCCGTGGTAACCCGGACGAGCAGGTCGTCCTGCTGGGCATAGACCGTGACCTCGTAGCCGTCCGCTGTCCCGACCTCCAGCGCCCGGGATCGGTCGCCTACCGCCGCTACCCGCACCTCACCGGCGCCGGTCGTCGCGATCTGGTCCTCGAACGAGAAGTCGAGCGCGTCGGCGGCTCCCGAGGCGCTGCCGAACCGGTGGAGGCTGACGTAGACGGACGACGTGGCGCCCGATGAGACCGCCGTCCCCTCCGCCGGGGCGAAGCTGCGAGCGACGTTCCCCTCCCAGCCCCAGTCCGTGAACCGCCGCGCGGTCAGGTCCGGATCGCTGTAGTTCGCCGTGACCTCCGCGAGGCTACGCTGCACGTCTCCGGTGGCGACCAACCCGTCTGGGACCTCTGCGTCGGTCGGCAGAAGGGCCACGAGGGCGGCCGCCTCGTCATGGGGCGGCTGGGCGCGTCCCGCGTCGTCGTCAGTCCGCGCCTCCGCGGTGGGGTCGTTCCCGCACGCGACGACCGTCCGGGCGTCCTCCAGCGCGGTCTCCCCCTGCGCCATCAGGTCGTCGGCCGTTGCCACCGCCGCGTCGTACTCGGCGTTCATGTCGTCAAGATCCTGCCGAGCCTCACTCGCCGGCATCCCGTACGACTCGATCACGGAACGCTCGTCGGCGAACACCGTCTCGGCATTGCCCGCCAACGGCCCTGGCATCGCGGTGAGGAGGGTGTCGAGCGTATCCGTAGCGTCCGTCGCTGCGCCGGACGTCTGCTCCAGCGTGGCGACCGCCGCCGTGAGGTCGGCCGCGCTGGCCTCATACCGATCGCCCGCCCAGACGAGGCTCTCTCCGTAGGTGAAGCCCATGCCCTCGTAGGCGAGATCGAGTCCCTCTAGGGCCAGGCAGTCTAGAGGCTCTTTCGCCTGCTCTCGGAGTCCGTCCAAGGATGCCTGGAGATCGCCGACCACAGCCTGGACGCCGTCCAGATCCGCTCGGGCGTCTTCTTTGTGCCCGTCGGTCTGGTCTGCGGCGACCTCCATCGCCGTGATGTGGGCCGCGAGCTCCGAGGCCGTGGCACGGTAGACCGGGTCGAAGAGCCGCCGCACGATGTCCGTGGTGTCGGCAGTCGGGTCCCCCCGGAACGCCATGCCCACGACGTGGACAACGATCGTGTCCGAGCGTGCGTAGACCTCGGCATCGACCCACCCGGGCGCCGGATCGTCGTCCGCAACCGGGGCTGTCAGCACCCGGACCTGGTCGCCCCGAGGATCGGACTGTTCGAGATCCCACCTGCCGGCGTCGTCGCTTTCGGCGAACGCGACGAGCGCCTCTCCGGCGGCGTCGGCACCGCCGAACCGGTGGAGGAAGACGAAGGCGGAGATGAGTTGGTCAGAGGGTGTGGATCCTCGATCCGAACCGAACAGGCGCGCCACCGTCGCCTGCCACTCCCACTCCGCCAACCGCTCGGCGTTGAGGCTCGGGTAGGCGGCTGCCACCTCCTCCCTCGTCAGCCCGTACTCGTTGACCGGTGCGAGCCCCGGCGGCACGTCGGCCTCGGCGGGCAGCAGCCAGCGGAGCTCGGCTTCCGCGGCGACCCCGGCTCGCCAGTCCGCGAGCGCCCGGTTGAACGCCTCCGGCGAGGCGGGAGCGAAGACAGCAGTCTCGATCCCGCCATATTGGACCGTGTACGACAGCGCCAGGTCGTCCCCCTGCTTGGCGCCCGTCATCGAGAACCGGCCCGTGAGCCCGTCGCCTACCGTCAGCGTCGTGGCCTCGCCATCGCTCGCGCCCGAGACGGGCAGCTCTCGCGTGTAGATGCCTCCGTCGTCCACGGCCTCCGGGTCGGGCTGCGCCAACACGAAGAAGCCGCCGACCTGGTCCCCGGTCTGAGTCAGACTCAGGAACATCAGGCCGGCGGGCCGTGCATCGTGCAGGTAGGAGCCGGTCAGGCCGACGGAGGCATCGACGCCTTCCTGCGTCGCCACGGCACCATTCGGGGCGATCCCCACGGCGGTGACGATCCACACCAGACACAGCCACCGACGGAGCAGACCGCGCATGGTCGTTCCCTTCCCGAACGGCGAGTCGACGACGAGCGGAACATGGGTGGTAGACGCAGCATAACAACTGTATCGACACCGGCGATCAGCGTCGCCCACCGGATCCGTGTGCTGTCGCGGCCTGACCGGCGTCTCGCGTCCCGCCAGTGGAGGGGCGCCCTGATGATCGCCACGCGCCGCGGGCACTCCGTGCCGCGCCGGTAGGCCGACGACGCTCGACCATGCGGTGGCCCGCGGCATGTCGTCGTCCTCGGTGACGACACGAGGTAACGGCGACGCCGACGGGACAATCCCGCCGGCGTCGCTTGCCCGTTGGGCGTGGGTCTCTGCGGAGCGGCTCAGGCCCGCCCGATCCCGCTCACCGTGCTCACTTCCTCTCGCAGGCGTAGTCGCCCGTCACGGTGATCGGACCGGCCCCACCGGGGAAGGTGGCGGTGACGGTCATGTGCCCGCCGGCGTGGACCGAGTTGCCCCCGAACACAGGACTGTGCGTGCCGTCGGCGTGGACAACCAGACCCGACCCGTCAAGAGAGCGATCGAACTCCATCACGTAGTCGTCAGGGCTGAGATACACCCGCTTGACGATGGAGACCGTCACGTTGGACGGGAAGTCGACCGGGCCGTAGCTGATCTCGCACCATGCTCCGAAGTGCACGTGCAGCGTGAACGCGATCGCCGGCTGCCGCAGCGTGCCGCCCGCCTTGACGTAGTCGGCGCACTCCTTGACCGAGGCGAACGGGGTGAGGTCGCTCCGGTAGACGCCCGCGAGGCTCGAGCCGGAGCACTTGGCGCCCTTCGGCGCGGCGGCGGCGGGGGTCAACGATGCCCCCAGGACGGCCACTCCCAGGATCAGGCTCAGGGTCAGCAGGGCACGGAATGCCCGGTGTCGCAGGCGGTTCACGGCGTTCTCCTCACGCTCCCGGTGGGTCCCCGGACGCCCGCTCGCGTCGGTCGGATGGCCTCGGTGGCGACGATCATCGCGGTCGGGGAAGCCCCCCGTCACTCGTAGAACTACCTAATCCGCCGCGAGAATTGTTGCGCGATTCCCCTCGGTGCGCCGCCCGCCGGTCGTGGTCGCTGTCCGCGTCGCCCCCGCGACGGCGCCGTCCCTGGTGGCGGCGAAGCCTCCCACGGGGCACCGTGGTTGTCCTGTCGTGGGTTCTCTCGCCGGCGTGCTGGAGGGGCGCCAGCGGCTGAGCGCCGGCACGCACGTCGTCGCGGGTGGTTGGCCAGCGCTAGGGCATGGTGGTGGCTGTCGGGATCGGAACCAGGACTCCGCCGCTGGCGGCGAAGCTGACGCACTCGCCCGTGGTGGCGAACCGTGTCCCGTCCAACCCCCGCAGATCGGCGAAGCCCCCCTTCTGGCAGAGCTTGGCACCGACACTGGCGCCGGTGCCCGCGGCCGGGGGCGTGGTTGCCGTGGCGGTGGCCGTCGGCGTCGCGGTGGGGGCGGCGGGAACGATCAACTCCCCGGTCAGGCTCACCTCCAGATCGACGACCAGGAACGCTTCAGTAAAGGCGATCGTCCCGCTGCCGGTGGCGCCGGCGTACGGGCCGGTACCGCCAGTGACGGTGAAGGTGCCCTCGAAGGTGCCGAAGAGGGACTCTGGGGAGAAATAGTTCAGGTAGGTTCCCGAGTAGGTGATGGAGAAGGAGCCGGTAGTCGGGTCTGCCCCGGCGATCGTCGCGGCGCCCGAGCCGTCCGCGATCAGGCCACCCGTGGGAGGGTTAACCCAGTTGTCCGTGGTGAGGGTGCCGACGAACGTCCCCCCCGCGAACGGCGTGCCGGTCAGGGGCCCGGTGACGGTGCTGGTGCAGGGCCAAGCGTCCGGGCAGGAGGCGAAGCCGGGTTGGTCGTCGGTCAGGTCCCCTTGCTGGCTGATCGTCACCGACGTCTGCGCCAGCGCGCGCGGCGCCGCCCCGAGCAATCCAGCCGAGAGGGCAACCGCAAGGGCAAGCACCGCCATGCCGGTCGATGCCCACCGCGCCGCCCCACGCCGCCGCCCGGTCTCGCGCGTTTCCATCCCCGCTCTCCCTTCGCGCTGGCCGCCGCCGCGCCGCCGTCGGGCCCGTGACGCCACGTGCGTCATTGGGATCGCCCTGACCGCCGCAATCATTGCAGCGGGGAGAACGCGCGTGACTCGTACAGTTACCTAGTCGACCTACCTAATCTATCGATCAGCGCGTCGCGTATGGACGCCCGTCCAGATGTCCAGACGTACCCCGGTCGTCGTCACCGCCCGCGACGCGCCGTCGCCTCGGGGACGGAGGCAACCGCTGGCCCTGGGACGGCCCAGCCGGCGGTGAACACGGGTTGTGCGCGGGGTCGGCACGGGAAGGCTTCGCACCGTGATGGCGGGCGGGTGTGTGCCGTTCCTCGCCACGCCGATCGGCGCCTGAGGCGATTGCTCGGGGTCGTCCAACACCTGTCGGGCGAGACATGGCCGGATCCGCGGCTCCTCCGAAAACCGCCCGCCTCCCATTCCCACGCTCCCACCTGACGCGAGCTAAGCGGGGCCACTCACCGGGATTCCACGCGGGGTGGTTGGGAAAGAGGGCGGTCGAGAGAGGGCAGCCGATCCTGACCGGCTTACCGCGTCGCGCGGGTCGCTCGACCCAGACTGGCTAAGAGGTCGTCACGGGTTGTGGGGCGGCCCCATCGAGCGCGGTGACGCATCCGTATGGCCCGGCAGGTCGCCCCGGCTCCGCCCTGTCCCAAGACCCGGTGCCCCAGGGCACACCAGAGGGCATCCCGTGGATCGGGTCCGCCCCGGGTCGGACCGAGCGCCCCCCGCCGAGCCCCCTGGCGGCGTGGGGCGACGCTCGGTGCCCTCTTTCACGCGCGCAGGTCGAACGCCGCGATCACCGCGCGTTGGAGGCCCGGGTGCTGCTCGAGCAGGCCGTCGACGCTGAGGCGCAGCGAACTGGCGAGCTGGATGAACTCCAGCGGCGAGAGCGACAGCGTCACGAAGTCGACCTGGAGCGCGAGCTCGTCGTCCTCGCCGAGGGTGTCCTTCGGCCGCCGCGGCGCCCGCACCGTCACCTGCAGCCCCGTCTCCGGCCAGACCATGTCGAGCAGCTCGACCGACCCCGATCCGTCCGCCGCGCCGCCTCCCGGCCCACCGCCCGCCGCGCCGTCTCCCGGCGCTGCCCCGACGCTCGCCGCTCGCTCCGCGTCCCCCGCGCGCCCCGCATCGTCGACCGGTCCCCTCGCCGCCGTCCGGGATGCTGCCGTGGGTGGTGCTGAGCCAGACCGTGCCGCTC
>CADCWG010000087.1 GCA_902806335.1 uncultured Thermomicrobiales bacterium | reverse complement strand
CGGTCGCGCTGCTGCTCCTGTTCGTCTACGGCCCGAACACCTCGACCGGCTCGGTGGTGTTCGCCTCGACGCTCCAGGGCGCGGTCCCCGACGGGGTGCGGGGGCGGGTCTTCGCGCTGCTCGACGTGGCCTGGTCGGCGAACCGCCTCCTCTCGCTCGCCCTCGGGACGGCGGCGGTGGACTTGGTGGGGATCCGGCCGCTCTTTTGGTCGGGCGGGACGCTGCTCGCGGGCGCGGGACTGCTGGGGCTGGCGCTGCTCGGCCGGCACGATTTCCGGTCCGGGACCGGGCGGGCGGGCGCCGTGGCGCTTCCCCCAGCGACCCCGCGCCGCTGAGGGCGACACCCCGCGGCCCCGGTCCGATGCCGGGCGCGGGGGGCGGCCGTCAGCGCCGCTGCTTGTGCAGCTGCCGCCGCCGCAGGTCGTCGCGCGTCCAGGCGATGCCCGAGTCGCGGATGCCGGGCGCGTCCATCCGGGCCGCGGCGACGAGCATCGCCTCCACGACCGCCCGCTGCGTCTCCCGGTTGCCGACGGCCCCGAACGTCAGGCCGAACGGGTGGGCGACGTAGAGCGCCCGCGAGGGCTTGACGATCGCCGTGATCTCGGCGACCTGGGTGACCGAGAGCGTGCAGAGCCCCGCCCCATCGAAGACGCGCTGGAGCAGCCCCACGGACTGCTGGCAGACGGGTCACGTCGGAGCCAGCAGCACCAGGTCGGCCCCCTCGGCGACGAGCCCCCGCGCGCCACGGCGGGGGCGGACCCGTGCACCAGCGGCCCCGTGTCGGCGACGTACCCCATGAAGGCGTAGACGGTGGGCGCGAGGCCGCCGATCCGGCCCTCGTCCGCGACGGCCGGAGGTGGTCCAGCGGCAGCACCGCGTTCTTGTCCGCGTCCGCCCGGCGCGTGTCGTAGTCCGCGTGGGTGAGCACGAGGTCGGCCAGCGGCGTCGCGCTCGCGAAGGTGCGGTAGGTGGGATCGCCGGCGGAGCACCCGACGTCGAAGGGCTCCTGGTCGGGCAGGTGCGCCCCGGCGGTCGTCACGAGCCCGACGCGCGCCTCGGCGAGCGGCACCGGCAGGGCGTTGACGGGCGAGAACGCGTCGGCGGCGCGCCAGGCGAAGTCCGGGTAGAGGTGCCGCCGGACGTGCTCCCCTTTCCACCTGCGCGAAGTCGACGCCATCGTCCGCCACGCCCGCCCCCATCCGTCCCGCCGCCGCTCGCCGCCCCAGCCCTATCGTACCCCGCGCGATTCAGGCGACAGGCCGGGCGCGGCTTGGCCCATCGGCGCCCGACCGTCGGCTCAGAACGGCCAGCGCCGGAGCGACGGCCGATGCCGCACCAGCCACCCGTCCGCCCCCCAGAAGCGGCCGGCGGGGACGGCGGCGAGGACGAAGAGCGGCACGTACTCGTGCGGCTGCTCGAAGGCCCAGCGGTTGCTCGAGACGTAGACGAGGGCGAGGAAGAGCTGGAAGCCGAGGCCGACCAGGGACGCCCCCCGGCTGGCCAGGCCGACGATCAGCAGGGCGCCGACGCCGACCTCGACCGCCGTGACCAGCCACTGGAAGATGTCCCAGTTAGGCAAGATGAGGTCGTTGACGACGGTCTTGAGTCCCGGTACCTCGGTGCCCCGGTCGTCCCGCCGGTTGACCTCGAAGTTGAGGATGTTGCGGGCGCCGTCGCGGTTGATCAGGTTGCCGCGGTACGGCCCGACGTCGATCTGGGTCTCCCCGGTCACCTTTGAGACGCCGTTGGCGAAGAAGATCACCCCGACGAAGATCCGCAGCACTGCCAGGCCGCGCCCGAGCAGTGTCGGGTCGGCCAGCGGGGCAACGTCCTTCGCTCGCGCGGGCGGGTAGGGGGCGGACGGGGTGCTCAATGGTCCTCCTCCCGAGAGCCGGCGAGCCACCCCCGCGCCGCGGCGACGACCACGGCCAGAGCCGCCTCGGCACCGTCGGCCGGCCCCTTCTCGAAGTCGCCGTCGACCTGGCCCAGCTGGTTGGTCACCTGGGCAAAGCAGACGACGGGGCGGTCCCGGGCGGCGGCGAACGCGTAGAGGGCCGCGGCCTCCATCTCGACGGCCAGGGCCCCCGCCGCCGCGGCCGCGGCCAGGGCCGAGCGTGTCTCGCGGAACGGCGCGTCGGTCGTCCAGGTGACGACCCGCGGCGTCGCGATCCCCGCGGCGTCGAGGCCGCGGGTCACCGCCGCGAGCAGCAACGGGTCGGCGGCGACCGATCCGGCCGGCGGCAGGTATCGGTGGCTGGTGCCCTCCCCGCGCAGCGCGCGGTCGATAAGGAGCAGGCCCGGTGGCGGGTCGCCGGCGACCCGCCCGGCGGACGTGACGCTGATCAGCAGCTCGCAGCCGGAGGCGAAGAGCTGCTCGGCCACCAGCACGCCGAACGCCGCCCCCACCGCGCACCCGACCACGCCCAGCCGCAGCCCGGCGATGTCGGTCTCGACCAGTCCGGTGTGGTAGCAGGCCCACGAGGGGGACGGGATCCCCCGGCCGGTACGCGCCAGGTGGCGGACGACGTCGCCGTCGGGGTCGAGCAGGCAGACCGCCGGCACCGACCCGGCGGGCAAACCCCGCTGCCGGCGCGCCTCGCGGAGCAGGCTCTCCGGGCCGAAGACCGACGGCTCGCCGTGGTCGTCGCGCACCAGCAGTTCCAGTGACTCGCCAGTCAGATCGGACGTCTTCATGCCGCCCTTGGGACCTCCCGATATCCTGCCGATCGCGGTGTCCCGCCGCGTCACCGCACCGTACAGGCCACTGCCGCCCGCGCGTCCGCGTCCGGTCGGGACTGGGCGTCGCGTCATCGCCGCGGCCACGGCACCGCCGACGATCCGCTCGGTGACCTAGACCGCCGGGAACCGCCCACGGACAGAGAAACCGGAGCGTCCCCCCTCGACCTGCGGCGGACGACGGAGGACGTCGGTATCGGGCCCGCCGGCCGTGGGCCCCCGATTCCGCCGCTGCCAGGGCTACTCGTCGACCTGGACCCGACCGGGCACGGAGCCCCGTCGTCTCCATCGGGCCACTGCGCGGGCGAAGTCCCTCACCGCCTGGGGACCGGCCACCGCCAGTCCGGCGTCGAAGCCGGCCTGGTCGCTCCAGCGGTAACCGACGAACTCGGCGTAGAAGGGCTTGAGGACCAGGCCCTCCCGGCGACGATCGCGGGCGTCCAGGACGTAGCGCAGGGCGGCCTCGGTGGTGACCGGGTCGGTCCAGTCGGCCCGGAAGAGGACGCGCCCGCCGCGGCCGATCAGGTAGGTCATGTTCGGCAGCGCCCCGTAGAGCCGGTGGCCGGTGCCGGCCAGGTCGTCGACCAGGATCGGGCGCTCAATCCCGAACCGCTCCTTGAAGGCGCGGGCGTGGGCGAGCTTCTGGTCCAGGCTACGGTGGGCGGGAAAGTGCTCGGCCGGGTGCGCCTCGCGCGTGTAGACAAAGACCGAGGCGACGCCCCGCGCGGCGTAGGCGCGGGCCATGGGTTCGAGCGCTGGCGCCGCCAGCGCGCAGTACGGTCAGGTGAGCGACCCGAACTCGATCAGCAGGTCGCCGTCCTGCCAGGAATCCCGGAGGCGGGCAGGGCGACCGGTGTCCGCGGCGACGACCTCGAAGTCGGGTGCCGCGGAGCCGACGGGCAGCGCCGTCCGGAAGGCGAGGAAATCGTCCGTCCCCTCGAAGGTCGCGTAGTTGTACGCCTCGACCGCGCGGTCGTCGACGTGCCCACCCATCGTCCGTCTCCCCTCCCTCTGGCGACCCGCGTCCCCGACTCAGTGTCTGCCCATCCTCTCCCCCGACAGGGAAAGGCGGCCTACTGCCCCGCCCCGCGCGTCATGCGTCCGGCGTCGGCCGGGCCTTGAGGTGGCGGTAGAGGGTCGCGCGGGAGATCCCGAGCGTCTTGCAGATGGTGGCGACGTCGGTCTCCCCGCCCTCGTGGAGCGCCCGGGCGAGGGCCAGCCGCTTCGGATCGGCGAGCGCCCTGGGCCGCCCGCCCTTGCGGCCCCGCGCCCGCGCGGCGGCGAGCCCGGCGTTGGTGCGCTCCCGGATCAGGTCGCGCTCGAACTCGGCCAGCGCTTCGAAGACGTGGAAGACGAGCTTGCCGCCGGGGGTGGCGGTGTCGATCTGCTCGGTGAGCGAGCGGAACCCGATCCCCCGCTCTTGCAGCTCCCCGACGGTCGCGATGAGGTGGCCCAGCGAGCGGCCGAGGCGGTCGAGGCGCCAGACGACGAGCGCGTCGCCCTTCCACAGATAGGCGAGCGCCTCGGCGAGCGCCGGGCGGTCGGCCTTCGCGCCGCTGGCCGTTTCCGTGAAGACCCTGCCGCAGCCCGCTCGGGCGAGGGCGTCGAGCTGGAGGTCGAGGGTCTGGTCCCCGGTGGAGACGCGCGCGTAGCCGATGTCCATGCCCCCATCGTCTCAGAACCCGTCGGCCAAGACAAGCAGCAAGACGTAGATAGCGAGACGGGTAAAGAGATGGGAAATGCCGTCCGGACCGGGACCCAACGCCCCGCCGCCGGACCGTCCCAGAAACGTCCGATTTGGCGACGCCCTGGCGGGGCCGGCCAAGGGTAGGAACGGCAGGGTAATCGCGTCGGGCTCGACCGCGCGGAGGACCCGGCGCCGGCCCGGCGAGGACGGAATCGACCAAGCGCGGCGGTGATGACTCTGCTAGGCCCACCTGCCCGCGGTGACCAGCGTCCCTAGGGGCCGGGTGGTCCCGAGAATGGCTGTTATCCGGGGTTCAGGGCGAGGGTGCTGCGTTGCCTGAGCAAAGGCTGAGCGTCTGGTCGGCGGGAGCGGCGCAGCATGCCGCACCCCTACCAGCAATGGTCGATCGACAGTTCCCTAGTGTGCCCCATCGGGAGGAGGAGAATCGTCGCGGTCGGTCCACCTGAGCACAGCCGGCCGCGGAGATCGGCCACTTGCGTTCGGTACCTTTGGAGCTGCCGGTGGGCCGCCGCGAGGTCGGCGTGGCGGCCCTTGTACTCCCAGCGGTGACGGACAGAAAACGCCCCTCGTGCTGCGCTGGACCGACCGCGACGACCGCAAGGACGGGGCTCCCATGAGTAGCTAGTTGCGGCCGTACGCCGCTGCCCTCCTCCTGGGCGAACGGGCACGCGGCCGCCCGGAAACGTTGGCGCCGCAAGAGCGGGTGGCGGGCGCCAGGTCCCGGACGTCGAGAGGCCCTGGGGGGTGCTCGAGGCGCGCAACGCGGACACTGGGCCCACGACCCGTCCTCGGTGACCGGAGTGCCGCTTCCGACCGTCTCGATTGCCGAATCCGGCCCACCGCGCTATTAGATCGCGACGGGGTGGAACGCCGTGGTCGTGGGAGGGCAGCCGTGGAATCGTCTCAACAGGAGTTGATCTGGCGCGGCCGCCTGCACCTGGGCGACGGCCCGGGCACCTACGGCGACGCCGCGTACGCCGGCCTGCGCGTGGACCTGCCGGTGACCGTGACGCCGTTTGGGGAGGACCACGGCGGGTCTGGGCCGGACCAGATCTGGTTCACCGTCCGCGGCGACGACGTGAGGATCCAGCGCGGCCAGGAGGGCCACCCGGTCGCGGTGGTGCTGCGCACGCAGGGGCCCGGGGGCGGGAGTTGGGTCGAGGAGCAGGTCGGATCGGGGGTACTGCGGGGGACGACGGAGGAGGTGCTCGTGGACGGCGGCGACCTCCGCAACCGGTCCCCGGGCCCGTACTACCTCAGCGTCCGGGTCAGCGCGGACACGTCGGCGGCCCCCGGGCTCTACGACGACTTCGTGCTCGTCTCGGTCGAGATGCGGTCGGGGCGCTACTACGCGTCCCTGGGCTTCACCAGGTAGCGGAGGGGCGTGCCGCACCGAGCACGCCAGGTGATCCTTGCGTCGGGAGCGGTGGTCAGCGCGGTGCCCTTGCGCATGTACCGGCTGGCATCCGTTGCGAAGGTGCGGACCTGTCCGCAGCCAAGGCCCATTTCCTCGACGGTCCCCGACTCCTCCGGGGAGACAGGGCAGAGCGGCTTGAGGTAGGCGGGGCACCGCGGGTCCTCAACCATGGCCCTTTGAGCAGGTGATCGCGTCGCCGCTCGGGAGCAACCACCGCTTGCGGTTGTTGTCGCAATGACCGACCGGTGGTCCGGCTGAGGTGGACCGATCGCGACGACGTAGATGGGTGACGGAGCCTTCCAAAACGGGCCGGCGTCGCTGCTCCCTCGGACGATGCCCTAACCGATCCTGCCGCGCGGGTAGGGTGCCCGCGCCGCGGGCCGAGCGGGACATATGATGATGCCCGGGGCACCGGCGCCCTGGGAGCCCACCGTAGCGTCGTCTCAGCCGCGACGCGACCTCTGGTCGCGCATGGGCAGGACGAACCAGAGCGCGGCGAACACGAGCAGGAGCCCCAGTGCCAGGGCGAGGCTGACGGCCCACCGCCCCGTGACTACCGTCGCCACCAGGTAGACGTCGGCGCAGATCGCGAGCGCGAGCGGGGCCAGGCTCCAGGCCAGCAGGCGCGTCGAGAGCGCGACGAACCGGCGCGAGACCGCCCCCGGCTCGACCCGACGATGCCAGGCTGCCGGCGTCAGCAGCAGGGCGGTCGCCACCGCGACGAGGGCGGTGGCCGCCAGGTGGAGGCCTTGCTCGCGCGCCGAGAGCCGGTCCTGGAACGTCGCATTGAAGACCACGACCAGTTGGAACCCGAACAGGGTCTGCGTGCCCGGCAGGATCATCCGGGCCTCTTCCAGGATGTTGCTGACCTCGTCGCGGAGCGATACCGGTTCGGCGTCGCCCCGCCCGTCCCGCTCGTTTCCTTCCGATGCCGCTCTGTCGACCTCGGTGGCCCGGGTGCCGGTCCCGCTCCCCTCCCCGGTCTTGCCCCACCCGTTCACGCCGCCTCTTCCCACGCTACCCCTGGTCCCGCCCCGGGGGCCCGTCGACCGACGACTCGACGCGGACGCGCAACTCGGGGAGCCCGACGATCTCGAACGTCGCCGAGGCGAGGCCGATCCCCGCCTCGTCGAGCGCCGCGAGGATCTGCCGGCCCATCATATCCTTAACATCGCGCGCCCCACGCGCCTCGGTCACGAACCGGACCGTGAGCTCGAGCCAGTTGTCGGTGAGCCGGTAGTACACCCTCGGCTCAGCCCCGGGGAGCCGGACGGCGTACCGAGCCCCGACCGCGGCGAGGGCGCCCCGGCTGGCCTCCTGGATCTCGGCGGTGTGGCGTTGGGCGGCCGCGAGCAGGATCCGCTCGGCGCGGTCGCGGTCGGCGGCGTAGGGGATCGGGAGGGAGAGCTCTTCCCAAATGTACGGGAACTCGCGGGTGTAGTTGTAGATCGGCTCGTCGAAGATCTTGTCGTTGGTGACGGTGACCACCCGCCCGGTGTGCTGGCGGCTGCGGACCCAGACCGCCGGGTCCGCCCCCTGCGCCGCCGGCGGCTGCCCCATCTCCATGATGGTGGTCTGGATTAGGCCGAGGTTGATCACGTCGCCGCGCACCCCGCCCATCGTGATCCGGTCCCCGACCGTGAAGTTGCTGCCGCGCAGGATGACGAAGTAGCCCGCCACCGCGGTCACCACCCGCTGGAGCGCGAACGCGAGGCCGGCCGTGACCAGCCCGAGGGCGGTCGCCGCCCGCGTCGGGTCGTCGAACCAGACCGAGAGGACGCCCAGGATCAGGATCACGGTCGTGCTGAGGTTGATAGTCTGGCGTGCCCAGAAGCGTGCCCGCTCGTCGCGGCCGGGCCCGAGGGCGGCCCGCGCCAGGGCAGAAAGTGCTCGCCGCAGCACCCAGACGACGGCCACGAAGGCGGCCGTCAGCAGCAGCTTCTGGCCGTTCTCGGCGGTCACCCCGACGAGCCGGATCCCGAACACCTCCACGCGGCGCACCCCCTCCGTTAGGTCGAGTACGGCGCCGACGGTCACCCGGCGGCGGGTACGCTCCCTGGTGTTGTCCGGCCATCTGCACCGCGCTCGGCGGCGGCCGAGCCGTCGGGTGGGTCCCCCCGATTGCCAAGCCCGTCGTCGGGCGTACCCGATTGGTCGTTCGGCGCGTCCGGAGCATCGCCGGGCGAGCCCGCCCAACTCCGCTGGGCGGGGGCGAGCACCCGGACGACGACGACCCGCAGCGCCCCGGCGAGCGGGATGGCCACCAGCGCCCCGAGCAGGCCGCCGACCGCCGACCCCG